>NZ_JACKZS010000051.1 GCF_014222285.1 Nostoc sp. UCD121
TCTTAATTCGAGTACGAGGCATCGCTGTACACCGATTTTACTTCCCCTAAATAATACTATCTATCGCAACTTGGTATTACTTGAGCTTCGTAGCAGAACTCAATTAGCCAAATTGCCAGTAGTAATCGCTACGCTACGCAGGATATCGCCTTACGTTTTTGAAGAATTGGTACTTACTTGCTGCTTTGAACAGGGCTGGCAAGGTACACTGGTGACGGCGGGATAGATGGTCGAGTGTTGATTTTGGGAAAGCTTTATGTAATCCAGGTTAAGCGTTACGCTGATTACATTAGCCCAAAACACATCAAAGATTTCGTATGCTGTATTGAAGGAGAAGGAGCTAATGGTGGATTCTTCGTGCATACTGGCATAACTGGACAGTTATCAAAACAATTGATTCGTCGCTCCGACAAAATAATCTTAGTGAGCGGTCAGAAACTAGTAAATTTTGTCTTAGGTAAGCAGTTAAAAATAGTGGGAATAACAATACCAATTAAAACAGTGAACAGTTATCAGTGAACAACTAACCTATGAATGAGTTAATGGAAATATCTGATAACTGATAAGTTAGCGTCGAAACTGTAGATGCTCCCCGTTATCATCTGATTGTTGAGGGTTTATTTTCAATCTCTTCAGAATCGATGGTTTGTCATCTCTAATCAGTTGCCTAACGATGTTCATTTTCTCCTCAAAAGTCAATACTTTTGCATCAGTTGTAACACTCGTAAATAACTCGCTGACCTTTGCTCCTGTTACCTTTTCACCTTTGACATATTTTCCTACTTCCATAACTACTTCTGCCAATCTTTCAATATCTAAACCCTGAATCATCTGTTTGAGATGCAACTTTAATTCTGCTAGTAATGTTTTAGCTAAGGTTGACTCAGTAGCTGATTGCTCAACAGAGTTAGAGGTGGATAAAATAGCTCTCTTCTCTACATGAGATTGCAACTCAGTTGTCAATGCTGTTTCAAAGTCATTGAATGTACTTTTAGCAGTAACAAGTTGTTGATGAGATTGAGAAAGTTGTTCTGTTAATCCTAATATTGTTTGGGTCAAAGTAGACTCGATAGCTGATTGTTCAATATAATCAGATATTGACAAAATGGCTTTGTCTTGTGCATGAGATTGCAACTCAGCCGTCAATGCTATTTCAAACTCATTGAATGTACTTTTAGCAGCAACAAGTTGTTGATGAGATTGAGAAAGTTGCTCTGTCAATCCTAATACTGATTGGTTTAAAGCAGACTCGATAGCTGATTGCTCAACATAATCAGAGATTGACAGAATAGCTTTATTTTCTGCATAAGATTGCAACTCAGCCGTCAATGCTGTTTCAAACTCATTGAATGTACTTTTAGCAATGACAAGTTGTTGATGAGATTGAGAAAGTTGTTCTGTTAGCCCTAATACTGTTTGGGTTAAAGCAGACTCAATAGCTGATTGCTCAACATAATCGGAGATTGTATTTAAGAGTTGTCTGGTGGCTGGTTGTGAAGAATGGACATAACTTGCTTCTCTATTAAAAATTGTTGAATTTTGTCCGTTAACTTGTCTTGAGAGTTTCTCTGTTCGTTGACCTCGAAGCCCATCATCTGTAGAGCTTTGGTTAATTCCTGCAATATCGTCTCCATGCTCGAAGACTTTTTCGAGTTCAGCATCTCGGTTAATTGCTGCAAGAAATTCGCGTGACTCGCACTCATTTCGGTTAGTTTCTCGGTTTGACTCGTTTCTAATAACTTGATTAGTTCGCTCATCTGCTGGCTGTTGGTTTGTAACTGCTCGATTCTCTGGGTCAATTGCTCTATCTTCTCGGTTAGCAACTGTATCTGTGTTGGGTTGTTGTCGTTGGTTAAAGTCATGGGTTTGTACCTGTGGTTTATTTTGTAAAAGATAGGGAACAGGCAATGGGGAACAGGCAACAGTTTTTTCTATTTCCTCTTCCTTGTGTGTTGGTAAGAGATCCAATTTGTCATTCCCTGCTGCCCGTTCCCTGTTGCCTGTTCCCTCAAGTTGTATAGAACGTTGTTCTGGTGTCAGATGAGGCGGTGGTGGAAAAGCCGCACTCAACAAGCGTTGATTGTGCTGTTGCCAGTCTCTTAAACGCTTTGCTTCATGACTCAATTTCTCGTAAGCTAGTGGCCCACTTGCGACTATGAAATCATCAACACCTTTAGAAGGCCCTGGCAAGCTGACAACTTTTACTCTTGCTCCAGCTTCTTGTAACAATCTTCCAGTCACGGAAATATCTCGCTCGATATGGAGCTTAGTTTCAGGCTTGGTTTCGTAGTCAAAGCAGAACTTGAAAACTCTCCCTGGTGTGGCGAAAACCGCTAATTCCTCATGTAGGTAAGACTTACCGATTTTTTTACCAAACTCATCTTTGGGAGTTCGGTATCCCGATGAAATCCCAGGTAGCCCAATGGCAGCATGACCCTGACTCAACAGACTGGCTGCTTTTTTCGCGCCTTCTGCGATCGCACACGGGATGTTGTGCTTCCAAACACAGTACCAAAATCCTGATTGGCGATCGCTATCACTGGGGTTCACCTTGTGTTTGGAGTAAATGCGTTCGGCAATATCGTCAGGGACATCTAGCAAGAAGATACTTAATTCAACTTTTGGGGGATGCTCATATTTAATGAATTTCCCTTCAATTATTTGCCCAGACTCATCTTTTTTGGATCTTGGTTGATTTGGCTTGTAGCATCCCCATCGTTTAATCGGCGGTTTCTCACCTGGCTTTAAGTCAGCAAATGAACGCGCATCAACTCCAGCATCACACCACCAACCGCCAGCATCAAGATGTGAATATGCCCTTATAAAACCATCTGTTAGCCGTCCTGTATTTGTTCGATTCAGCTTTTCGCTGACCATGAGCCGTTCCCAGGCTTCATGCTCACCACCTGCATAGTTAAACTGAAGACTTTCAAAGTTCAATGCTGTAATATCGGGATGAATGGCACTATTTTCAAACTCTTGCCAATCCTTTGGTTCAATAAAATTGGGAATGTCTTTAGTATGATGTGGTGTCCAAAACGCTTCTGTTGGGACAGCAGATTTCAGTACTGGCTTAGAGAAAACCGATTCAACAGTATTATAATTTGGTGTCTCTTTCAAGACGGGCAAGACTTTCGGTACTTTTATTGATGAATCATGGCTTGTTGTTCGGCTAGATGCAACTGATTTCACAATTGGCCCGACATTTGGAGTAGATACTGTCGTCTCTTGTTTTAGTACTGGCTTCTCAAAAGGGGCACTTATATTTATAGTTATTGCTTGGTGCTGCTTGAAAGTCGATTTCTGAATTTGTTTTCGTAGCAATTCCAAAGCATTCTCTTTGGCTTTGGACTGTTGCGCCAACTCTACCAATCGCGTTGGATCTTCGGTGTAAATCTTTAATTCATGCCTTGCACGGCTGGCAGCAACATAAAAACTTTCCTGTCCCATAGTGAAATCTGCCGAAATTAACACCCGATCCGCAGTTTTCCCCTGACTACTATATGTTGTACTCACAAGGGCATAGTCTAAGTTTTGCGCCTGTGCCAAACTAATGTGTTCAGTACGCTCATCAGCATATTTAATCTGGACTATATTCAGGTCGATGGCTGTTACAGTAAATTCCTGCCCGTTGCGTCGTCCCAATTGCCGATCGTTTTTCTTCCATTGCAAGCGATCGCCCACAGCAATTTCAATCTGGTGACTCTGGTAAACCGCTTTCTCAAAAGCCGTGTCTACATCCATTACCTGACCATTATCACCAATTAGGGTCAACTTATCAGTAGTTCGACCTACCACTTCATATAATTTGCCTTTAGAAAGCCCCCGGCGTTTGTAATCCCGTGTCGGCATGACCACATCACCAATTTCAAAGTTATGGGCAAACCGCATCTGTACTTTTGTCAGATTTTTGGTTTGCAATTGGGTGATAGTTGCAGTTTCTCCCAAAGTTCCTTCACCCTTGAGCTTCGAGCGAATCGCTTGGGTAAGGGCAAGTCTTTCTGTATTTGTTCCAGCTAACACAAGAGTTTTGAGTCGCTGCTCTGGTGTCCCTACTATATAATCATTGGCGATCTGCTCTATTTTGGAAAAACTATCTATAGAAAGTATGGAACCGTTGGCTTCTAGTCGTTCAAAACCAGCTTCAATCCTGCCATCAGCAATTAAATCTACTGCTAATTTTAGTTGAGGGTCTTTTTGGCGCAACGATTCATTGAGGTGTGCGGTTTTAATTCCTGCTTGCTGCAAGGATTTGAAGGGATTACCTGCTGATACTGCTGACAACTGCCGAGTGTCACCGACTAAAATCACCCTAGCTTTAAGTAAGGTTGCTCTTTGTAGGAGTGCATGGGCATCCTTAGCACTGAGTAAACCCGCTTCGTCCACAATCCAGATTTGATTTGGTTCAATCTGTGGTGGTGGTTCCGAAACCAGTAATCGAGCAACAGTCTCAGACTGAATTTTTAACTCTTCGCTCAAAACCTTAGCAGCAGAGGAACTAGGGGCGAAGCCAATAATAGTGTAGCCGGCATCCCTTGCGATCGCTTTGAGTTCTTTAAGAGCAAAAGTTTTCCCAGCACCAGCTACTCCCTGCCATGCAATGAATTGGTCAGATGTAGTTGCAGCTAATTCTACCGCTTCCCGTTGCCCTTTGTTCAGTAAAGTATTCTCCAAGAGGCTTTCAACTACTTCCGGGTGCGAAATTGGGTTAACGTTGCCTTGTGTCTGCTGCATTAACTCTATTGTCGCCAACTCCCGCCGGACTGCTGTCATCGTTGTAAATTGATGAGTTAAACCTGGCAAGCCGATTAACTCCTGGTGGGATTTTATCAATGGCTCAATGGCTGTTACATCAGTGGCTAAACGTTCTTCTAGGACGAATTTTTCTAAGTCTTCCTGGGTAAATGCTACATTCCTTTCTGAGCAGTGAGCGATCGCTAAATTCAAAACGTGACTCAAATTCAAATCATTGGCTGGTACATTCTCCCAAGCTTCCCCAGGTTTGACAAAGGTAATTCCTAGCGCCGCTGCTTCTTCAACCCAGTAAGCTTTTAACTCTGACTCTGGTAACTTTTCCTTACGCTGGCGGGTATCATCCCAAATTTTCTCACGCTCTGCCCAACTTGAATTAGCCCCAGCAAGAGCGATTATTTGTTGCCGCCGCTTAGAAAAGGTTTCTAAATCTTTCTCCAAAAACCCTTTGATGTCAAACTGCCCGTGTTTGCGGAGTTCTATTTCATACCCAAGTTTGAGTACTTCACGCGCCAGATAACTTTGATACGCCATTCCTAAGAATTTCTTATTGGCGAATATCTCGTTGTTCCCCAAACTCAACCACCTACCATCTGGAGTTTGGGTCATGTTCATCAGCAAACAATGGGTGTGCAGATGTGGGTCTAAATCCCGGCTTTCGATGTGAGAGAACTGCGCGACGACCAAGTTACCAGTTTTAATTCTATGTCTGCCATTGTCCGAAGTCACTCTGGTATAGGCGTAACGCTGCTCTATTAGCTCCAGGGTTTCTTTTAGCGCCTGATCATGGGCATCGATTAACCGTGTATCCCCACCAACCAATGCCATCAAGCTCACACTTTTGGGCGCTGAAAATGTACAGTCTAATGCGGCTCTGCGTTCAAATCCTTTCCCCTTTTCTTTGACTACTCTGGCATTCAATACCTCACGACCATCAAGCGTAAGCCCCTCAATGATATTTTTAAAAGCTTCTTCGTCATCGACTGCCCCTGACAACCCCAACTTTTTAGCACCTTGACCACTCCAAAGCGACTTTCCTTGGTGATAGTAATTCTTGATGAAGTAGTTCACCGCCATCTCACTTGAGACGTTAGCCGCTGTTAGCATGGCTCACCTCTGCTATGGGGTTTACATAACTTAATGTTTGTGAAATTTCGCAATTGCCAATAACTATTGAATTCCTTGTTAATCACCGGCATCAAACTTACTTCTGTTTGATGTCGAGTTAAAAAAACTTGGTGAGACTTAGACTTCAACAATTTTTTATTCCTGATTGCTCATGCCATTTAATATAGCAAAAAATCGAGCATTCTTTCCGCCAAATATGGCGTACTGTGCGTCAGAAAAAGATGGATTCCAGGGGTTGTGGTTATTTAAGGTAATTACTAGATAATTGGGAGAATCCTTGAAAACATTGGGAAGTGTTGGGAAGTACTAGGAAGTCTTGGGAAGTCTTAGGAATTGTTGGAAAATATTAAGCTAATGACAATTTTGTGACTGGATGATGTTGAATAGTTGAAAAGGTAAGAAATGAATTGGAGATTTGAAAGATGTTGTTTAGATATTGGGAGATGTTGAATGTAATTGGTTAAAATTGGGAATTTGGAGATTTTGTGGAGATTTTCTCTCAGATTCACGAATTCATGAAAAGTCAAGAATTAGTGCCAAAACTGTAATCTTTCTTCGTAAATGTGGAAATAATCACGGTTTGAGCGGTTTATTTTGAGAGTAATTATCAATTAGATAGAGAAAAAAAGGGTCAAAAACAGGGAGAAATTTTCTTGTGGATTTAATGTTGAGTCTTGATCCGGGAACTTCAATGACGAAGATGGTTTATCGTGTTCTCTCGGAGATTCCGTACAAGTCAGAATTGCTGTGTATGGAACCAGAGTTAATTAAGATTTCCAAAGATTCGTTGGATTTATATGAGTCTGGGCAAATGAATCGGCCCAATCCAGAGAATGAAGCGTGGATAGAGTACAACGAAGAATATTATGCGGTTGGGTTTTTGGCACAAAAGTATTTTGAAGCGCGAATCAATTTTTTAGAACTCAAGTATGAGAACGCGATTCCAAAAACTTTGGCAGCAGTGGGGGCAATAGCGATTAGAGATTCTTTGAAGGCAAACTTTGATTTATCCTTGGGACTACTATTGCCTTATGGGGAGTGGGAAGATAGAGAGAGATTGGAGAGGGGTTTAAGTAAGGCACTGTCTAGCTTTAGCTTTCGAGGGAAACAATTTTGTATAAATCTGATTAACTTTCAGTGCTTGCCTGAAGGTGGGGGACTGATATTGACGCGAAGTAAAAAACTTGGCACAGATTTCAATAAAATGAACATTGCTGTGGTGATGCTGGGTTTTCGGGATATATCAGCCGTAATCTTTGAGCGTGGTATCTCAACTGGAAAGACGGAAGGACTGGGCTTGGCGTGGATGCTGGAGAGAATCAAAAGCCGAACATCAGGGCAAAACTTACATGATCTGTTAAAGGCTGTTCATCTATCAGGACCGACATTGAAACCGAGATACTGCAAACCTTTGGCTCGGAGCAAGAAGTCTGATTTTAAGGTTGAGGAGATAGCACAAATTATTGAAGTGGCTGACTTATCTCGTAAAGAATACTGGGAAAGGGTATCCACTTGGCTCAAGATTAATATTCCTGCCCATATTGAGCAAGTCATTATTGGTGGTGGAACGTCGGAATATTTAGGTTCGGAGTTGAAAAATTTGTTTACTCATACCGACATTTCATGGGCAGCAGAATTATCTGAGGATGTGCGTTTAGCTTTTAACCTGCCGATTAAAAAAGATGCCTTGTGCTTGCGTTTCACTGATGTATATGGATTGTTTCGTTACCAACACGCTACATTTCGTAATTCGTAATGACGCTCCTGCGTCGCTACCGCTACGCTCTAAGCGGAGCTATGCCGCAGGCTTTACGTAATTCGTAATAGTAATTTGCTTGTGAAGAGAGGAATAATGAAATGTTTTCAGATGTTGAGTTTCGCTTACGAAGTAGAGTTAAGGCTGATAGCTCCGAAGCGGTGGTAATTAAGTATCTAAATTCCAAGAATACTCTTTATCCTGCTAGGGATATGGCGATGATTGCCATTAGCAGTTATTGGTTGCCTTTAGCTTATCAAGCTATGGATCAATCAGTGGATTTAGAGCCACACATTCGTGCTTGTCTTTACCGCCTTCAACTCCACTCTTCATATCTGATGGGACTGCTGGGAGAAATCCCCTCTCAAGGAACGCCGATGATTGCAGTAGCCTCTAATCAATCACAGCCACTACAGCTAATACAATCATCACCATTACCAATATCCAAGACTTCAGTCAAAGAACCATTACAAATAGCCAGAACTCCTGTACCAGAAGAATTGGAGTCGGAAACTGACTGGTTAAATCCTTTTTAGGACTGACCATTTTTTGAATTGATTTGACGCATTGCTCCTTTCTTAGCATCTTTTTCATTAACGCAAATATCTCGTTTCAGGCTTTTTAACTAGGAGTGCATGATTATGTATCAACCACAAGAACTTTTTAACAACCTCTCACCATCCGAAATTAGCCGGACTTTACGCTTGAGTGGGATACCTGAAAAAGAGTTGTATACCGAGAATGATGCAGACAGGTTTCGTGAATGTCGCACCTTAATTGAGCAGGGTGGAAATGATGAGGAAGTAATGGCTCTATTATCTCCAATTGTTGACAATGCACTGTCAGAAACTCAGGGAAATTCCTCGTCGTCAACGAAGAATGGAGGGAAAAAACAAGGGAAAAAAGGCCAATTACCATTAGATATTACTGAATTACTAGTTATTGCTCGTGAAAGAGGCTATAAAATCGCACTTTCTCAGGCTTTATTAATTTTCCAAGTCTGCGGACTATCTGAGCAAGATGAGTATAGCCCAGATGAGTGCGAACGCTTTCTTGAAACCTACAAATCAATAAAAGAGCAAAACAAATCCTTTGAAGAAGTTGCAGCCAGCTTAACAACTCTAGGTAAAAGCGAAAATTCTCAACAATTAAAATTAGATGCAGTCATTGAGAATGTTAGTGAAAAAGCTGTAGCGGCAAGAGAAGATTTATCTAGCTTGATTGATAAAATTACTGCTGCTCAGGCTGAAGAAGCCCCAGAGTTAGTTCAATCACTTTACCTTAAAAATGTTGCACTGAAATTACAACAGAGCGATTCTGAAAATAACCTCTTCGCTCAATTAGAAGAAAGAATCATGGCTCGAATCGCCGAAAAAAAGCAGCAGAGGGCACAGTTATCTGGAGTGACTTGGGAGACGACACCCTTACCATCTTCTTCGCCCACGCCGATGCTGTCGCCCAACGCATTAGAGAATGGAACGAATACCGATTAAAACAAGAAATTGCAGCCAAAGAACGCACTATTTATATTCAAGTCGAAAAAGCCTCCGATGCTAAAGCCAATAAATTAGCTGCCCACAAGCTGGAAAAAATACAGGCATGGAACGAAGCACAACTAGAACGTCAAAAACTTCGTCAAAAACGCTTTGAACAGTTCAAAGGACTTGTTTTTTGGCTCGGTGGTTGGGTCGGTTCTGGCCGCTCTGGTATTTTCTTTTTTGGCTCTGCCATGTTAGCTTCTGCGACTTTTGCAGGAGTAACAATCATTAATCTGCCAACAAATCTTTCCTGTCCTGATCGCAAAAGTCCCTGTTATCTGGTATATCAAATGCGATTTAACAATAAAAGTGTGATTCTTCCACAACAGACCAAGGATATTATTGCTGAGTATGAGCGCAATAAGAGTAAACCTAAACGGCGCAGATAATTAATTTATTAGAAGAGAAAATACTGTTAATTCTTCTCTAAGCAATTTTTTTAGTCAGGTATAAGTCATTCCCTACAAGCTTTTGAAGCCATTGGATATCTGTATTTTTAGTCAGGTTTTCAAGTATGTTTTGTATTGCTCTGAGTTGCATTCCAGAAAGTCTAGATAGTCCTCAGCAGCGAAAGCGATTGATGCTTTTATCAAAGAGCTATGTGACAAGTAAACCTTAATATCTAGTAGCGGATTAGTTTTATGCAGGAGCAAAAGACGTTAGAAACTTATCAACAGGCGATCGCAATTTATGAAACTGCGATCGCTGCTTTACTTAACGATGCGTAACCGCCGTAGGTATCGCTTTTTTCACATATTCAGATAAAATCACTGTATTTGATGGATAAAAACTTTCTTTACAGCCTAACCTCACCGACTTTAATAGGAGGTGTCCTTATCGAAAGGTAAGCTGTCAGCATCCTCAAAGTTCCGCAGGTCTTGTTCCATCTGAATCCGGCGTTGGGCGTAGGTTCTGTTATCTTCAATCTTTCCTCTCATCTGCCATGCACCAAAATTAATACCCTTTTCTGCGTATTTAGCAGACACTTTGTTGTAATCATCAACCTCGATTTTCTTACGCCACTCAAGCTGTTCGAGGGCACTTTCACTGATACCAATTTTCTGAGCGTATTCTACATATTCAGATTTGAGAGAACCATCTGGGTTAAACTCCTTTTTTTCTTGTTCGCTGAAGAAATCGTAGGCTGTGTAAATTGGCCACGGCTCTGGATCAGTCTCGTCTAAGTGCTTCCACTCATCATACTCTTCTTTTACTCTACGAGCGTAGTCATCGACTGCTTCTGGATGTGCGCCAAGAGATAATTTTTGTTGTCTTACTTCATCTTTTAAAGTTCCATCTGCATTGAATTCTTCCTTATGCATATTTATCCAACGCTTAATTCTTGACATACAAACCTCTCAAGATATTAACCAAGTTCCATTAACTTCTTAAAACCATGACTCTGGAAATTAAACATTTTGATCCCAGGCTCAATCAATGGATTTATACAGATGAGCGTCAAACTATTTTAACTGAAAATCTCAGTAATACTTTACTGGAATTTTACTTTCCTGATAAAAAATTCTCCTTTGGACATTCAGATGAATACAGTACAGAGGAAGACTTAAAAAATCATCCAGATGGACATATCTTACTATTATCTTCAAAAACTCGCTTACTTTATGGAGAAAAGGAATGTTTAGAAACGATTCAAAAAATCTGTCCAGATAGTAAAGATCGGGGGGCTTATGGTTCCATCTTCCTTGGGGCTTGTAAAAATGCGATTCACGAAAAACTAAACATTCTGGTAGTAGATGATTCTACTGATAACAGGGGTGTAAATGGAGGGATATTATCGAATGATTTAGCATATAAATTAGTTGGCGATTGTTATGGGCAGATTTCAACACAGCTTTATGACAAAGTAACCTTAAGAGAATCCCAAGCAGATAAGAGCTATCGTGTAATTCAGCATCGATTTGGTTGGGTGGATGGAGTTGGAGAGGATACTACTAAATACCGTTTTGGCAAAGGAACACTCCGACCATACAGACTAGATAGAATAGAATATGCAGATCCTAAGAGCAAACCAAAAATAGACATAATTCTCCCCGTAAGCAGTTTTAAGGGAACAGACAAGGATAGACCCAAAGGCGCTACTAAACCGCAGATTCAACCAGGATTATATCAGCAAAATATTTGGTTAGCCGAAAAAGGACAATCTCAAAAAGGACAGATGTCTATCTCCCAATTGTTGGCATCTTTCCCTCATGGGCTTAAAGATTTTGCCGAAGAACTAGAGGTACAAGCTCAAAGATTAGTCTCTATTCAAGATGACCCAAGAATTGTTGCTGCTTACTATTGTGAAAGATATGAAAAACGTAAAGAATCATTGAGCCAAAATAAATTAGAAACAGGAGAAGTCACAAATATTGAAACAGATGTTAAAAACTTAGAGAGAAATGATGGCTTAGATGCAGATGAGGAGTTGGATGACAAGAGTACTAAAGATGACTTATTCATGTACAAACTCATTAAATCCGATTTACTTGGGCATCAGCAGTTATTAGAAACTGAGAAGGTCAAACAGGAATTAAATCGGTTTGTACAAAGTGAGTGGCGAGATATTGCTGTTGGGAAAACGCTTACTTTTGACCGAGGAATGATTATTCCCTCCAAGGAACTCAAAAATGGTGAAATTTGTATCTCTTGGCTTGATGAGCAAGAAAAAATTCTTAACTTCCGTTCTCCTTTCCTCAACTCTAATGGTTTGTGTGTTTCTAATAATAAATATGTTAAGGATCAGTTAGGGCCAGATGGTAAACCCTTAGAAGGCATAATTGTAGTCAATGACGAAGACCACAAGCGCATACAGCAAAGAATTACAGAGTTAGAAGCGCGAGGGGTCGATGTTGATTTTATCGACCCAGCAGAAACCGAATCAGAACGCCAAGCACGAGACTACGATGGTGACTGCATTGGTGTGGCAAGAGCTAGCTTATATCCTAATTTAACAGCAGAGGCAGAGCGAAGAAATCTTTCCCAAAACGCCTATTCGCCCACGGTTAAGCTCAAAAAACAATCATTTTATGATCCCACCGATGGAAGCCAGCCCCCATTTGAAAAAATAGCTATCCACATGAGTGATAGCATCAGCGTGGGCATAATCAACAATCAAGTGACGGCACTGGAGGCATTAGAATCAGAAATTGAGGTACTAAACACTTATGGTACTTTAGAACAAAAATCAGAATATTTAGAGCAAGTATCTAGCCATTATCAAAGTTTATTTGAACAGGAAGATGACCAGAAGCCCAAACCAATTAGAGCAGAGTACAAACCCTTCATGCAATCTGTTGTAGCTCTAGCGGAGAATCCTAACAGAACGCTAGATATTATTGAACAGGCAATGGATGTTAACCGCCTGATGTACCGAGAAATGATTGGTGAAGGATGTTATCAGAATCAAATAGCGGTTGATTTATTCAAAAGTGCTAAAAAACCGGAGATGGATAAAATCCGGGAAAACAGCCGCTACTTGTATCGTGATGTTAATTATATTAAAGATAAGAAATCTTCGTCAGTTTATTTAAACACGGGGATAACACCAAAGGGCTACTCCCCAGTAGAATTATTGATTAGCCAAACTAATAAATATTTCCAAGAATCACAGTTAGAATCGCGTCCCATAGTCCAGTTTAAAGACTTATTCAAAGGAGTAGAATTTACACCACAGCAGAAATTTGCAGCGATCGCCGCCAAATACGAATTTGATCTGAAGTTCAATGCTGCGGTTCGTGCCTCAAGGCGGCGAGAAACAGAGTCTGGCCCTAGCACAATTATTCAAACGAATTCAGGAACGCAACTCGAAATTACCAACCTCACCCGCTACGGGCATCCCCTAATCTGGAAAGCCCAGACACTTAATATTCGCTTAGATGAGATTAAATTCACAAACAGTGAACGCCCCCATAAATTATTAGCAGTTGCACAGATAGATGACGAGGTTGGGTCAGATGGAAAACCCGCTTACCGCAACCTGGGGACAGTTAGCCAACAATCTGTGACTGACCACAACCTCAAGGCGGGGATGACCATGCAGGGAGCTAAACTCTTAGAACTAAAACCAGAACTTACTAGAAGCCAAACTAAACTACTCTTTACCTTGGCAAATGATGCAGCAGAAGCATTTTATGCGAAAATCCCAGAGTCAGAAAAACTTGCATCCGCCGCCGCCGCTTGGAACATCTGTGCATCCCGCCAGGATGAACTCGAAGTTGCAAGAAAAGAAAACGCAAACCCCCAAGCGATCGCTAAAAAAGTCTCTAATTTTGCCTTCGCTGCTTTCCCCAATGAGATTATCTCCCGCTTGGAGAAACTGCAATTTAGCGAACCGAAGTTAGTCACACTTTCGGATGAAGCGAATCAATTTTTGGGTCGAGACTGGAACGCTCATGAAAAACACGCGATAGAAATTAGGGCTAGCCACCACCCACCGGGACACGAACGCCACGTTTCCAGATTGTTATTTGTCCAGGATAGTGACGGCGAATATAAGGAATTCGCCATGCTGGAGACAAGAACTGGAATGTTACCAATTGGTACGAAAGCACAAGCCAGTATGGTTGGGGTAGAACCTGCTACTGCCAAAGCAACTATTGGGCTGCCAGGAAATGAACCCATTGACATTACCATCCGCGAACTTAAAAACTTCTCTTATGCGGGACAGGTTTTTAATGCCGAACCGGTTAACTTAGAATTTGGCACTGTGCCGATGACTGATAAAACAGTAAAAATTAAGTTAGATGGTAAAACATTAGGGGAGTTAGACAGCGATTCTGTCCAGCAGTTAAAACAAGTTGATTACTTAAAAAATGGTAATCCCCTAAAATTAAAGCTCACGTCAATCTCTGAAACAGGAGATCAAGCTTTTGTCCTGGGTGAATCTCCCAATGGTAATCTCCTCAAAATCAATAAAATCAACTTTTATGATTTTTCTGGTCAGTCATTTTCGGATCGAGATTACCGAAAACTGACTATCGAAACGCCACCTTTAAAAACTAGAGATGCTGTATTTTTAAATGGTGAACCCTTGGGGGTATTACATTTCAAGAAAGACAAAGATGCGCTCAGACAGCTTGGACTACTCAAAACTGGACAACTTACACCCGCTCCCGCGATCATTGAAAGTAATTTCTCTGTGATTTGCGCTCAAATGGACTCTAATACCGTTGAATATCCCCAGAAGTGGACGAAGGAATTTCAGGTTTTTGGGACTCAATCGGTTAATTCTGAACAACAAGACATGATTGAGAGTAGTGGGAAAATTCTACATCATATTAAAGAGCGTCCTACTTTCTTATTTTCGACAGAATCAAACAAAAAACTTGGAGTCATGGGCTTGGCTGTTGACAACCAGAAAGCTGAGACTGTGACTAAATGGTTAACTGCTCAAAAAGTTGAATGGCAGCAAGTACCAACAGAAGATGTTATCAGGGAAACCAAAAAAGGTCTAGCAGTATTTCACTTGGTTGATAGCTCCATCCCTGCCAAAACTTTAGAGAGCATGGCCAAGAAATTTGGGGCTGTGATTGAAACGGATAGTGAGTATCAACAAAGGGTTAATTCCCTCGCCACACGACCGCAGTTTTTGAAACCACCAGAACAAACAGCACAATCCCCACCTAACCAATCAACTCTATTACTCTCCACTACTCCTTTTACACCAGACATTAGTAATGGTGCGAAAACCGAACCTCTAAGTGTAGAGAAGCTCCCGACAGTCACTATTGATGACTTGAGAAATTGGTACAATGTCGCAGATAAGTTAGGGAAGCCGGAGAATTACAAAAAACGCATTGTAGAAGTGGCCAATCAGTTTAAAGCTGGTGAGCAATTATCAGCCGAAGCGTTGACAGTAATGAATAAAGATAAATTTGAACTTGAAGCCATCAGTCGGTTGACTCAAATTGCTCAAAGGATTGGCATGGTTTTGGGACAATCTCAGCAAGATGGTTTCACTGAAGTTAAAGGCAAGGTTTATGACCTCAGCTTTAACACTGAGCGCAAAGATTTGACTATCCAACAGAAAAATGGAGATGTAGTTTTAGGTGTTCAATCAGGCAAAGTGCATACCTCACGAGTCACGCCTGAAATTATAAAAACTTTTGAAGGAGCTAACTCTCTTCTTGACAAGACTTACTTTTCTTATCAAGCCCAGTCAAGAGAAATTCATAGATAATATAGGAGCAACGCGATTTTGTGAGAATTATGCGTTCTAGGCAGTTCTTACAGTAGGAGTAAAAATAAATCCAGTAACTTTTATGAGTCAAACACAATCGGAACTAAAGCTACTGACCTTCGATGAATTTATCGAATGGTATCCAGAAAACTCAGAAGTACGTTATGAATTACATGATGGGGTGATTGTGGAGATGCCAAAGCCTAAAGGGGAGCATTCTGATTTGGCTGGTTTTTTGATTGAAGAATTACTGATCACAATTAGAGAGATGGGTAAGCGCGGTATCTGGACTATACCGAAAGAATCGATTATTAAACCATACCGAGACAAATCAGGGTACGAACCGGATATTATTGTTTTAAATCAAGAAACTATTGATACTGAAACGCGCTGGAAGAAAGAATCAGTTATCCATAATGCTAGTTCGGTCAAACTAATAGTTGAAGTAGTGTCAACCAACTGGCAGGATGATTATTACGATAAGCTTCGTGACTATGAAGCTATGGGTATACCTGAATATTGGATTGTGGATTATGCAGCTTTGGGTGGACGTGTATTTATTGGTAGTCCCAAAGTTCCGACTATTTTTGTCTGTGAACTTATTGATGGCGAATATCAAATGACACCCTTTAGAGAAACAAACCTTATAGTGTCTCCTACTTTTTTGCAGTTGAATCTAACCGCACAACAAGTTTTTGACTCGGTGATTTAAACTTTTTAGAGTTCAAAAAATTGTCAATGCAAGATTTTTAAACCTTACAGCGCTTTCGGCTATTATGCAATATAGTTTTCTCCTTGCCCCTCTCCCAATACTTGTCGGTTAAGGGGGAAAGGGGAAGGGGAAAAAGGAAATAAAAACCTTTAACCCAAACCCAGTAACCTTTTCCCAAAACCAAATTCTGAGTTGAAAATGCAAAACCCGATAGGAATTTACGCAAAACAAGTGTAAATTCCACTTACCACCCTTAAAGCTAATTCCCCATCTTTAGCGTGTTGCCAACTTCCTGTGACGGTTACAAATCAAAATCAAGGTTGAATGTTTCTCCTGAAGAATCTTCTTCTTTCTCCTCTGGAAATGGAGTTTGAGTCCAAGACGTGAGTTGGTTTGATTCAGTATTAATAGGTGAGTCAGGTAAAAGTTGTGCAGGTAATCCAGCCTTGATAAAAACAAAATAGCAATCAACTATAAAGTAAAGCGTGTCCAGGTAACTTTTATCTAGTTTTTGCGATTCTGCAAATATGCGCTCTCGGTAATTATCTTTGAGGCGAACTTTTTCCGGTGCTAAGTCTTTTTTATCTACCATTGTTATAACTTTACTTAAAAGATGTAGTAGTTGGGTTCTTACTGTTAATGGTTTTTGCCATCTCTAAAAGCCCAGAGACATTGGCTTCTACCGGATTTTCGAGGATTTTGAAGCCGTTTTTCTCCAGCAGCTTCTTAAATCCTGGTAAGAGGCAACCTCCACCAATCGCCCAGATTTCATCCCCTTGGTGCTTGGCATCAAGTGTCAGATTCACCACTTTCTTCAAGTATTTTTCATACCAATCTTTCAAAGAAGCACTGTATATATCTTTGATATCGATGTCACGGCTGTACTTGGTATGTCCCATCTCTAGACAAAATCGGATTTTGGATGGATCTCCGATTTTTCCGCCATTCAAATGTTTCATCTTTTGGGATATATCATCGATGAGAACTTCTACACCGATGGGGTAAGCAGTGTGAACTTCTCGCTGACCCCGGTTGTAACGAGAATAGAGAGTCGTTCCATTGCCAAAGTCTAAAATGGTTAATTTTTTGGGTAGTGGATGCCCAAATAATGCACCCATACCCTCTAGTACAACTTTCAGCACTTCTACTTTCACGTCTGATTGCTTGCCAGCAAGTATTGGCTGATATTCTCCATTGAGTACTTTTTGTAATTCTTCAGCCAGACCGACATCATGTAAGCTAACAACTAATTTTAAGTGCCAAGCCTTACGGTGTGGGAGATGTGCCAATGCACCCAATAAAGTCAACAACGCATTATTGACTTTATTTTCATTATTGTCTGTGTTGCGGTCAAAATAATTCCCTGTCCGGTAAGCAGACTCTCCGACTGTGTAAGCAGTGCCGTTAAAAACTACTCGTCCGGGTACATCTTCCATCTCGGCATTGGTTATATAGCTGGGGACACGAACCACTTCAAACCCTTCGACTAAAAGTTTTAGGCTTCCGTAACCGTTATCGAAACCCGCCGGAAAAATTTTTTGCAACGTGTGAATGTTTGGCATAAATACAAAGGTAATACACTTTGAGAAAGTGAAAATTATCTGTTCAAGTGATCTGCAAGGGCAAGAAAAAGAAGAATAAAATAACTTCCCCCTTCTTTCCTAATCTCAAGAGCTTATCATAACCCCTTGGGGGCTAAATGGGGTACAAAATGTTAAACAGTCAAATGTACCCCATTTAGCACCTATATATACCCTATATAGGGGTCAAGATGTTACCAAAGTCCTGAGCTATTGTTGGGGTACACACAGCCCCCATATAGCCCCCATAAATTTTTTTGAAATCTTTTTTATCAACGCAGCAGAAATTAATTTAGATCATCGTTGACTCTTTGATTTATACTTTAATATCAATTTTTTGTTGAAAAGCAATTCAGTTTTGATCTTTAACTTCTTGCTGAATACGTAACTTAGGGTCACTACTTGCTGACAGGTTCAGCTTTCTCAACTGAATTATCATTCACACCCAAAGTTAATTCCAAAGGAATTTTTTGGGGATAAGCTTTTACTACTTGCCGATAAACATCATAATTAGTAGGTAGTGCCTTCTGTAAATTACCCACTCCGTAGGTCAGTTTGTACTGAACATCTTTCATCAATTCAGGTTTGCCTGCCTCTTCTTGAGATTTTTTACGTTGTTCAACTTCATCAACACTTGGCCGCGGAGGTAAAGTAGGCCACCATAGCCCTCTGTCATCTGGGCCAACAACTGCTCCTGCCGGTTTTAATCCATTCCGATTCATCACTGAAGTATTCGTAAAGGTTTCAATGCGTGGTTGTGGTTGACTAGTTAGGTTATTAGCATACTTGACTTGCCAGGAGTAACTGGTGAGTGCTGTAGCTTCATACTGTTCAGCAGTAGTAGTGCTGCAACTAGTTAGTGTCAGTGCCGTTAGTGCAGTTATTATTGAGGGTAAAAATCTCATTTGCATTATCAATCGTAAATATCTTTCACCAATCACTCTTGAAGAGGGAGTGTGCCATCATTCCTGCCAAGGTGAAGGAATCGCTGTTGTTGAAAGTACTTCCCTTGCTTCCAGCCTAATCGCTGTTTGCTCACATCTGGGGCATTTTACCTTTGCGAAAATCACTGAAGGTCGTCCTTTGTACTCGCCCATTACGGGATCTCCGGTGTACTCGCTGATTATCCCCTGCTTGCAGTGATAGCACTCGAATATCACACGCCCTACCTCCGAGTTGCAATCCAGGAATTGCATGTGCTGACAGGGTTCTGGCGGTAATTCTTCTTCTTCATCGCTCTTTGTCAATTGACCCTGTTGCTTGGGCTGTTGCGGTAATTTGGATTTTCTCTTGTCAGCAGAGGTACGTTTGGCTTTACTTTTCTCTAAATGTTGCGGTTTTTCAGCAGCGTTTGTCTTTGACCTTACAAGAGGTATCACCTCTGCTTGGGCTGGCTGCTCAACTGACGGCAGATCATCACTGGGAGTCATGTCAGGCTGATAGGTTGGCTGCTGTTTCTCTACTGGTTTATAAGCAACAAGGTCAAGCTTTGGGCTTTGGTCGTTGGGTTTTGGCTGTTGTTTAGGTGGCTTGGGCGATCGCTCGGTAGACTTCATCAGAACTTTCTTTCCTGAACTTTAGCAAATGAGTGTATTTTAACTAGCAGTTCACCTTTTAAACATTTTTACTAAGTCATAGATGAGTTTATGCACTAAAGCGTATAGTTGCCACTATTCATCAGCTTTTCCCACCAACTCTTCTAGTTGAGAGAGTAGTTTATCTAACTTCGCTCGTTTGTTGGGATCATTCCAAACAGATGTTTTTTTAAGTTGTTTTCCGATTTTAGAATACCTCTGAACATAGATTTTAGTAGGTGGATTGTCTTGTTCAATGACATTGAGTTCCTGGATTTTTTGCTTAATTTCTCTGAAACTCAAGTTTTGGGATACTGCTAGGTTGAGCAAGGTTTTTCGCTGTTCTTCATTTTTAACTTGTGCGATCGCTCTAGCCTTTGTAAACTCTATTTTACCTTCACGGAGTGCTGTCAAAATATCAATAGGCAGATTTAGCAATGGTAAACGACTGGTACGAAAGGATTCTGACGAAAATTTTCCTAACCCAGATAAGACTGATTCGATAACTTGAAGTTGGAGGAAAACGTTTTCCTCCAATTGTTGATGACGGTTTTTTGCGTGATTAGCACGATTCAGTATAGAACTAACCTCTTCGGTGCTGATCTTGAGTTTGAGTGAAATCAGCTCAAGAATTGCCTCCGTTTCTTCAACTGGGTTAAGATCCTCACGTTGGAGGTTTTCTATAAGAGCAATTTGGAGAGCTTGTTGATCGTCTAAGTCTCTAAAAACGACAGGAAGCTCACTCAATCCAATTTCCTGGGCTGCTCGATATCGCCTTTCTCCAGCAACTAACTCATAAGTCCCATTTTTTAATGGACGAACTAGTAAAGGTTCTAGAATCCCATGATCTTTAATTGATTGGACTAATTGAGATTGCTTGTCTGGAGCAAAGTAACGACGGGGTTGCTTGGCAGGAAGTTTAATTTGTTGAATAGATAATGTTTGAGAAGATTCGACACTTTTTGGATCAGTGATGAATTTTTGGGCAATGGAGGCAGAGAGTCCTTGAGTTAGTGATTGTCTTGGTTTATTCATTCAAAACCTCCAAGGATTTTTTGAATAATTGTTCAATTTCACGTCTAGCGATTCCGGCTGTTGATCCAGGTAAATCAAAGATAGTAGAATTTTGTCCATAGCAGTCGGCGATGATCTGTCGTTGATGAAGTACATTTTCTAAAACGGTGACATTTGGCATTAATTGAAGTACTTCTACTGCTTCATCTTTCAATTTAGTTCCTTTAACTGCACGATTAACAAACATTACGGCTTTAGGTTCTCCTCGCCGAATCCTTTGCGCTTGTTGAATCAAATGTACAGTATCAGAAGCACTTTCAAGGTCAATACCAGCAGGTTGGCATGGAATAATTGCTAAATCAGCAGTTAAAACTAATGCTCTGGTTGTTTCAGAGAGAGCGGCAGGCCCATCAGCAATAATCCATGTATATGATTCATTTAGCTTAGGTAACTCATCCAATAGTGCATCAGGCGCTTGAATAATCTGACAAGGAATAACTTGTTCTAATCGTTTTAGCCACTTAGAAGATGAGCATTGAGCATCAGCATCTACAAGTAGCACTGATTTACCTTGTTTTTGTAGCCATCGTGCAAGATGAACAGAAACTGTTGATTTACCTGCTCCTCCTTTTTGATTGATAATTGCGATGATCGGCATAAGTAGGATCTAAATTACACAGTATAGTTTATGGTAGATTTTTAGCTTATACAGGCTTTCAGGCAAAAGAAGCAGGCATCAAACAGCAAGATATATATAAGTATCAGTGTTCACAAGCAGAACTTCTGAAATTCTCCTTTATATTCAAGTTGAACTTAAAAATTCATATCAATTTAACACGATTGCAAAAATCCCATCTTCTTTGCAGATTGCCTATATCTTGAAGAATACTACTCAAACAAATAGTTTCAATAGGTAGCTTCTCAATTTATCTTGATTTATCTCATTCATTAAGTTTTATGCCCAGCCCAACTACCGACTCAGTTCGCTCCTACCTAAAAGAAATCGGTCGCTATCCTCTGCTGGCTCCTGAGCAGGAGATTACATTGGCCAGGCTTGTACAGCAGATGATGGCGGTTGAGCAGCAACGGCAAGCTCTTGTACTCCAACTTAACCGACAACCAAGTGATTTGGAATTAGCTACATCGCTTGGGCAAAACGTAGCTGAACTACAATCAGTCGTTCAACAAGGCCAAAAGGCCAAACAGAAAATGGTGACAGCTAACCTGCGGCTGGTGGTTTCTGTTGCCAAGAAATACCAGAACCACAATTTAGAATTTCTCGATTTAATTCAGGAGGGTACACTCGGTTTGCACAAAGGGGTAGAGAAATTCGACCCTAACCGAGGCTATAAACTATCGACTTATGCTTACTGGTGGATTCGTCAGGAAATCACACGTGCAATTGGAGAAAAATCTCGTACTATTCGATTGCCAATTCATCTAACCGAAATACTTAATAAAATCAAGAAAGTACAGCGAGAAAGCTTTCAAAAACTTGGTCGTCATGCTACTGTCAGCGAAATTGCTGAAGAATTAAATTTAAAGCCTAACCAGGTTCGAGAATATTTCAGTGTCTCGAAACAGCCAGTTTCTCTGGATTTGCGTGTGGGAGACAACCAAGACACTGAGCTATTGGATATCTTACCTGATGAGAGCATGTCCTCAGACGAACGGCTCACTAAGGAACTGTTGCACCTCGATTTAAATAATCTGCTGGCATCCCTGCCCCCTATACAACGCGAAATACTAATTCTACGTTTTGGGCTAGAGAATGATCATCAACTGAGTTTGACTGAAGTCGGCTTACGCTTAAACTTGAGCCGAGAACGAATCCGTCAGCTTGAGCATAAAGCTTTAGCAATTCTGCGTCGTGAACAAAGTGGCATAAAGGAGTATCTTAATTGATTAGAATTAACTCGCGCTGAAGTTGTCGAATAGGAGAGTATGAGCAAAACCCGCTACTCCAAAGACTGGAAACAAATCGCCACTGCTGTAAAAGATGCCTCCGATTGGCGCTGTACTAAGTGCGATCGCCTCTGCTTGCGCCCTGGCGAGAAACCATCAGAGCTAACTTTATCCCAACGTCGGGTTCATAACCTTCAGGTTCATCATTACAACTTCGACCCATCTGATAACCGAAAAGAAAACTTAGGCTGTCTTTGCAGTGACTGCCATCTCTACTATCACCGATTTAGGCGAGGCAATATTTCACCTGGGCAATTGTCACTGTTTTAATCAAATGATGCATGAATATATTGATGCCAGAAACTATCCTTATAAATAGAACACCGAAGAAAGAACCGATGCCCAGCAAAACAATTGATGTCCGAGAGTACACCGTTAGAGCGCACAAGCGGGAAATTCACACTCGCGTTTTCAACTTTGTGTGTAAGCAGTGTGAACAACCCACACAACGAGAAACCTTTGGTGTGCGACCGCTCTACTGTGAAACATGCCGTCCACCACAAGCACCCAAGCAATCGAAAGTAGTCCCTATAGGCAAGAGGAAACCTAGAGCGATGAATTACAAGAGTGGCAAGGATATAGCTGGGTGATTTTTTGTTTTGAGGTAAGGGCGATCGCACTTTGTGAATGAAGCAGTAGTTATGTGTGAGGTTACGGCAGTTGCATCAAGTGGCGACCCGTGACGAGGCTGTGGATTGGCTGTTGCAGGGGTTGGGGATTTTGCCAAACCTTATCTGTTATCCTTGCACGCTTTGCTGCTGGCGGCTGTTGAGAGAGTACAACCTTGTTTGGAAGCAGCAGAAGTGACGATACAGCTATACAGTAGTAAACAATGAACTCGTTGTGATAGAGTGATCGCTTATTAGTAAAATTATCCTGTGCTTTGATATTTACAGTGTGGCGGATATAAGTAGGGAATAAGGAGTGTTTGTAAAAAGTCGGCATTATTGGATGTCCTATAGCTTTAAAAACATTTAATTAGCTCTACTAGAGGACGGTTTCGTGGAAAAATGTAAACTTTTATGTCCCATTGAATATTTGGATCACCACCAATAATTAATAGTAATGGTTCAGGACACTGATAAGAATATGAATCTCCAATCTTCTGCATTTCGTTAATGTCTATTTGGCTAGGATTCGGATTGGAAAACGGATGAAAGTGCCATTCACCTACGTAATATTGCTTGTCTTTATTCCATAAGTGATTGAGCCATCGTTGCAGACCATTTGTTCCTCTATGAAACCAGTTATGACCGCTATGAGAATCTGACGGAGCATCTGAGATGGCTGTGATTACAGCACAGTTGTGCGATTCGGTGTAGAAACCTACGAGAATTCCTCCCGTTTCTTGCACACCTGCACGCGCACACACTTTTAATAATTGAGATACTTCTCTCCTATGTATTTTTAATCCAAGTCTTTTGTCTTCCGACCAGAATTCTAAATCATTCATTTCATATTTAGCAGTCAACTTGATGAACCCCTAAGAAAGTACCATTTTCATATAGTTGCTCAAAAACAGCTAAATTTGGTTTTTCTGGGGGCGACGCTGAAGATGATTCAATGTGTTTCACTGCTATTGATGCCATTATCCATACATCATCAATCCGAGCAGGAAAGACAGGATGCCAGCATCCAATACCTTCCCTTGGTAATTGCTGTCCTTCATATTCTTTAAATTCTTTTTGCAACCACGGAGCAAGCATCTCTCTAAAAGCAGCATGAGAAAAACTATCACCGTAAGCTGAAAATAGGAACAAGCGCTTGCCACCTATCCCTAATGAGATAGAAATAAATAGTTTGCAACTCCCCCAAGAAAAATGCTCTAAGTGGTAAGGCACTGCATCACTTCCTGTACAGTCAAGAATTATCTCAGATTGTTGAATGTCAGATTTGTCCGTTTTTTCAAGTAAAAGAAAATCTCGGTTAATACCCACCACCGTTGCGTAAGGAGAAGTGAGATTCAGACGAGCAGCAATGCTAGTAGCTTTTTCTACTTTTAGGTGATGCAAGCTTAGGGTATGTCGTGTTAAATTTCCTATTTCCAATGTATCTGAGTCTAAAATAGTTATCTTTTGTGCATTCCCTCGACTCAACATTTCAGCAACTGCTGAACCAATGGCTCCTGCACCTAATAAAAGTATTTTCTTGGAAGCCAAGGGTTCGGGAAGTTTACCGCGAGTAACAATCTGGCTAATATGCCAGTTCTCTGAGTTAACCCAAACTAAATTTACATCTCCACGTAAAATTTCAATTTTATCTCGTTGCCAATATCCTTCTTCGTTTGTTCTAAAACCTTTGGCAGTTTTTGTACCTTCGGATAAAATAGGTAACTGTAGCGCTTGCCAGTGTATCTGGTGTAAAGACCCATCTATCTCAGCAGGAATAGGAAATCCAATTAAAGCAATATGGTTTTTTCTGTCTCGTATGAATTTTGCAACTATTTTTAACTGTTCATTAATGTTAATTTCCTGTTCTCGACAGACCTCTCGTAATTCTTTCCATGTCAATGGAACCTGCCAAGGCTTAAGGATAGGAATTTTTTTTAAGCGTATCCATATTCCCAAAAGTGACTCGTTTTTCAATTCGTCCATCTTTTTCCCCCAGGTAAGCCTGATTAACTCTTTGCCACGAATTGATTGAAACGATTCTACAAAAAATATATCTGGTTTTTTACGCAGAGGGACTAGGTGAACCAGTCCAACCGGATCAGGAATTTTCTGCCATTCAGTAAAGGACTCAGCACTTTCAGAGAAAGCAGCTGTTAAAAAATTCCCTACAGGAAAATAGGGAAGCTCAAATGGTTCACCCTGAGAAACGAGTTTATTTTCCGACGCGGCCACCAACCATTCAATAGCACGCCTAAAGTGCCATTCTAGTCTCCAGTAAGGATCGTAGGGTTCACTATGGTAGCCTTGACGACCTAAAGCATGAACACTGGTATCTAAGCAAAGTTTGCCCTTACGCCAAGGTACTTTATTATCGCCAAAACTATTAAAATTTTGGTGAGGAAAAGTATGGATAAGTCCATTTTTTTTTGCTGGATAAAACCCAATATCTCCCCAAGGGTACTCTGGACTAACGAGAACATACCAGTCTGTAGATTGCGGAATGAAAGGACTTGGTGGCGAATTAATATTTATACGGCAGTACAATGTCCATTTAGCTAATTGATCGCTCCATGTCCAGTCATATAAAAGTTCAACACATGATATACCCTCAAGAGTTCTACGAGCAGCAAGAAGCTCTGTAGGAGGTATTCTCTTATCACTCATGCGAATCTGCCTCCTCCTAGTTGAGTGACATCCTGCCGAGGTGTGTAGCCACCTCCTGTAGGATTCTTGCCACCATTGCCACTATTAGGAGGGGCATCTGGAAATTTTTTACCAAAGAGTTTCTGCCAATATGCAACGCTTGTAGGAATGTCTGTTGCATTATATGCAAGACGAGCAATCTTTGCAGCTTCGCATACTTGACTGTGAAACTCCGCAAAATCCTCACCAGAAACACGTTTGAACACATTGTGTGATGGTACACCATGATCTGACAGGTTGGGAGTCATTTTATAAGAAGCGTATCCTTGATATTTCTCGGCAATAGTTTCGAGCGTCTTTGTAACCCCCTCAGCCACTGAGCTAATTCCGTCTGGACAGCACTGTCCTATCAAGTGTTCCACAGGATATCCTTTGGGGTACTTGGGAGTTGGATGGTTTATCCTTCGCCACCACTTCATCCCTTTAACAACATTAATGTAATGTTTATTACATCTACGATTTTTATCCCACGTCCACCTAATTTGCTCTAGGGGATGAGTATCTTGCCATTGTTGGGTATCACGATCAGGAATACGAAGGGGGGAAATCTTCCACTCAGCTTCTGTGCGTGCGGTATCCAAACGATACTTCTTTTCGGAGAATGAAATGACAGACCTCGTTTCTACAGAAACCCAAGAAGGTACTAAGCGCCAGTCTTCATCGGCTTCGGCTGTTTCAGGAGTATCGTCAGAAATGATGCTATCAGTGGAGAAGATCCCAATTTCACTTTCGGAGGGCGCTGATGTAATTACTAAATCCAAATCAACGTATGATAGTTCAATCCCAAAAGAACGTCCTTGTGGTTTATATTTGCCTTTGTAATGCTTTTCTAGAAACGGGACAAATAGTTCAAGTGCATTTTTAGGTGTATATTCATCTTCACTTAATTTAGTCACCACAATGATATCAATATCTGCCCGTTTTTCCCCTTGAGGACGAATGGCGGTTGCACGACGGTAACTACCTTGTAAAAATGTTGTGGTAATAATCGAAGATAGTACTGCATCTTCCTTAAGTCGTTGCCGTAATGTCTTGTGACCAGTTTTATAATCATCAACATGGTTGCCTTGAGGACGAATAGCAGCCAGAAAATCATTAAAGTAGCTTGGCAATTCCATACTCATTTATGTTACAAGAAAGCTTAATTTTGGCTATTGATCTTTTTAGACATTCAAGGAGGCGGGAACTTCAAAGATGGCTGATATGCACCAGGTATGTTGCGATCAAAATCATATTCGTAAACGATGCATGAACCAAAGCTACGAGCAAGTTGACCAATGAAAAAAACTAGAGCATTTGGTGCAGCGATAAAAATATGTAGCACTCCTTGACGTTCAAGGGGGGTACGATCATTCTTAAGACGAGACGACAAGTGATCGGCCAGCAGTTTAGCGTGATTTGCATCCACTATGGCTTGTGAGCTAGCCCCTTTTGGAAGTGTATAAGAAAAAATACGATGAACTGGCAGATGTTCTTGTGCAATATATACTTGAACGTCTGAAGTAACTAAGTGAGTTACAGAGAGAGCAAGAGCTACATCTGTGCCTTCTTCCAATATCAATTCTTGAGTAAAAGTCCAAGTAGGATACTGATCTGGATTAGACTGCGGAGATGGTTGCCAAATTTCTTGTCCAGTTCCGGTAGACTGGATGAGTGCGACATTAATCCCAGACTTTGAGTTAAGGCAATATCCAGTAGCAAAAGCAATTGATGCATGGGTGTGAAGATGCAAATGGCAGCGATTACCAGGACGCAAGTTACTGGCGAGAAAACTATCTACTGCCGGGTATATTTGCTGTTGCCAGAGTTCAGGAGACCGAATGCTACGACCATTAAAGTATCGAAGCAGATCGAGCATGGCATTAGTTTCATCTTCTAAGTTTTCAGCCCACCGAAGAAAACTGCGAATACCAACACGGTAAGCATCAGGTTCAGGAATAGAATGCCCCATCCAGAGATTCTCCCTTTTGCAAATTACTTCGATTTCCTCTCGCGTAAATTCGGTTTTTCTTAACTGCACTAGTTTATGTACTAAATCATCATAGGGATTACACAAACGCCCGTCTTCAACCTGAACAAGTCCTGCTCTGTATAATTTATCGTTGAGTAACCCACCGATTTCTTGAAGGGTTCGTCCTTGACGAATCCTCAAAGGACGCAAAATAGTGCAAAGCTCTTCGTCTGTTTCAATTTTTAAGTGTTCACGCCAAGCAGCACGTAGCTTGCCAAAATTGGACTTGGAACCACCTTCAGCCAAGCGATACCAGTCAAGCCTGCCATCAGTTTGGGAGTGTACTTTTGCCAGAAGATCATCAGGATGAATCTGCCAAGGTGAATAAAGTATGAAATGTGCTTCAGTTCCTTTAGGAGCATATTGTGCCTGAGCGTTTTTTAGGCGCTGAAGTATAGACACTGATGTTGCATTAATAAAACTAGGGTTCATCATGCCTTCCCAGGTAAAAGCTCCCGCCGAAGTGACGTGAAATTTCACTTGGTAGTATTCAGCGCTGAGGGGATTTCCCTCGTCATCTTCCATACCTTGGTAATAGACCACAACATCATCAAATGATTTAATATTGTTAGCTTCATAACTAACACGCACAACTTTTGTACGCTCACTAAAAAGACGGCAAATTTGAAACCAGAACCATCGTGCTTGATAATCATCTCCTTGAATACGAGCAGCGATCGCTCCTCTAGCCATAGTTAATTTTCTCTATCTAAATTGGCAATAGCTCTGTGGCGGATATTGTCTATCTCAAAATCTTGGCACTAACAACAAGCGTTGTTTTGCTACATATAGCTTTCTGTATAGTTCGGTATATTGAACCGGGTGCTACGTGTATACTTTATTTTTTAAGGGTAACACAACGTATTCTAAATTAACAAATATTGAATACGTTAATTTTTTATAAATTTATCCAAATTCAATATATTGTGTTTGTAGTGATAATAAAGCAACAAAGAGGAGATTAATTGGGCGAGGGTAACTGCAATGACTGTTATCAATGGATTCACCAGACAAGAGACGATTGCCCTGGCTGGAACTACATCTAACCGCTTACAGTATCTTGAAAGAACAGGGTTAATTGTGCCTCACCGTTACGGTAGCACCAAAAAACCAACAGTGATTTATACCTGGGAACAGGTGTTAGAAATCCGTGCGATCAAAAATCTTAGGCAAGAAATCTCACTGCAAACAGTGAGAAAAATAATCGAGTTCTTAGATGATAAAGGTTTTGATGATCAGTTAAGAGACAAAAAATTAGTTGTTCTTAATGATGAAGTCTATTGGGTAATGCCAGATTGGTCTGATTTTCCTAGAGTCATTAAAGTGGCAGACAAACGCAATCAAGGTATTGGACAATATATTCTGATTACTATCCCCTCTCTCTTTGAAATAGTTAATGAGATTTGGAAGGCAGCAGAAAGGTCTGAGGTAATAAACCTTGAAAGCTTTAAGCAACGCGCAAAAGCTAAACCACGGCTAATCGCCTAGCGGCTCATACCGGATTCAAGTAAATAAAATATATTACATACTATGAATGATCATAAAAATTGGATCACAAGTGTTAGTTTTAGTGCTAACGATCGCTAGTGCTATTTTAGTCAAAAAGCATGAAACCTAGATAACTGGAAAGCTTATGGTTAAAAATTGGTTCTAGCTAGGCCGTTTTGGACTGGATAAAAAGTAGGTATTAGCTCCTCGACCTGATTTTGAGTCTTATATTATACTACTTGGGACGTTTAACTCCACCTTTCCGTTTAACTTTAAATCCATATAAATAAATTTCAGGCATATTAATTCGTCCATCAGAACGACTTTCTACAATTCCAAGTTGAAGTAGATATTGCAAAATTCCTTCAGGGTTAGTTACAGGTGGTTGTTTTTCAGGACTCCATATAGTCGATTTTATAGCATCTAAAAATATTTCTTTTTGCATGGGAGCTATTAGATTTATTAAGCTCGTCTTGAGAGATTCTAACCAAGGATACTCTTCCTGTAATTCCCTAATTCTATCATCTGAAGTATTCATCAAAGCCCCTTGTAAATCAGAGGGTTGCAAGAGTAGCGTATTTTGTTCAACAGGAGAGTGCTGTTGTATTCGACTTTGTGCGGCTAAGGCAAATAACTTGAGAAAAGAACGTGGCGCAATTCGACCACCAGCATCCTGAAGGTGATTGGGAATCCAGCGATAGGTAATTCCTTTTTTAGCATTAGCTCCCATATACTTACCAATCATCGTTTCGATTAGTTCTTCAAACAATTTTTCATTTAATGTTGCAGTCCAACCCAAGCCAGTTTTGTTTTCAATAATCAAGTCTGGGATATTTTGTAAATATTCTGTCATTTCAGTATCAGAGTTCGCAAGTCGTTTGACCAACAGTTGGTAAAGCCATGAATGTTTCCATTCCAATCGAATTTGATGGGCTTGCAGTTTGGAAGCATCAGGAAAACTCAAGAAATCCTCTCGAAAGAGATCAGTACGCAAAAATATTTTGGGTCGTATTCTATCCCAACGTCTCCATCGATCTAGCCACAAAGCTAAAAGTTCACGAATTGGGCTTGCTAAAGCAGTATAGGAAGCAACTAATCGATCTAATTCATCATAAGTGACAAATAACCAATCATCTGCTTCCATAAGTTTTTGATCTAATTTATCTAATACAGAATTTAATTTTTCAAGATTTTGATTGACAATAGGTTGCCAAATTGATATACGAGATAAGTCATCTCTAAGAATGTTAGCTATTTCTGTCTCTATTTGTTCAATAAGAAAATCTTTGAATTTAAAATCTTCTTGCTGTAATAACCCGCCTAAAATTAAACCAATCCAGAAGCTACGCCATTCAATATTTGTAGCCTTATCCATTTGTCTTTCAACACTCTCTGGCGTTGGAAATCGCTTTTCGGCTTTGCGGCTCCTTCCAAAGCCAGCTATCCATGTTGTTTTACTCAAAGTAGGCAAGGATCTAACTCCCAAGCTTTCAACCAAGGATTCTCGTCCTAAAGGAATTGCGAGTAAACGGAATAATTCGGTTTTTCCTACTCCACGTCCTCCTAGTATTAATAATGTATTGGGTTCTAAAACAAGACGATAATCTGCTATAGGTAAAAAGTTTTTTAAGAATTTATCTTCATTATCACTTTCGTGTTCAGCAGTGCCCCAGCCGGGGGCGATATCCACGATTAATTCGAGTAGTTTTTGCTTATTAAATTCACTCATACTTTCAATTTAGCTACGTTTTTAAATTCACGCCCAAAAAGTATACATAACTTTTCTGCAATCTCCTGATAAGGAGAATTAGTCATTATCTTTACGAGGTCTGACAGTCGATTTGATTCTTCTGGAGTTGAGTTGCGAAAAAATAGAGCTATGTCTCCACGTAGACTCTCCTGATAGGAAACCACGATAGGAAAAAATGGTGCTTCTTTATCGTTAGGATTAGGGACATCTTCATCTTCAGAGTAATAGTTTTCTTGAAAATGTATGTAGGCTATGTCCCGAAATTCTTGCAATTCTGTTTCTCGTCCTGACATTCCGATTGATGGAGCCATCGAATGTACAAGAATCAACGGTAAACGCTCATCAACTCCAGGGCTTGCTAAATGTCGAATAACATGAGTTAGTCCAGCCCAACTTTGACGTGATTGAGTACCAAAGATGACTGCTGCATGGGAGAGAGCAGAGATAGCCAAGCCACCAATATCGTGAAAACCAGCCCGCGCATCCATCAAAATAAAATCTAAAGGTCTTACTGCACTTTCCAATTCTCTTAACATATTTTGCATTGTACTTTGCAGTTCACCATCAACAAGGTTCTGAAAGTCCAATCTGGCTAACTTCTCCAAATAATTTTCATCCACGGTTCCAGCCGGAAGTAATTGTATACTTTCACCATCGTCTCCTAGCAAAGTCTGCTCATTAATGCTTGTGAGATGAGTACGCAGTTTCCAATCGTCTTGTTGAATTTTCTTTTCCAATAAATAATCAGTTACACCTAGATTATTGAAGTTACCTGGTGAAAAAATTGTACCCAAGCCTGGAGCTTCTAAATCAAGGTCAACAATAGCAACTCGATGACCATTACGAGCTAAAGTCAATGCAGTGGCAACAAGAGTACTAGTTCGTCCAACACCTCCTTTAAATGAGAAAAAGGATACGATTGCAGGCTTATGCTTTTTCTCAACTAAATCCTCTAACCAAGGTGGTTTACCTACTTTCTTATCTGTCCATGCGTGTTTAGCAATGTGGCGCTCAAGAATATACCAACGAGGCAAAACCGATTCGTCATCCCAAGATGCAAAAATTCTTTCATCCTCAATAGTTTTAATTAAAGCTTTGTAAGCATCCTTTTCGCCTGCCGGCAGCCAAATATCATTCCCATAATACTTTCCAAGTTTTGTAGATAAAAAGTTATTAAGGTTTGTGGTTTCTGATTCTTCAATGGTACTAGTTTCTGATGTTTCAAGATAAATTCTAATCTTTCCATTAACGTCACGAATAATAGTGACGGATTGAAGTTTAGGTATAATTGTATCTACAATGCTTTGTTCCTGAAAGCATTCGCGTACTTTATCAAAGGTTTCACCAAAACTGATTGTCATTCTTTAAATGTCCTGACTGGAAATTGAGCCGTTTAGCACTAATTTGGAGATGATTTCTCGATAAATTTCTTCGGCACGTTGAACGGCAGTTTTTGCATCAGCTTCAGCCCAAAGCCCTGATTTTGAATATCTCCTCTCTGGATGATTTTGAGCTAAAACAGTACCAACTATTCGTGAAGCAGGAAGTTGCCTATCTAGAATAGGATAGAGAACACGCAAGCGTTCCATTGCCCTTCCCTCAAGCTCAGTAAGGTCGTGTCCATATTTTTTTACTGCACCTTGATCGTGCTTAAAGTATTGCTCAACAAGTATTTTAAAGGAGCATTCTACAACATAACCTGCTAGGTAAACGGCGTTATCCCATCGTTGCTCTTTCAAAAGAATTTGGGCATCCTGTAGATGCCTGCCTGCTGAATTAGAAAATGACTCTTGCATTGTTTACCACACATTGTTATACAATAAACAATTTTTTTCAATAGCTAACCTAAAATATATTCTCATTCGTATCAAAAGAAGCTAGAGCTTGTGAGACATTTTGGATTTCCAGAATTGTGCATACATCTACAGCTACCCATTCTGGTTTCTCTAGTGTACCGACGAACCGATTCAACTTATTCCCCTTTTTGAACCAATAATTTCCCAGACACCCCAGCCGTAAAACCCAACCCAATCGCCGCTAGAGTAACGCTGGGCTTGATAAATAACGTCGCAATTCCGATAACTGCGCCCCAAAGACAGCCATAGCAGCAAAGGATAATGAACTGATTTTTGGGTTTAGCCCTTTCGTCTAATATAGATTCATGGACTATGGCATAATCTTCGAGTTCACCAACGATTTCTGATAAAGAAGCGCCGTACTCTTTTTCCAATCTACAAATGGCCAGTCTGTCTGCTTTAACTGGACTTATGGCTAATTTTTGTAATGTTGTGGTTAATTTATCGCTCATTTTTAAACTTCCTGATGCTTCCACATTCTGGAAAATGTTTAGAAAAAAATTAAAACTTACTGGAGAGACAAAAAGACTCTATTTTTCAGCCTTACTTGGAAATGTAAGAATACCGGAACTTGACCGGAACTCGACCGGAACTGTGACGAATATTAGTGGTTAATGTTAAAAACGCTGAAACCATCTTTTTCATTTCCGCACAATCGGTTAGTGTCAATCAATTGTGATAGGGCATTTCTCAAGTAAAGGACACTCTTTTTCTCTTCGCCCCACTTGCGGCTGTTTCTGATAGCAGCAAAAGAAGTTGGAGGGCTAGCAGTAGCTGCAACGATCGCCACAATCTGTTCCAAATCAGCCTCAGAAATACTATTTTCTTCTACTTCCAGAAATTCCAGTTCTTGATAAGGCTTTGAAAAAATGGACTCCAGATGATTAACTGCATCTGATGGAGCAATTTTCTCCCCTCTGGGTATGACTGCCCTTTCATGCTGTTGAACTAATTCCGGGAAGAACTGAAGTAATGTTCTAGCTGGATCTGGTTGCCCATTGCCTGGGTGCAAATGGGTCTTTAGCCATTCGGGAATCATGCCTAGATTGCCACCGCTAACAGGTTCTCCAAAGTTATTAGGGTTGGCTTTGAAATATTCTCCACTAGCAACATTCATTTTGCGTAGACCACCAGCGCTAACCGCTTGGGCTACACAACCAATAAAGTTAACCGATTGTTTAAAGGTGTCTGCCAGGCCAGCCGTAGCTTTACCGACCACGCTTGTCAGGTTAGAGCCATGCAGCACGATAATTAATGTACCACCCGACTTAGCGAAGCGAGAAAGTAAATATTGGATCGCCCAGGTGCGATCGCTCTCCTCTAACAATGACAGCAACCGCATCGCCTCATCAATTACTAGCAATAAGTTTTTATGGGAGTAAGGCTCGCTTCCATCTAAACCTTTAAGAAATTTCAATAAATCACGAGCGACCAGTTTATCAGCTCCATCCGCATCAATATCCGGGTACTTAAGCGCAGAGGTCAAGTTGCAGGCAAATGGGTAAACGTCCACCCCGGCTGTAAAGTATTGGGTGTTCAATCCGGGGTCAAGTGCTGTTGATAATGTTGCCAAGATTGCTGCTAAGGTTCCCTTGCCACCTCGCTGAGTACCAGCGATCGCAATGACTTGAGAACTCATCATATCTTCTACTTGAAAACCACTTTTCGTTAAAGCAGCGATCAGTGCGTTTGCCCTATTAGTCAGAGGCAGATTAATTAAAGTCTCTGGTACAACTTCGCCATTAGCTGATGACTGTAACTCTGTCGGTCTAGAAAGCTCCGCAGCTTGGTTCATCTTCCCAATATCTACCTGTGGCGATTGAAACTGTTTGATATCTACGGTCGGTGGTAACTGGGCTTGAGCCTGTGCGATGGCATTTACCTCTGACCGATTCACCCGGCTGTCAACTGTCACATCCTGTAAATGGAGAGCCATGCTTTCATAAGTGGGTAGCTGACGACCCTTGAGCTTGCTAAACCAGCCAAACATCCAGCGATAAGCATAAAAACGTTTTCCTGGTTCAACTTGCGTTAAATATTGGACAATATTTTCAAACTCAGCTAGAAGAAAGGTGTACTCTTCTGCTGATTGTCGCTCTAAGAATTTAACAGTATTGGCAAGATGATCTGCTTGATAAGTCCTTCTAGCATCATAATCCCCAGCACGAGCTAGAGCGTCTATAAAATTACCACGCACAAAAGGCAAAGGCGCAATTTCTTTGGTGCGGTTGGAGTGTTCGACAACAAACCATAGCCACGCAGCACCACCGACTAAACCACCAACTAGCGCCAAAGGGTTGACCGCATAACAAACCGCTCCGATCCCAGAAGCCAACAAACCAAGTACACGGGTCATATCTGCTTCATTCTCAGATGCCCGTGCCATTTCAAATAATCCATCTTTTCTCTCTTGCAGCCATTGGGCGATATTGCCAGCTTCTAAGTGAGACAAGCTAGGATATGATTCGCGTAAATGTTCAGTTTCTTTAGTTGTGATTTTTGGGATATTGTTACTTTGCATAAATGCCTCCCTTGGTGAAACGTTGCCGCCCTTTTTTACAGTGATTGGTTTCTTGGGCGGTTTCCGTTCTAATCCTTTGTCAGTCGCCAAATAGCGAACCCAATTTCACCCGCCATCATTGTGCCGATGTTAAACAAAATACAGCCCAAAATCATGAAGGGGGCTGTAAATTCAAATGGGTTACGAGCTGCAAAGGTGGTGACAATATCGAACACCCAAACCGCAATCACAACCAGCCCTGCGCTAGAGCGATCGCGTGTACCTGCGGTTTTGTAGTCCTGCCACAGCTGGCCTACCAAGTCAATCTTGCCATTAGGCTTGGTTTCAAGGTCATAAACCATGTGGTCTTGAAGTTCCCGTCGTGCTGAGTCTGGGTTCTTACCGCGTAGGGCGTGGGCTTCAATTACCTGAACGCCTACAGAAATTATGAATGCAAGGTAAAAAAACGGGTTGAACAGTGCAAACGGCACATTTAGCCAATTCCAAGCCGGCTCAAACCAGGGAAAAACAGGGGGGCCTTGAAAGATTAATTGCCAAGTTGAATCAGCGCTAATCATGGAACCGCCGAGAAATAAAATCCCGCCAACTAACGCACGACCTGCACCACCGTTAGCAACAAACTGATTAACGATAGCAGCCGCAGCCCTAATGGGTAAGCCGACAATCATCACTACAGCCTTGGCACAAAAATCGATGATTTCACCAAGCGATCGCTTCTTACCTTTAGGCTTACTATCGCTGTTGCCAGTACTATTAGTTTCTGCACTTGATGAACTATTAGCCATTACTTTTTCCTCACTGGTTTGATATTTTGAACGCTTTTACAAATCCCTTTGGCTTTGTATTTCCACTTCCAAATTCCTTCTTCAATTCGCCCAATACACTTACCCGTTGCGTCAAAGACATCAACAATCTCATCATCAAGATATAGGGTTGTGTCTGGTCTGGGATTGCGTTTACTGCTGTCAAAATAATTCGTGATTCTCAGTTTTCGAGTTGTGGGCATGACTCCTGCCTCGTATAAGGCATCGCTGGTTTTTGCCCGTTCTTCTATGCGCTGACGTTCTAATCCTTCGGTGGCTTTTAATCTTTCGGCTTCTGCATAAGCCCCCAACTTGGGTACTAAGGGGATGATTACAGGCAACATGCAGATGCCAACACCAGCCAAAGCTAAGTACAGTTGTTTCTTATACATGAGACTGCTGTGCTATAGCGCGTTCTTAGTACAAATTTTTCCCATGTTTCACACATATCTTTAATAAGGTGTTTCATGTTTCACGCCCTGAAACACTGATGAAACCGTTGAAACGTTTCATGAAACAGTGCTGTGAAACAGTTGGATGAAACACTACCATTTATAATGCCTTTCGAGCAAGGAATGGACTGTTGTTTCGTGTTTCACGTTTGATGTTTCACGCGGGGGAATGCTGTTTCACGGTGTTTCACGACCCTGAAACACTGATGAAACCGTTGAAACTGTTTCATGAAACAGTGCTGTGAAACAGTTTATGAAACACTCGCGCCTATCACTCTTACTTTGATGCCCGTCCCAGAAATGTCAATCCTGCACCAACAAGTAATCCCAGGGGAATAAACACCCCACTGCCAATTAATCCAGTAGCGACAACGCTACCAACGAGATATGCACTGCCACCTAAAGCGCCAACAACTGAAGTAGCAAACAATCCCGTACTGAGAATATCCATAACTTGATTTTTCCTTTGATGAGTTAATAGTTCTTGAAGTAATCGGATTTCGGCAACAGTAGCAACAGTTTCATTTTGGATTTGTAACAATGCCGCCACTGTTTTATAAGCTTCTAAAATCGGATCTGTGTCCCCATTGAAGAAACTCTCTCCCGCAACAAATTGAGTCGCGCTTTGAGTTGTTCCTTTTTTTGAATCGACTTCCCCAGCCTTGTTGAGGCTTCTTCTGCCAAATTAATCAAACTCTGATCTATCTCGGTAATCTGATTATCAACTTCCAACATTGATTGTTCAGCAAAGGCATCCAATACCGTCCCCTTGGCTCCAATCAAGGATTCCATGAACAATAAAGCTCCGGTGACACCAGTTGATGCACCCAAAATCTTAGATTGCTCATTTTGGACGGCTATAGCACCAGAAATAGTCTCTTTATCAGCCGCAGTCAACTTGTATGAGGCTTGTTGAATTGCCTCATCAGCTTTGGTGATTGTGGCTTCGGGTATATCTGCTATAGATGATTGTTGAGGCTGTAATCTCTCACTATTGGTAATGTCTCGAAATCTAGCTAAAATCTCGTCTGGAACTTGTGAATCGACCGTCCATTTTTGCTCTGGATATTGACGGCGTAATTCATCAACTACCTTCCCTGGTACTTTGTTGAGAGCTTGTGCGAATTCTTTAACAATCATGATTTAGGCTCCTAAAAACTTTTCGGGGTGATTTTTTAATTCAATTGCCACCTTCTTCAAAGAACCTTTGGTTAAAACGTAACTTCTAATTCTTTGAAGCACAGGTAAGTGCCAGTTTGTCAACTTCGCTCGTCCGTTTAGCCCTCCATTATCTTCGTCCCGAAAATCTTCAAATTCTGGCAAGTATAAAGAAGCTAAGTCTAGATACTTTTGGAACTGTCTAATTCCAACTGATGGCTCCAATTTCTTGGCTGCCTCCTCTCGTGTTAACAATTCTTCAACTACACAGCTTCCCTGAATTAGCAATGGTTTCGGCTCCTAGAGTTCCGACTGAGTTCCGGCTGAGTTCCGATTGAGTTCCGACTGAGTGACCGTTGAGTTCCGATTGAATTCCGGTACTGCTAATACTAATAATAAAAAAACCACCTACTGGTGGGGAGGGTTTTTCTAATGGCTTAGTGTTTGGGAAACACTAACTTCTTAATAAGTAATTATGAATCGCTCCAAAATGGTTAAGTATATACGGCTTTGGTTCGACAAATCTGGAGCTACTTTCATCAGCTAACCAGTTTTTTAGTGCCTCGACTGAGTAACCAGACAAACGACTCATTTGGTAAGTCGAGAAATTATGAACTCTTTTAAATTCTTTAGGATGTATTGGCTTAATACCAATATTTTTCATACTACGATCGCTCCTACTATTTGTGAAGCTATTGTGGGAGTATTCCATTCTTAACAAATCCGCAAGTCGTAAGTCGCAAGTGAAGAACTCTCAAACGGTTGGGTTTAAGTCCCAGGCTTCTATCAAGCCGCAAGTATGTGTTTGCGGGGTCTAAATCCCCGTTACAAAACTTGCGATTTGCGAAAAAGTCACTTGCGACTTGAGTTTAACGTACCATACCGCACAAACATTTGCAAACATAACGCAAACTGCCGTACTATCTTTATATTATTTCTCTGTTATGTATGCCGAAATCAGGATTTAAAACAATCACAGTACCGGACTGGATTGTTGATGAAATTAAGAGACAGCCTGACTATAAAGGGAATCAAGCTGCCACTTTGGGGGCGCTCGTTAGGGATGGTGTTGCGGCTCGTGGTGGGGAATTGGAAAACCCAGCAATATTCCTTGCACGCATACTGAATCACTTACCTAATTGGGAGCGGCGCGAATCCTGGGAATTAGCACTGAGTATTTTAAGTTGGTTGCAAGAAACAGAGCATGATGCTGATTGATCGGATTGATAAAATTGGTTCATGGGTAATTTTGGTGCTATGCGAACAAAAGTAGAACTAATTTGCGGTCAAGATAACACGATTGTGGAAGCAGATTTAGTGGAGCTATTGCAAAAGCACGTCGATGATTATGCCAACAAGTGGAAAGAACAATTGAACCTGCACGACCAATCAGACAAATTTTGGGACTGGGATTTTAAACTGGAGTTTATCATTAATAGACAAGCAAACCGTGAAGGCTATGCGATTGAATACAAAGATGAAACTCAAGGGTTAATGCTGATTGAAACCCAAATGCACGGTTCTCGTCTACAAGAGGGAAAACGCTTGGTATATATTGATGGCATAGCTACCGCACCTTGGAATCGGTTATATATCCAACGTCCGCCAAAATTAAAAGGTGTTGGAACTGCATTTTTGGCGTTTGCCAGAACTCGCAGTTTAGAGCTAGGTTATGAGGGCAGAGTAGGGTTACATTCACTACCGGGAGTAGAAGAATTTTATGATAACCAAGGCATGATTGATGTCGGAGAGGATGAAGATTACGATGAACTAGTTTATTTTGAGTATGGAGTTTTTCGTTCTCCTGTATGAGGTAGTAAAGCTAAATGAGTCAATTATTTGATGAAGAATCTTTAAGAAAAAGTGTTGAAGCTGAGGATAAAGTTGGTGGCAACATTGGGGCTGGATTAGATTGGGGGTCAGCATTTGGTTCCTTAATGGGCAATCTAGAACTTTTGGGACGTTTCACAACGTTGCGTATTTCTCTAAATAGAGAAGTGCGGTTGTTGCTGAATAATTGGAATTTAGGTACAGCTACGAAAATTGCTGTAAAAACTGCAAGAGAAAGAATACTTGAAAAGTTTAGACTGCCGACACCAGAGGTAAGAGAATACATACTTGCTACTCTGGAAAATGATCAGCTTTATGGTGAAGAATTCATTTCTAATCGAGAAATACTGCGCGAATTGCTTGGGGTGTTGTTAAAACAAGAAGATTGGGAAACCATTGCAGCAGTTGCAGCAGATTCGTTAAAGAAAGAGATTATACATCAAGCTGTTAGTGAAAAAATCTCAGCATAATTTATATTTTCAAAAAAAATGAATGATTTTGTTTGTGAACAACAAAGTTTTGTACAAGATGATATGACAACTTTTGAAGTTTCCATGCAATTGCTCCTATTATTGTCTTAATTGTGTTTGTACTACTCGCTGCTGCCTTTTCTCTACCAAAATCTGACCAATAGAT
>NZ_JACKZS010000481.1 GCF_014222285.1 Nostoc sp. UCD121
ATTTATGGCTGCATATTTATAGATGAAGCTTGCCAATACCTTACCCACCTACTACACAGTAATACGTGTAAACAGCACCGTGCAGCAATCTTGGAGGTACTGGAATATATAGTATACAACGCGCCACTAGTCGTCCTTGCCGACGCACACATGGATGATTTAACCGTGGACTTCTTTCGGGCAATGCGACCAGTAGGTGAAGTACCTTACATCGTCAAAAATGAATGGAAAAATGGCTCACGCACTATATATTGGTACGAAGGCAGTAATTCAAGCGCCCTAGTTGCCCAAATCTCGGCGGCGCTGATGCAAGGTCTGAAAGTCATGGTTGCAAGTGACTCCAAGCGTTTCATCAAAAAACTCGAAAAGTCTTTTACTATTAAGTACGAAGATCCTAACTCTGACCAATCCCATACACCCCAAAAATGGCGCATCTGGTCTGTCCACTCCGATAATTCCGGCAGTGATGAAAACGTCGCTTTCATTAAAGATATCACCAACGCCGTCAAAAACTTTGATGCCTTGTTCACCTCTCCCAGCCTGGGTACTGGTGTCGATATTTCTGAGTATCATTTCGATTTGGTGTTTGGTGTTTTTCACGGCGTTTCCCAAACCGCTACCGAATGTGCCCAACAGCTTTACCGCTATCGCCCGAAAGTCCCCTTTCATATTTGGGTGGCCCCGCGTCCTCCCTTTGGTTACAAGGATACAAACGCATCCAAGATTAAAGAGCGCTTGCTTCAAACCAATGAAATGACCGCTTTTCTGTTGCGGATTGACAGAGAAACGGGTAAGCGGGGAGCGGAGAAAGATTGGGCGCTTGAGGCTTACTGCCAAATTATGGCTAACCGCCACTATTCTCTGAATAATCTGCGCGATGACTTGCGATCGCTTCTCACCGAAATGGGCAATACATTTATATATGTGGGAAGTGATTCAGATCCTCAATCTCTCGAAAGTCTTAAAGCAGCAGCACAAGCTTTGGATAGTGCCCACAATTCGGCTGTTGCCAAGGCCAAGAATATTACTTTGAGCGAGTACCG
>NZ_JACKZS010000482.1 GCF_014222285.1 Nostoc sp. UCD121
GAAAAAATAAATAATTACGTGAAAGCTAGGGTTAGAGATAGATTTTCTTTACGCAACTTAACAAAAACTCCGTAAGATAGACTGATGGCTACAGTCATGACAAAATCCCCAGTGGATGAATAGAAGCCGATTATCTTGTCAAACAACTGTGGAAAACAGTAGAAGTAGCTGTGGAAAGTCTGTGGAATCAGTTAGAAAAAGTAGAGCTAATAATAAGAATTGCAAAAAGTTCTAATGTAAGCTCTGCTATTGTCAGGGGCTGAAAATACAGTAGATCCTATGCTACAGACAAATCTTTGGCTCAGTGACGACTCAAGTGGAAAAATTATTTTCGCGTCATAGTGGAATAACCTTGTGTGTAATTAACAACTTCCTTTGATGGTTACAAATCAAAATCGAGGCTGAATGTTTCGCTTGAAGAATCTTCTTCTTTCTCTTGTGCAAATGGAGTTGGAGTCATTGAAGGAAGCTTGTTCTCATCAGTAGTAATCGGCGTGAAAGCTACTTGTTTTGTGGCTAATCCAGCCTTAATGAAAACAAAATAGCAATCAATAATGAAGTAAAGCGTCTCCAGGTAACTTTTACCTAGTTGTTGGGACTCTGCAAATATGCGTTCTCGATAGTTTTCTTTGAGCCGAATTTTTATCGGAGCTAAGTCAAGTTTTTCTGTCATTGTCATCACTTAATAGATGTAGTAGGCGAATTCTTGCTGCTGATGGCTTTTGCCATCTCTAAAAGCCCAAAGACATTAGCTTCCACCGGGTTGTCCAGTATTTTGAACCCATTCTTCTCTAAAAGCTTCTTAAATCCGGGTAACAGACAACCTCCACCAATCGCCCAGATTTCATCCCCCTGGTGTTTAGCATCAAGTGTCTGATTCACCACTTTCTTCAAGTATTTTTCATACCAATCTTTTAAGCAAGCGCTGTAAACATCTTTGATATCAATGTCCCGGCTGTACCGAGTATGCCCCATTTCCAGACAAAATCGGATTTTGGAGGCATCCCCGATTTTTCCGCC
>NZ_JACKZS010000483.1 GCF_014222285.1 Nostoc sp. UCD121
TACAGCACTTCCGTCTGTTACAAGGTACACTAGATGAAAATATAAATACTTTTAAATGAAGTCATACTCTGTCGATTTTCGAGAAAAAATAGTTGCAGCACATCTTCAGAAAAACATCTCAATCAGGAAAGTAGCTAATATATTTTCCGTCTCAAAGAGTTTAGTCCAAAAGCTTGTAAAACAACAAAAAGTTGAAGGAAATTTACAACCCAAGCCGCGAGGAAAGCCACAATTTAGTCATCTAACGAATGCTGACATAGAGTTGACAGAATTAGTTGCATCACATCCAGATGCAACATTAATAGAATTGTGTGAATTATTTGCAGACAAGACTGGCAATTTCGTAGGTCGAAGTGCAATGTGTCGTGCGTTACAGAAATTAGGATTAAATCGGAAAAAAAAACAAAGCGGAGTACCCAAGCAGGCACGGAGAGAGTCCTGAATTTAAGATTAGATTTTTGGGAAAAGGTCAAACATATAAAGCCAGAAAATTTAGTATTTTTGGACGAAACTGGTGTTCTACTTGGTTTAGCAAGGACTCATGCCCGTTCACAAATTGGAACAAGAGCTTACTCTCTTAACCCCTTCTACCGGGGATCAAAAGTTACAGTAATTGGAGCAATTAGTATTAAAAAAGTAGTCGCATTAATGACAATGAATAATTCAATGGATGGCAAAGCTTTTGAAGTCTTTATTGAGAAGTTTTTAGTGCCAGAGTTATGGTCAGGAGCGGTGGTAGTAATGGATAATTTATCCGCGCATAAACTCGATTCAATTGTGCCAATGATTGAAGCTGTCGGCGCTTCAGTTCTTTGTTTATCCCCATATTCTCCCGATTTTAATCCAATTGAATTATGGTGGTCACAACTCAAATCTTTTTTACGCAGTTTTGCTCCAACTACAACAGAAATGGTTGATAAACTAATATCAGTTGCACTCGACTTAATAAATCCTCAACATTTAAGAAACTGGTTTGCTAATTGCTGCTACTGTACCTCATAACAGCCGGAAGTGCTGTAT
>NZ_JACKZS010000484.1 GCF_014222285.1 Nostoc sp. UCD121
GAAAAAATAAATAATTACGTGAAAGCTAGGGTTAGAGATAGATTTTCTTTACGCAACTTAACAAAAACTCCGTAAGACAGACTGATGCTACAGTCATGACAAAATCCCCAGTGGATGAATAGAAGCTGATTATCTTGTCAAACAACTGTGGAAAACAGTAGAAGTAGCTGTGGAAAGTATGTGGAATCAGTTAGAAAAAGTAGAGCTAATGATAAGAATTGCAAAAAGTTACAATGTCAGCTATGCGATTGTTATGGGCTGAAAATACAGTAGATCCTATGCTACAGACAAATCTTCGGCTCAGTGACAACTCTAGGGGAAAAATTCTTTTCGCGTCACAGTGGAATAACCTTGTGTGTAATTAACAACTTCCTTTGACCGCTATAAATCAAAGTCAAGGCTGAAGGTTTCGCTTGAAGAATCTTCTTCTTTCTCTTGTGGAAATGGAGTTGAAGTCATTGAAGGAAGTCTGTTCTCGTCAGTAGTAATCGGCGTGAAAGCTACTTGTTTTGTGGCTAATCCAGCCTTGATGAAAACAAAATAGCAGTCAATAATAAAGTAAAGCGTCTCCAGGTAACTTTTACCTAGTTGTTGGGACTCTGCAAATATGCGTTCTCGGTAGTTTTCTTTAAGCCGAATTTTTATCGGAGCTAAGTCAAGTCTTTCTGTCATTGTGATCACTTAATAGATGTAGTAGGCAAATTCTTGCTGCTGATGGCTTTTGCCATCTCTAAAAGCCCAAAGACGTTAGCTTCTACCGGGTTGTCCAGTATTTTGAACCCGTTCTTCTCTAAAAGCTTCTTAAATCCAGGTAACAGGCAACCTCCACCAATCGCCCAGATTTCATCCCCTTGGTGTTTAGCATCAAGCGTCAGATTCACCACTTTCTTCAAGTATTTTTCATACCAATCTTTTAAGCAAGCGCTGTAAACATCTTTGATGTCAATGTCCCGGCTGTACCGAGTATGCCCCATTTCCAGACAAAATCGGATTTTGGAGGCATCCCCGATTTTTCCGCC
>NZ_JACKZS010000485.1 GCF_014222285.1 Nostoc sp. UCD121
GCAGGGAGCAGGGAGCAGGGGGAAAAATACCAATTCCCAATTCCCAATTCCCAATTCCCAATCCCTAAAAGTTATTTTTCATTTCCCGTATCCGCGCAAAGGTTTGCACTCCATCGCTACTCTTAACAGTTGATTGTAATGATGGCTGATCCCAACGTAAAAAGGGATTGGTGTGCTTCTCCACTCCCAACAGGGAGGGGATGGTAGCTTCTCCTCGACTACGGTAAGCTTTTACTTCGTCGAAGCGTCTTTGTAAGTCGGCGTTGTCGCCATCTACAGTTAAGGCAAATTGCAGATTTTTTAAGGTGTATTCGTGGGCACACCAAATACGTGTATTATCAGGTAGAGAACGCAGTTTGCTTAAAGAATCTACCATTTGGGTCGGTGTTCCTTCAAATAAGCGACCGCAACCGCCGGAAAATAGGGTATCACCACAAAATAAATCGCCTGTCTCACTAGCTTTTTGAGGTGGAAAGTAGTAAGCGATGTGAGCGCGGGTATGTCCAGGAACGAAGATAACTTCAGCTATGCGGTCTGCAAACTCGACGCGATCGCCTTGTTCCAAAAATACCTGTTGTCCAGGAATCCTACCACGATCCTCGGCTCCTCCATAAACTATCAGTTGGGGGAATTGTTCGATTAATTGCTTATTACCACCTACATGATCGTTATGGTGATGCGTGTTAAAAATTGCTACCAACTCAGCTTTTAACTCTGCCAGTTTCTTTAATACTGGTTGAGCCTCTGCTGGATCGACAACAGCCGCGATATTGCGTTTGTCGTCATATAACAAGAATATGTAGTTGTCTGAGAGTGCTTCCAGACGGATTACCTGCATTACCTCTGCTCCCTTACAACATAAATGTTTGGTATTGAGTAGCAATATTACATTCCAGTGAATAATAGTGCTACATTTACAAGCTATATCAAGTGTTTATACTTTGTTTATTATAGCTGTAATGCAATATTACCTATGATATTATACCTCTGTGTTTACACAGTATTTTTAC
>NZ_JACKZS010000596.1 GCF_014222285.1 Nostoc sp. UCD121
ATATATACCACCAGTGTCGTAATCAATAATGCCGCCGCACCTGCCAGTACCCCTTGCTGTTTGGAAAAGTAAAAAAATGCCAGTAAAGGTAGCAAATCCAATAAACCGCTCATAGTCGTCTCTAACAAAAATCGCTTGTAAAAATCTTAACCGCTAGTTTACACGGATATGCTAAAATCGAAAAGTAACTTTGCGATTTTCCTTGCTTCATCAATCACGTGCCCTTGTGAATAAGCCAGCGCAGAGTTAACCC
>NZ_JACKZS010000486.1 GCF_014222285.1 Nostoc sp. UCD121
CGGTTAAAAACCTTTAATAATTCATCATTGAGTGAGTCGCAATGGCGGCAGAAACTTTGGGCATCAGGTAAAGCTTTGTCTTTAATCTGTGAGGAGGCCACCACATACGGCGACTTCATTAAAGATGCAGAACTGTTAGACAAATTCGGCAAGCTGGCACTGACCAAAAGCCGTAAACAAGAGATGCCCATTACTGTCGTAGCTCATAACAACACCCAGACGTGTTTATTCGGCATTAAGGGATTACATAATCTTGTTTCTAAGATGCTCCAAGTTGAATGTTTGGCAGAAGTAGATCCAGTTACACTACAGCCCTCATCGACGGGGAAAGCTAAGGTAAAACTCGACAGTTCCAACGAATGGCTTGATGTTAATCTGCCCAAAATGACAGTGAAAATATCTGACTTTAGCGACGCTCTCCCAGCAGAATCTAACCCCAATCCCCCCATTGACAAAGCTACTTTAGAGCGCATTTATGAACTGGAATTCAATCTTGGTAATAAAGCAGGTGATACCCAATCTGAACCGAACAAACTATCACCCCAGGCGCAAAAACTGTATGAATATCTCACCAGGACTGAACGAATTGAAGCTGATGTAAGAGAGTTTAAGGGCAATTTTAAAGTGAACGGTGAGAGATTTAGTGTTGAGCAAATCAAGGGCTGGATGTATGAAATTGTTGGAGCATCTTTAGCAGACTGGATAGGCGAGGGTGTTATCAAGCTTAATCAAATTTGACTGCGATTGGTGTCTGGTGTCTACCCCCAAAACCGCCCTTTTTTCGCGGACACTCCTCACCAGACACCACAGACACCAAAGCTCAAAACCCTTATCCTGTCCAGACACCAGCAGACACTACCCCAGACACCGCCCAGACACCAAGTGTCTTCAACGTGTCCGCTAGACACCAATAATAAATACCCGAATAAACAGCCATTTATTATTAGAGGATTATCAACATCATGCTGAAAATAGTAATTGTTGAACCAGAAACATTCACTCTCTTAG
>NZ_JACKZS010000597.1 GCF_014222285.1 Nostoc sp. UCD121
ACGTTACGCCATCTTCTTTAATTTTACGCATCGCGCCCAAACTGAAGACTTGGAAGCCGCCTGAATCGGTTAGAATGGGTTTATCCCACTTCATGAATTTATGCAGACCGCCGTGCTCTTTAATCACTTCAAGGCCAGGGCGTAGGTAAAGATGGAAGGTGTTGCCTAAAATAATTTGCGCTTTGATGTCTTCAATATCACGCGGGAGCATGCCTTTCACCGTACCATAAGTACCGACAGGCATGAACACAGG
>NZ_JACKZS010000487.1 GCF_014222285.1 Nostoc sp. UCD121
AGGCACAGCGTAAGATGGCTGATATCTTGGTGGCTGCTTTCTTGCCAGTGGCGCGATATTCGAGCGGTAATTTTACAAGAGAGCAGATCCGTTTTGCTTGTTGGGAAGCGCAGGACTCGTTGAATAAACACGGTAGTTATATGCGTTTTGCTCTAGGTGTGGAACAACCGCAGTTTGTGGCATCACAGCCAGCGTTGGCTGCACCAGTTGTAGCTGTCAATGCCCCAAGCTACAAGAGTAATGCTTTATCCGAGCCTGATCTCCTGGGGGAAGCGGCTGATTCAATCAGACCTGCTTCAATAGTTCAAGGTCAGGCTTCGTCGCAAGAATTGGATGCGATTTTTGGAGGAGATTGAGCGAAGAATATTTGAACGATAAGCCGCCGCAGTTGTAGCTGTTAACTGTTAGGCGGCTTCTGTCGTGCTTATGTAGTTTGTTGGTAGTCTTTTTTGATGGCTGTTGCTTCGGCTTCTGCTTTTCATTTTTGACCCTCAAAAACTTTCCGCCAAATATGGCGTACTGTGCGTCAGAAAAAGATGGATTACAGAGCTTAAAAGCTTTTAAGCGAATTTCAGGGTAATTTACCAATTATTGGGAGCAAATGGGAGACTTCTTATAAGTATTGGGAACTGTTCGGATTTATTGGGAATTTTTGAGCTAATGAGAATTTTGTGAGTGGATGATTTAAAAGGTGTAAAAAGGTAAGAAAAAATTGGAGAATTGGGAGATATTGTCTAGATATTGGAAGATGTTGAATGTAGTTGGTAAGAATTGGGAAAATGGATGTTTTTTCGAGATATTCAATCCAATGCACGAATTTAGTCAAATCAATTAACTAGTCCTAAAACTGTAATATTTCTTGAAAAATAAGTCAATAATCAGGGTTTGGGCGGTTAATCTTAAGAGTAATTATCAATTAGATAGACAAAAAAAGGGTCAAAAACAGGGGTAAATTTTTTTTGTGGATTTTGTTTTTTAA
>NZ_JACKZS010000488.1 GCF_014222285.1 Nostoc sp. UCD121
TTCTAATGACACTACTTAAGTATCTGTATGTAAAATATATTCTTTGACTACTTAAGCGTTTATCTTACATCTTGGGTTTTGCTTTGTTCCAACTTTATGTAACTGCATATAAGTGAGATTAAAAGCTCTCAAGAGAGGTTACTTGTAATTTTTAATTAAATTCCCCAAAGTGAATTAATAAAAAAATCATAAGCTTGCCACAAAAAACAACAATTTATAAGGACTATTTTACCCTTCTGATAATTAATATCTAGTATTTCTTGTAGTACCCATTTTTCTATATAATCTACCTTCAAAGAATATATAGAAAGGTATATCAGGTCATAGCCGTTCATTTTGAGGTTGACACAAATAGCCAGCCCATTAGAAAGGGATATGAGCTAAGGAGCATGTATAAAAAAATAGTTTCTATCAGCAATTAAGATAAAAGATTACATGCAACAAATATATTAATAAGACAATTTGCTGTTATCTTCTTAATATGTTTTTACTTAGCATAGTTACGCGTTTTTTGTTGGAAATACCCATTATCAAACTAGTTCCACAACATTAAATATGGAATTAGTTCTAGCACTATTGTGAGGCATATATTTCAATGAGTGAATTACAGAATCAAGTTGTTGTACCTCTACAACAACAAACCCTAGATAAGCCGTTGCTGCCAAGTATTTCTTCTCAAGCTAGTTCCAGTCTGCTTTCTCAGGGAGATGGACTCAAAGCAGAGTACTACGACAACATCGACTTCACCAACCTAAAGAAAACCCGCATAGATTCGACGGTGAACTTTGACTGGGGTCTTAGTTCTCCAGATTCGTCTATTGCTCCAGATACCTTTTCAGCACGTTGGACAGGTCAGGTAGAAGCCAAGTACAGCGAGACTTACAACTTCTATACCAGTAGCGATGATGGTGTGCGACTCTGGGTAAATGGTCAGCAAATCATTAATAAGTTTGTCAATCAATCACCTACAGAAA
>NZ_JACKZS010000052.1 GCF_014222285.1 Nostoc sp. UCD121
CATATATACACTTAATTGTTGAGAATTAATATCCGTTTAGTAATTATCAGAGTTAATTTTAGAAAAAATTATCTAAATTTGCATTATTTAAACTACAGCACTTCCGGCGGCTATGAGGTACACCCTCAAACCTGAAAGCTATGATAGGATAGGGGTAAGAGGAAAATTGTATTGCATAATAGCCGGAAGCGCTGTAACATCATATTTGTCTAGCGATCGCAATGTTTTAAACATCCTCACGTGGGAATTTTATCCAAATTTGTTGCCACACTTGTGTAAAATCTGATTCAGAAATATTACTACCTCACCAAAATTCTTATAGCACATTAATTAATTTCTTCATCTTGTTCAACTAGTTCAGATTTATCTTGTAACGGCTTTACTACCCGCGCGATCGCTTCTTGAATAAAAGCTTTAATAAATTCATCTCGGCGATTAATTTGAAACTGTTTCTGCACAACTTCCGTCATTCCCCCATCACCCCAGTCTTGATCGTGACGAAAATATTCAATAAAACTTTTACCAGCAATTCGCGTTAAATAAGCTGCTGTCACACCTTGAATCGCCCTACCAATAAGAAAGGTGGCAACATTGAGTTGCAACGCTGTAGATAATAATTGAATTGCTCCCTTAACAATGCCCAAACTAGCTATAGTTTTCGCTAAAGAAAGAGCTAACTCTCGTCCCCGTTCCATATTCAATTCACAGCCGTAGACTCTGCCAATTTCCACAACCATTTGAGCGTTGACTGCGGCTGTCGCCAATAAATCTACTACTGGTATTGGCGTGACTGATACTACACCAGCACCAATCCATTGAAACCGTTCTACGATTTTGTCAGCTTGACGGCGACGCTGGCCATCGATGAGTTTTCGTGCCTCATCTCCCAATCGCAGAGATTGCAAAAGAATGTTATCCGCCACCAAATCTTCACCTTCGGCGCGTAAAACAGCAGCCGTGCGCCGCAGTAAAGGGACAATATCGGGTTCTGGCTGGTAGGTTTCGCCAGTTTCTAGTTGTGCAGATTGAGGATTAGCTGCGATCGCCACCACATCATTAGTAGCAATAAATCCCCGTACCCGTTGACGCAACCTAGCGAGGATGGATTCTTTATCTTCATCTGTATATAAATCGGTTTTGTTGAGAACTAAGAGCGATCGCTTACCAATTTCTGCTAATCCCCGCAACGGCTCATATTCTGAGCGTCGTAAGTCATTATCCACCACAAATAACAATAAATCTGCTTCTGTTGCCAGTTCTCGCGCCATTTGTTCGCGTTCTGTTCCCGCCACACCCGCTTCTAAAATCCCTGGCGTATCTGTAATTAAAATCTTGCGTTCTAATCCCTTCAACCGCAGACAATAGGTTTCTCCAACCTGGGTTGTACCCATAGGTGCATCCACTTGACCCACCATGCGTCCCATAATCGCATTCACTAGGGAAGTTTTGCCAGCACTCCCCGTACCAAATACCACTACTTGAATTTCACCCCGTGCTAAGTTTGCTTCAATCTCCCGCGATCGACTTAATAAAGCCTGACGTGTGACTTCATCTTGAATTTGCGCTACCTGTTGGCGCACAGCTTGGAGAGTTGTAGAAGCAGCGTCAGATTTAGCAGCAGGAATTTGCGCCGCAGTTACTCGCTTTGGGTTGCGGCGCGATCGCTTTTCCCCAGATTGAATTACCAATACATAATAGACAAAAGCCGCAACCAAGGCTCCTATAAGGACAATCAGAAGCAACAGCAGCAAATTGCCAAGCAACGGCGAATAGGACAATTGCCAATAGAGGCGCGATAAGGAATCAATTAGCCATAGGGCTAGCCCCAAAATGACGATCAGACCAACAATTAGCGTTACTATGCGCGACAGAGGCATGGCTAGGAAAGATTAGTGGGTATTTCAGTATGCAGATGCTTCTGATCTTAATAGTTTCAGTCTTTCTTACCAGAGTAGTAAGAAGCAGCTTTTGCAAAATCTGAACCTTTGACGGTGAAACTTAAGGGCACAGCAATGCTGTGCCCCCACAATAAATAATTCTATATGTCAATAAGCTTGGGTTCAGCCTTTTTTCTCCCCCTGCTCTTCTTGTATCAACATTCAGTAGGCAAATACTTCTAATCTTCATAGTTTCAGTATTTTTGACCAGGGTAGAAAAAAGTCCCTTTTGATAAACTGAGAGCGCATTTTAGATTAAATGTGTTCCATTTGCGGCTGGATTTCTTGTCTTTGATGAAAACCACCTAGTAAAAAATTCAACAACGAGTAATACCATGACTGCGATACCTAAATTAAGATACTTTAACTGGGTTCAACAAAGATTCCATCGCCTTAGTATCCGGCAAAAAATTTTTTATGGATACGGTTTGGCTTTGGGAGTTGCAGTTTTAGGAACGACAGCAGGGTTGGTAATAGGCGATCGCTACTTTCAACAAGCCAGACAACAGATTATATTGGTAGACGAAGAAGGAAGCTTGTTAAGTAGTTTGCAAGGCAAACTGTTGGAAATACAGATCCATGAGAAAGAAATACTACCTTTTTTGCAGCAGCCGCAAGCGTTGCAAAGGGGAATCTCTAATTTCAAAACCGATCTGGCGGATGCAGAAACGTTGATTTCTCAGGCACAAGAATTTAGTCAAAGCAGTTCCCAAGAGAATTTACAAGCTCTGTTTACAAAGCATAACAGCACAATAGCCGAATATTTTGAACAACTCAGGTCGCTGATTCGGCAAATTTTGCCATTAACTTCACAGTCGGAGGGAGCTATAAAAACACAGCAATTAATCTCGAAATTCAGCCAAAGTCAGGATGTTCTAAAGTTTTACCAATTTGCCCATGAGTTAACTGATTTTGCCAAAACACTTCAAAAACGCCAACAGGAAGCTCATCTAGCTCAAGAAAAAGCTGCACTCATCCAAGTTAAGATTATTCTTGGTAGTATGCTGCTGTCAATAGCGATCGCTGCTATCCTAGCTTTCTACACCAGTACAATCATTGCTTATCCGATTAAAGCGGTGACAGATATTGCCCAAAGAGTTAGCCAAGAAGCCAATTTTGACTTGCAAGCGCCCGTAATTACTCAAGATGAAGTTGGGGCTTTAACTAATTCCCTTAACCAGCTAATTCGACAGGTGAAGCACCTTTTAGAAGAACAACAAGCTGAGTCCCAAGTCCGATTAATTCAAAGTGAAAAAATGTCTAGTTTGGGAAGAATGCTAGCTGGTGTTGCCCACGAAATTAATAATCCTGTAAATTTTATTTCTGGCAACCTCGTACACGCAAAAAACTATACTGACGATTTATTAGCATTACTGCAAGTATATAAAGCCGAAGTTCCTCAGCCTTCCACTGCCATGCAAACTCTCGCAGAAGAAATTGATTTGGAGTTTCTAGAAGTCGATTTGCCAAAACTCTTTAATTCAATGAAAATTGGCGCTGAACGCACGCGAGAAATTGTCCGAAGTTTGAAAGATTTCTCTCGTTTAGACGATGGAGAAGCGCAGTTAGTCGATCTACACGCTTGTCTAGATAGTACATTATTGATTCTGAATAATCGCTTTAAAAATGGCATTAACCTTGTTCGCAGTTATGGGGAAATTCCCGCGATTCCAGGTTATACAGGTTTACTTTATCAAGTATTTATGAATCTTCTCAGCAATGCACTTGATGCTGTGGAGCAAAAATCGGCTGAGAATCCCGAATTTATACCTGAAATCACTATTATTACCGAATGCTGGGAGAATGATTTGGTGATAGTCCGAATTGCTGACAACGGCCCTGGTATTTCGTCAGAAAATCAGAAAAAGATATTTGAAACATTTTTTACCACCAAACCAAGAGGCATTGGTACTGGTTTAGGGCTAGCGATCGCATCTCAAATTGTGGTAGAAAAACATCAAGGTAAGATTACCTGCCAATCTGAGTTAGATAAAGGTACAGAGTTTGCGTTGGCTCTGCCCACCGCAGGTATAACTTTACCAGTTTCTCATCCTTAAGCTAGTAGCTTTCCAAAGTTAATTTTTTCATAATAATCAACAGCAAGTATAAGGTTGCGTGTTTAAATCTTTTTAGTGGACTGACGAAAGTTTGCCTACACAAACACTTCAAGCCAGTTTTGGCAAGCTTTTTGAGAACAAAGGGAGAAATCAATTTATGGGACTTTTCGATCAAATTCTTGGTGCAGTTGCTAATCCCAATCAACAGGGTAGCTTAGGGCAACTGGGAGGAATTATTAACACTGTACAGCAATTAAGCCAAAGTACTGGTGCAGACCCTTCTACCATTCAATCAGTCTTGTCAATTGTGGGTGGTCAAGTGCGTTCCGCTTTACAAGACAAGCAAGCCACAGATGGTAATGAAGCCGCACAAAGTTTAGTGAATCAATATGCTGGGACTTCACCTAACCCCCAAGCCGTAAATTCGCTATTTTCTCCTCAGATACAACAACAGGTAGCTCAGGTTGCTGCCCAGCGCACTGGATTGGATGCTGGTATAGTTCAACAATTGCTACCTTTAGCAGTACCTTTAGTCCTGAATTTTTTGCAATCAGGTGCAAATGCTCAAAATCCACAAGCTGGCGGGAATCCTGTACTGAATTCCTTCTTAGATGCTGACGGCGATGGTGATGTAGATATCGCTGATGCCATCCAAATGGCTAGTCGGTATATGAGGAAGTAAATAAAAAGGAACTAGGCTTAAACCCTTATGCCTATTGCCTATTTCCTTACCCCAAAGACAATTATTTACGCCCACTAGTTAATACTTTTCCTAACTCCAAACTCCCATTTGCTAAGACATCGGCAATTGGGCCTTGCTAGATATTTAGCTAAAGCATAGGCTGAGAAGATGAGAAATTTGTATGTGAATATAAATCAGACAGTCTATGTCTAAACTTTTTGACTGTATTACAGACGAACTGCAAGACTTTATTGCAGCCCAACACCTTTTCTTTGTTGGCTCTGCACCCTTGAGTCCTACGGGTCATGTTAATCTATCTCCTAAAGGTTTAGGATGCTTTCGCGTTCTCTCTCCCAAACAAGTAGGTTACGTAGACCTTACAGGCAGTGGTAACGAAACCTCAGCCCATTTGCAAGAAAATGGGCGAATAACCTTCATGTTTTGCGCCTTTGAAGAACCCGCGTGTATCTTGCGTCTTTACGGTCAAGGACACACAATTTTACCGAGTTCTCCAGACTGGGACTCTCTCTATTCTAAGTTTTTACCAATGCCTGGAACTCGCCAAATTATCGTCGCTGATATTGAAAAAGTACAGACTTCTTGTGGTTTTGGCGTACCACTTTATGAATATCGGGGTCAGCGCCAGACTTTAGTAAACTGGGCTAGTAAAAAAGGTGAAGAGGGAGTTCGAGAATATCAACAGAAGAAAAATCTTGTCAGCATTGACGGTTTACCAACACCACTGAGTAAATTATCCTAAATTTTACAAAAGTGGGCTTTGGGGCATGAGTTATGGATTATTCTATTCGTCCATTGACACAGTTGATTTTGCTTCTAGGGAACTCCAAAAAATAAATTATCCAATCTCTATACTTCACTATGATTTTGCCTCCCCCTACTCCCTGTCCCCCTGCCCTTAAAGCGATGGGATATTTTTTTATTTGGAAGTCCCTTATGACCCTTTTGGGTTGGTATCACCAGCAATTATGGCTTGAAATAAGTTTCCAAGTAAAGAGAAAAATGCCGAAACTAACACTACCAGCATCAAACTAGCAAGGGCAGCAAAGGGAGAAATGATGAATAAGAGTAACAGTCCAAGCATCAAAATCGTTAGTAATGTCTTATTCATCTTTTTTCATCTTTAATAGTTGCTATTCTCAAGTTAACCAACTGATCTATGAACTTGACCACAGCCAATAGAAGGAATTAGTCTTAGTTCTCTGGTAAGAATTTGCAAACTAATTGAATGCCAAAGTTTAATTTAGAAATCAAAAATTGTACCGCTATAGTTTTGCAGTCATAGCACTTTCTGATTCTTTAGCACAGCAGTTACAAAAAATTATCCTACACCTTCTCCTTTGCTGCTGGCACAATGCCCAACTTATTTAAACCTGCATCGATTTCTTTAAGTAGTTTAAAATCGTCCTCTGGTAGGGGATAGCTGCTACTGCTGAATAAACCCCCACAAACAGCAGGCTGCTTTTCCAAAAAAGAGAAAGCTTGACGAAACTGATAAGCTTGGGCTTTTATCGGTGCATCAAAGTGGCAGGGAATAATCCATTCGAAGTCCCAACTAGCAACTTTATCAGCCCAGTCAATGGTTTCTTGTGGTGCGCGGTTGAGAATCAACGTCTGTAGAATTGGTGCAACAAACAACCGTCCATCACCTCGCAGGGCATCAAACGATCGCAGCCAATCTGGATGCCATTGAAAGGGGTACAATCCAAAATAAGCTTTCCTTGAGCGTTCTGAGGCTTTCAAGGCATCTTGCAACACCTGATTCCATTGGGGTATATTTAGTGCGCTTGGTTGAAAGTACAAAGCAAACAGACAGATGCGCTGCCAACCCTTACGGCGATTTACCTGAATGTCTGCAACAATATCAGAAGCACGATCCTTGGCATGGAATAGTAGGGGATATGGATCTAATAAAACGATCGCAGGTGGATCGTCTGGGATAGAGAGTATAGAATCTGTTACTAAAAGAGTATGCGATCGCTTGTGAAAAAAAGCAACTTCCGCAAATCGACCAGGGCCAAGGTCGATGGGGCCCAGCATCGCATAATCAAACTCGTCAGCAAAGGGTGTTTTGCTACTATCTTCTGGGAGTACCTGAGTCCGTTTTGGGGGTAAACCAAGCCAGCTAAGGGGCAGATTTAGCGGGAAACTCCACTGATGGGGAGCTACAAATACCTGTGAAGTCGGAAAATATCTGGCGAAAGGGCCGACGAATACCTTATGTTCTATGCCGGAGATAGTCGGCAGGATGATGTACTTAACATTACCGTGTTCCGCCACCAACTCATTCACAAGCCGGATACACTCTGGGGTTGGTGCAACAGGCGCATAGATAAGAAGACCCCCAGCTTCGAGTTTAACTACAGTCATGCGAATCGGCACAACTACGTAGAAAATGCCCTGAATCTGGTCAAAATTCCAGATTGTCTCCTTAATCACTTCTTTGCGGATTGTCTGCCGCCTGCCATAAGGGTAGAGTGGCAGAACAGGCCATAATCCCCATGAAAAGTCTTTTGGATTTATCTGTTGTGCATTGACTATGCGTTCATCATCAGCCACTCTGCAACCCCTCCAAATTCCCTGCTCAAATTGTTTTTATTTACTATCCCCAAAGTTGGAGTTTAGCAAATTGTTGAGATCATCAGATCAATTCTTCATTCTTAATTGTAATTCGTAATATTTTCTGCGTAGTTCATTCTCGATAAAATTATGAGTAAATATAAAATTTTAAAACCCGATCAAAGTTACACTTTTAGTCAATACTTTTTGTTACCTAATCCAACAATAGATGTAGTAGCTGAGTTTGAGTACAGTTACGAACGCACAGAACTAAAATTACCAAGATACTTTGCTGAGATTAGCTATCTAGAATTTTTGCAAAATTACTTAAAGCGCAATATAAAGCTTTTTAACCCAACGACTGAGATATCAATCAGAGAATTTATGATTGCTCCTATCCTTGCTGAAATCTGCGATCAAATAAAAGCTCAACTATATAGTGAGTATCCAATTAATGTCGATGAAAAGCTCAAAGTGACTTTAGATTATTATTTACATAAATCTAACTTTTTATTGGTAATTGAAGCAAAACAATCAGATATTAGAAGAGAGTTTACACAACTCGCAGTAGAATTAATCGCTTTGGAGCAGACTCTAGACGATCAATCATCAATTTTATTTGGTGCAGTTAATAATGGACATGACTGGAAGTTTGGTACACTCGATATACAACAAAAGCTAATTACAGAAGATATTAAACTTTATCGTGTTCCTGAAGGTTTAGAAGATTTGGTAAGAGTATTAGTAGGCATCCTTTCATCTGAGGCTTGACAGAAGTTGTAAATATTCCTACAGATCATATTTAAAAGGATTGTTCATACTTGCTCTCAAAAACTGTTGTTCCCAGGTTATGCTTGCAAAAAAGCCTAAAGTAAATGTATGTTATTATGACTGATCCACAGCGATATGAAGAGAATAATGAAAAAGCATTGAAAAAATTAGCTTGGACAATTCAAGCTTCTCAATGCCAGTTTAAGCTGATTCTTGCACGGTGTAATTATGCTAGTCTATACGATACCCTGATAGAAAAATTACATAAAATTTGTGAATGTGATATTAACGTTTTCCATCTAAAGGAATCCGAAATGGATCTTTATAATATCATGCGTGAAGAATCCAATGATGAGGTACAAGTCTTAATGATTCTAGGTTTAGAATCCTTATACAATCTACCTCAGTTTTGGACTTCGGCTAATTATATGCACAAGGAGTTTTTCAATAATTTTTCTTTTCCTCTAGTGCTGTGGATCAACAACGATGTTTATCAGCAGATGATGCAGTTAGCTCCAGATTTGGAGAATTGGGCGACTACGATAAATTTCCTATCCTGTCTATTTCCATCAAGCTAATTCCTCCGATTTAGAGTTCTCTGTGCAATTTCTTTTAGTTCTGGCGAAGTTAGTGGAGCCAAGTAATCAAAAATCTTCTTATTACGAATAAATTCATTACTATAAAAAAAAGTATTATTGCAAGCGTAAGCAGATAGATTTAAAGGAAAATCATCTTGATCGGAACCTCTAATATTGACATCTGCGCCAGCCTTAACTAGCAATTTAACTATATCTAGAGATTCTTCAAAAACTGCATATATTAAAGGACTCCAATAAAGTTCGCTGCTGTCTCTAGCATTGATATCTTGCTGAACGGAAATAAGAGCTTGAACTTCTTCCAAGTAATGAAAGCGAATTGCTCGAATCAGTGCTTCGGCAAAATCTTCATCAGGTATAATGTAGTCTCCATACATTATTTTTTCCTCCTGCTAGTTTTTAGAATTATTTAGTACAAGTAAGTGAGCGTAAGTAACTAACTAAAGGTTTGTAGTAAGCGGCTCTTGGTAATTTAGACATATTGCAAGAATAGCGATGACTCATTACATTTTAAAAGCTACCAAGGAAACTGTACATCTGGGTGGTTTCTGCCATCTGCTAGAACCAGCACTCACTATTGATTCTGGTGATACGGTTGATGTGGAAACTTATACTGGGTACTATGTTTACGACAAAGCACCACCTGAATTTGTCACGCCAGAATTTCTCGATATCTGCCAAAATCTTTTACCAGAACGCAAGATTGCTGGGGGGCCGCATTTACTCACAGGGCCGATTTATATACGTGATGCCGAACCAGGGGATATTTTAGAAGTACAATTAGATGCGATCGCACCTAGTGTACCCGTTGGCTTCAATGCCATTCGTACAGGCTGGGGAGCTTTACCACATCAGTTTCCTCAACCTGCTTTAAGATTCATTCCTCTAGATTTAGCAAACAATATCGCGGAATTTCCGGCGGGTGCTGGCATAAAAATTCCCCTCAAACCGTTTTTTGGAATTCTTGGTGTCGCTACTCCAGAAACCTCCCGAACTTCTGTCCCACCAGGTTCTTACGGTGGTAATATCGACAACCGGGAATTACAAGCTGGTTCTCGTTTATTTTTGCCAATTTTCGTACCAGGTGCATTATTTTCTATTGGTGATGGACATTCTGCACAGGGAGATGGCGAAGTAAATGTTACCGCCATTGAAACTTCCATGAATGGTAGAATTACCCTCAAACTTCGCAAGGATTTAAAACTGACAACACCAATTGCTGAAACTCCAACTCATATCATTACAATGGGGTTTGCCCAAACCTTAGATGAAGCTTTAGAATTAGCTTTAAAAAACATGATTGATTTTCTGGAACGCTTTGCAAATTTGTCGCCAGAAGATGCTTATGTGTTATGTAGTTTAGCTGTGAATTTTCATATCACTCAAGTTGTGAACAGTCCCCAAAAAGGTGTGCATGGAATGCTGCCTAAATCAATTTTTTCCAAGAAAATTAATTTATAATTTGTGAGAATTGAAATGCCCAGATTCCCGATTGATTTAAGAAGTCGGAAATCTTGTTGCTCAGGAAGCTTGTAAATTTATAGGTGCTATATCTTTCCAAGACTCTGATTCATTAGCAGCGCACTAAAGATCATATTTTTCTTGGAGATTTAACCAAAGTTCAGGAGTAGTTTGCAAAGCAATAGCCAAACGAAGCGCCATATTCGGCGTAACACTTGCTTGCTCGTTAACTATCTCAGATACAGTTTTACGAGACACATTAAGAATATCAGCAAAGTTAGTAATTGTGATATTTAGCGGTTCCAGGTACTAACGCTTGATTAATCCGCCAGGATGTATAGGTTTTCTTTTTGCAATCATCCTTAACTCTTAATGATAGGTGTTCGCTATTTACTGAACACCTGAAGAATTTAGTTAAGCTTCAGCAATATCTTTGTTAAGCCAGCGCCTAACTGCTGAACAGATTCTTGCTGTTTAGCATCTTTTAATGTCCCATCACCATTAAAGGCTTCGTAAGCTTTGGTTACTGCTATTTGGTCGGGAAGTACCAAAACTTTGATGTTTCCCAAAATAGACCGCAGGTGAACCAAGCCACGCAAACCACCAAGAGCGCCTGGGGAAGCACTCATAATAGTAGCAACCTTACCTGCAAAAGCAGCCAATGGTGCTTCATTTGGGGCTGGACGGGATGCCCAGTCAATGGCATTCTTCAAAACTGCTGTGAGTGAACTGTTATATTCCGGCGAAGCAATCAGCAATCCTTGATGAGAAATCATCAAGTCCTTAAAAGTGCGGGCGTTGGCAGGTAGTCCTTCTTGAGCTTCCAAATCTTCATCATACAGAGGTAGAGGCAAATCGCGCAGGTCTATATAAGTCACTTCTGCGCCTGTCGCCTGAGCGCCAGATGCCGCGATTTTTACCAATTTTTTGTTGTAAGAATCAATCCGAGTGCTGCCGGCAAAGGCAAGGATTTTAGGTGTAGATGCCATAGTTCTAGATTGAATGGGAAGAATTAATCTGTTCAGTTGCATTATCCTGTTTTCAGGCGATCGCTATTTGCTACCTTTAGATTTTCTTTAGAAACCACTCAACTGAGAACCTCGGTAAACCAATCTGGAAACAATACGGTAGTATCTGAATAATCTAAGTTTTGTTGGGCAAAGGCGGATTTATGTTCCAAGAGATTGCTGCTCAAATTACTTTTTCTGACTCATTTCCATATTTAGTTACAGCTTTAGGCATTACTAGCACAGCGGGAATATTTGGTTGGCGGTGGTGGAAACAAAAGAACACTTACAAATCTCTACAGTCCTTGCCCTCTCCTAAAAGGCACTGGCTATTAGGAAATATTCCTCAAGTATTAGCAGCAGTGAAAGAGAAGAAATTCTTCCAACTATTGTTTGATTGGAGCCAGCAGCTAGGCCCAATGTATGTTTACTGGGCTGGCTTTCCAGTTCTCGTTTTGAGTAAACCAAAAATTATCGAAGACACCATTGTTAATGGGATGAGAGACGGTAGCCTAATTAGGTCACAGCGAGCGAGCAAAGCTTGGAACGACATTGGTGGGCCCATTCTTTTAGGTCAAAATGGAAGTGAGTGGCAGTACAGACGCAAGGCTTGGAACCCTGAATTTAGTTCTAGTGGTCTTTCCAAATATGTGGAAATTATTAGTCACGCTTGCGAACAAGTAATTGAGAAAATTCAGTCAAATGCCTCGCCAGAAGTTCAGGTAGATCCTCTATTTGTAGAACTAACAATGAGGGTGATTTCCTCTCTTGTACTGGGTATTCCTGTAGATAAAAACATTCCTACTCATGAAGGACAACCCCTTGATGTTCTCAAGGTGTACGAGGCGATGTCTATTGTCGGCTATCGCTTTCTACGGGTAGCTACTGGCGAGAAGATATGGATGAAGTATCTGCCAACTAAGAACTCACGAGATTATTGGGCAGCAAGGCGATATTTAGAAGAGTTTATTACTCCCCGTGTAGACTTAGCTTTACAGATGAGAGAACAAAATCAGACCGATTTACCACAGGTAAGTCCTTTGTTCCAAGAATCAATGTTAGTGAAAATAGCTGCCAAAGAACCAAAATACAATCGGGAAACACTGATAGCAGAAGTTATTGAACTTTTAATCGCTGGTACTGATACCACGGCTCATACTTTATCTTTTGCAATAGGAGAGTTGGCCTTAAATCCAAGAGTTTTTCAGCAAGCACAGGCCGTTGTTGACCAAGCTTGGGAAAGTCAAGGCAGTATTAATGGAGAAAGCCTCAAGGAATTGAATTACATCCGCGCTATTCTCAAGGAAACTTTGCGCCTTTATTCCGTCGCCTCTGGCTCGACTTCATTGGAGGCTCAACGTGACACTGTTATTGAGGGTACGGTTATTCCTCGTGGCACGAAAATATTCTGGTCAATGCTTGCTGCTGGACGAGATCCAGAAGTCTATTCGCATCCCGATGAATTTCTGCCGGAGCGTTGGTTAGACAAGAGTAAGGAAAATAGTCAACTGCCAATGATAGACTTTGGCTCAGGTTCTCATCGTTGCTTGGGAGAGCATTTGTCAATGCTAGAAGGAACGATGATGCTGGCACTACTGCTTTACTACTTTGACTGGGAGTTGGTCAACGGTCGCTCATCTCTGGAACAGTTACAGCAAAACCTTTTGATTTATCCGCCTGATAGAATGCCGGTGCGTTTTCGGTTGAGAAAGTAGGGATAATAACGGCGGTTGACGCATTCATTGCCATTGCAGGATATTGCCAAATTTGATTTGCGATCGCGAGTTCAGTGAGTGCGCTGAAGGATTTACAAGAGGAATATTTAGCCCAATGGACAGCTTATGAACCAATGTCATGTTTACTAGAAGCTTGGACATTAACCAAACCTTTATGTGCTTTACATCATGCAGTTTCATATCAGCATATTGTCGCTTGTTTAGAACCAAGGGCAAAACAAGAGTTGAGTAAGGCTTTGCCCCATTTTCTGCGAGAGCTTTTAAAATGCACAATTGAACTGGTTGAAAAATAATGAGTATAGGCTTAAACTTGGCTGAACTTACCAGAGTAAAGTTCATCAGACACTTCTTTGAGTTTTGGTTCAACTACTGTCAAATGTTGCTCCAAAATTGCCAAATTGCGAATATTAGACTTATAGAAAGCATCAAATAAATCACCCACTAAAGGCACAGTACCAACGACTGTTTCCAAACCAACATTAAAAATCATTTTGGCTAAATCTTGACGTGGAATGCCAAAACGGGTAGCTAAAAATATGATGTAAGCTGAAAACGCTGTACTGATTAAATCACCAGCACCTGGAACCAAACCGATAATTGGGTCTATTCCAATACGAAAACCTGTTAGAGGGATGCGTATAGATGTATCCATCAAACGGCTGAGTTTGCGGATGCGATTGAGAGTAGCGAGGCGTTTAGCAGCGTCCATAGTTTCTGATATTTACACTACTCTTAATTTGCACAATTTCTAATTATTTGTCTTGTACCGTCAGAAAGAAATGCCAAACCTTCGCCCTGTTTTAGAAAAGTTTCAAGAATACAAAAAAGCGGCGAATTTCAGATGTTCTACAGCATTTTTTCCAAGAACTGCTTGGCGCGATCGCACTGAGGATTTTGAAAAAACTCGCCAGGGGTAGTATCTTCTGCTAAACTTCCCTGGTCGAGGAACATAATCCGATTGGCAACTTCTTTGGCAAAGCCCATTTCATGGGTAACGATCGCCATTGTCATTCCAGATAGCGCTAAAGCTTTCATCACTTCTAGGACATCCTTAACCATTTCGGGATCTAGTGCAGAGGTGGGTTCATCAAACAAAATCATCTCAGGTTCCATTGCTAATGCACGGGCGATCGCTACTCGCTGTTTTTGTCCCCCAGATAATTTGGAGGGATAGACAGACACTTTTTCTTCTAAACCTACCTTAGCAAGCAATTCTAAGCCATGTTGTTCTGCTTTTTGCTTGTTTATTCCTTTTACCTTTATAGGTGCGTAGGTGACATTTTGCAGCACATTCATGTGGGGAAACAAATTAAAATGCTGAAATACCATCACCAAATGCTGGCGCACTTTAGCGATGTTTGCTTTAGGCTTGGTAATTTCTTGGTCATGAAAGTAGATTCTGCCTCTGGTGGGTTGTTCTAGCAAGTTTATGCATCGCAGAAAGGTAGATTTCCCTGAACCAGAAGGGCCTAATATGGCAACCACTTCGCCTTGGTAAAACTCAGTGGAAATATCTTTGAGTACGTCGAGTTTGCCAAAGGATTTAGATAAGAATTCCGTGCGAATTACTACATTATTCACTTTCCCGTAACCTCCTTTCTAAAGCTGATGCACCCAAAGTCATACCCATCACCAAAACATAGTAGATTAAACCTGCAAATAACAGTGGTTCAAAATAAATATATTTGTTTGCACCAACAATTTGGGCACTGCGTAATATTTCCACCACCCCAATGGTTGACACCAGCGCGGAATCTTTGAGCAATCCGATAGTTTCATTTACCAATGCTGGGAGAATGTTCTTCAATGCTTGCGGTAAAATCACATCCCACATCATCAACCAAAAAGGAACACCCATAGACATCGCTGCTTCACTTTGCCCTTTATCCACCGCTTGAATCCCACCTCTGATGGTTTCCGACATATAAGCGCCAGAATTCAGGGTAAAAGTTAACACCCCTGCTTGCAATGCGGAAATGTCATAGCCTGTAAGCTGGGGTGTTGCGTAGTAAACCAACGCCAACTGTAATAACAAAGGTGTACCTCGAAAAACAGAGGTGTAGGCGTTAGCAACCCAGGTAAGCGGTTTGATACCAAGAATTTTTAATAGAGATAGTATTGTTCCCCAGATTAACCCCAAGGTTACAGATAATAGCGTGAACAACAAAGTTAAAGGGATTCCCCACAAAATAAAGGGAATATCTGGAAGAATTCTGGTAAAGTCTAGATTCAATCCGCCTTTGACAGGAGTTGAAGATGCAGGATTGGCGGCGGTATTCTCTGAAAACCATTTGGCGACAAGTTTATTCAATGTGCCATCGTCCTTCATTTGTTGAAGAACTTTGTTAAAGGGTTCTACAAAAGAAGAACCTTTAGGAAAAGCGATCGCAGATCCACTTGCTTCCTCTGAGGGAATTGTATTAAATTCTAAATCTGGGTTAGCTTGGGCAAATCCCTTAGCGACGGTATCCTCAACAATTGCGGCATCAATCCGCCCAGATTTGATTTCTTGAACTACTTCCGGCACTCTGTTGAGTTGTTTTAGCTGAATACCCGCAACTTTTTTAGCAATTTTCTGGGCATTTTGTTCCTGTATCGTTCCTAGTTGTACCCCAACCTTTTTTCCTGATAAATCTTGGGGCTGCTTGAGGTTGCTACCTTTGGAAGCGACAATAGTATCTTTGGCTTCGTAATAAATAATTGAAAAATCAATATTTTTCTGACGTTCTGGAGTCGGAGTCATCCCAGCCATTACAAAGTCAGCGCGATTTGCTTGGAGTGCAGGGATCAATCCATTAAAATCGGATTCCATTATTTGAAGTTTAAACCCTAGCTTTTCAGCCAGGGTTTTGGCAATATCTATATCAAAGCCAACGATTTGGCGTAGGCGTAGCCCGTCGTAGACATCGCCTCCTTTAGTATCATAAAACTCATAAGGGGGATAATCTGGGGAAGTAATCATCGTCAGGGTGTCTTTCCCTAAAGATGAGACAGCTTTGAGAGAATTGTTATGTCCGATGATGATGCTGATTACTACTGCTACAACTAGTATTGTTGATAGCCATACTTTTTTCTTCATAAAGTTGATAATTATATAATTTAAATTCTGCACCTTAAACGCGTAAAATCGTGGTTTAAAATTTAAACGCAAAGGGGCGCGGAGGTAAGCGCAGAGGTACGCAGAGAATTTTTTATGAATTAATGAAATGTTGTAATTAGAGACTGTTAAATTCTGACTTTGGTCGCCTCCAGCAGCTTAACGCTGGCATAAATAGCATCAATATAAGGTGTGGGAATTTGAGTAAGTTTTCCCAATTCTGCCACCGCGCCAACAATAGCGTCTATCTCCGTAGCGCGTCCGGCTTCAATATCTTGTAGCATAGATGTTTTATGGGCACCAACATTTTCTGCCCCATTAATTCGCTGCTCTAAACTAATACCAAACTTTATACCCAATTTTTCTGCGATCGCTTGAGTTTCTGTCATCATTTGCCGCGCTAGTTCACGCGTGAGGGGATAGCGGCAAATATCCTCTAAAGTAGCACCAGTCAGGGCACTAATCGGATTAAATGCCACATTACCCCACAACTTGATCCAAATTTCCGTGCGAATTTGATTGCGGATTGGTGCTTTGAATCCTGCCTGTTTTAAAGTCTGCGCCAGTAATTGGATGCGATCGCTTTTACTACCATCGATTTCACCGAGAGTAAAGCGATCACCTTCAATATGTTTGATCATACCCGGTTCAATTATCTCTGTTGCCGGATAAACCACACAACCAATAGCGCGTTCAACACCGATACTAGCTTCAATAATCCCATCTGGATCGACAGATTGAATCCGCGTACCTTCATACTCACTACCATGTTGACGAAAGTACCACCAAGGAACGCCATTTTGGGCTGTCACCACCATCGTGTGAGCATCGTAGAGTGCAGGGAGAAAAGGTGCGATCGCAGGCACACTGTGAGCCTTGACAGTTAAAATTACTACATCCTGTGGTCCCGCTTCCTGAATATTGCTAGTTGCCAGAGACGGAGTAGCAATTTGGCTAGAACCGTCTGCCATGAGCAGCTTCAGCCCATTTTTTTGAATCGCCTCTAAATTGGAACCACGTGCAATCAGCGTCACTGCTTCCCCTGCCAGTGCCAGTTTTGCCCCTAAATATCCACCGATTGCACCTGCGCCAACAATACAGATTTTCATTTTGTTTAGGGATAGTTAGCAAATAATCAATTACTTATTTACCCTCAAACAGGTAGGCTTTGCATAGCTTTCAGTAAATCTTGATGAACAGATTTTGAGGTAGCTATTATTAATCCAGGCAGACTATAGTTTTGACAAGTATGCAGTGGCGGTAAAGTCGAACCGTCAAGAGTAGTTACAATCCAACCAGCCTCTTTCACAATAAAAGCGAGTGCAGCAACATCAATAAATTTACCCGATTTAATCACTGCTCCACTCAAATCACCAGTGAGAATACCATTAAGATTAGGAATTTGAATATCACTAGAGTAATCAGTCGCTATATCGATTACTTGATATCGATCTTTTAGTAAATGTCCAATAGAATTCATTGCCCATCCCAACAAAATAGCAGGTTTGGCAGATGTTATATTTAATGGGGCACAGGCTTCTAGGCTCATCTCCAGAGTCCCTTTAAAAGCACCTTCACCTCGAAGGGCATAAAAATAAATGTTTTGGGCAGGAGAAATTGCGATTACGGCTTCAAAGTCATCTGAATTTAAAATACTGAGAATAATTTGGTAATTAGAATGTCCATCCATGTAAAACTTTGTACCATCGATTGGGTCGAGTGTGACTAAGTAATCACCTTCTGAACCGAGTTCGGTAGCACGAAAATACTTTGTGTTGTTAGAACTTGCATATTCTTCTCCATAAAAGCGAATATTTGGAAAAGTGCCCAGTAATACTACTTCTACTAGATTTTGAATAGCTACATCCGCATCAGTAAGTGCAGCACTAAAAAAGTTGTTTCCTTCTCCTTTGGCAGGAAGTGCAGCAATTTTTGGTTGAAGAAAATGGGCATAAGCTGCTGCTACTTTCAGATGGGGGAGTAAGGTTTCCAAAATTAGTCGAGTAGTTGGTGTTGTGGACATTGCAGCAAACTCCTTTCAGAAATAATCTACCGTTGGCAGAGCGATAGAATTCTATATCTAGACAAAATTACGGTATCATTGTGGTGCAATGATACCATAATCTTTACCAATCTACCGGACGTTCAAGGAACTACGGCACTGATTAAAGAAACTGCTAGTTAATGCCTATAAATGTAAAAGCTGTTGCTGCTTCAGCAGGATTTGTGGAATTGGGGGTGGCTGTTTCTTATCTAACTTCTGAAATTAACTCCAAAAGCTTCTGTCAACTTCTACTGAATTAGAAAAAGATGCGACTGATGATGATCTAAATACAACATTAACCAGTTTCTAATTATCCGAAATGGGTACAAGAATTATTGAATGCTATTAGCAAAGTCGTATTTGCCCCCACGTTCAAGAGCGCGTTTGTAAGCAGGCCGCGCATGAATGCGCTCGATAAATTGCTTAATTTTCGGTCGGCTTGAGATGAGTTCGGCTTCCATAGCGACTATTTCCAAAGGAAAGCTCATTTGGATATCGGCGGCGGTGAATTCTTCGCCTACAAACCATGTACTCTTACCAAGTTCACCTTCTATATAGTCAAAGTGAAGCTTAATCTGGGGTGCGATAAATCCTTCGTTTACGCTGTCTCCTACACCAAAACGGTTAAAGACGAGATTCATTACCAGAGGTGGCATTGCAGAGCCTTCGGTATAATGCAGCCAATAAGTGTAGCGCAGACGCTCTGGTGTACCAGATGGCGGGATTAGCTGACCATTACCGTAGCGCTCGACGATGTATTCAATGATAGCGCCCGACTCAGCTACAGTATTTTCTGCATCTGTGATTACTGGTGACTTGCCGAGGGGATGGACTTCACGCAGGGATGCCGGTGCCAGCATCGTCTTCTGGTCGCGTTCATAGAACTTAATTTCATAATCGATCCCTAATTCTTCAAGCAGCCATAGCACGCGCTGCGATCGCGAGTTGTTAAGATGATGGACAACGATCATAATAGCTACTTTTTTGCAATGGAGTTATTACTGACTTTTCATCATCTGAAACTACCATCAGCTGATTCATTCTTCATCTATCTAATGGTTTGTTTTGGGTTTTGCGTAGAGCTAAATCAAGCACTGATTTTTGGATTCGGAATTCTTCTTCAATTTCCTCCTACTGTGATTCAACAATTCGTGGGAGAAAATAACCACTACCTCTTGCTGTGATAATCAACTCTGGTAAGTTGGGGTCATCTTCTACCTTTGTCCGCAATCGGGAGATATGCACATCTACTACACGGGTGTCTAAATGAAGTCCTGGTACGCAACCCCACAATAGCTGCAACATTTCTAATCGGGAAAAAACTTTTCCAGAATTATTCACTAACAACTCTAGTAAGCTAAATTCCACACCCGTCAGGCGAATGCGCTGCTCATTTTTATAGACTTGCCGCTTATTTGTATCAATTTTGAGATTGCCCACATGAATTATCGTGGAATTAGGAGTGGTATTGACACTAGTTTTATGGGAGCATCGCCTTAGTATACAGGCAATCCGAGCTTCTAACTCCTTGGGAGAGAAAGGCTTTGTCATGTAGTCATCAGCACCTAACTCTAGCCCAGTAATTCTATCGGCTACGTTTCCCAAAGCTGTAAGCATAATAATTGGTACATCTGACTCTTTCCTCAATTCTTGGCATACACCGTAGCCATCGAGCTTTGGCATCATCACATCCAAGACTATTAAGTCAGGAGTGGATACACGAAAAGTTGACAAAGCTTCTTCACCATCGCTAGCTGTGACGACATCATAGCCAATCATGGAAAGACGCGTCTCTAAAATCCGACGTATGCTCGCTTCGTCATCTACTACCAGGATTTTTCCTTTATGACCTGACAAGTTTCTCAATGCTCCTTTACAGCGAGAACTCTTAACCCTCTATTATCAGGCTTGATTGAGTCTAAAACACAAAACGGCCTTGGACTTACTCTAAAGCAGTAGTGTAAATTGCTCAAAGCATTTGTGCAAAATTATGCTAATGCATCTGTACCAAAATAGAGATTTGCACTAAATTAAGAAATTCCTCAGCAGGGGACTCGTATTTTCCATAGATTTAGTGTATCTTGTTTATTCCGTGCAATTATTAACACTCATTTCACCCACGACTTTTTACAACTCTGTTGTCATCTGATTTTTTAGCTAATGGCTTTGATATTCAGTGAATGAAAACTTTTAATTAATAAATATGAAGATCATCAAAAAATCTGACACGCTGACCCTGAAAAAAATGATGGAAATCCAAGACGCTGAAGACCAAAATCTTCAAGCTGATACCGTCAATTTTTCAACCCCTGTGGTTGATGAGCAACCAGTAACGATTCCAGAACCGAGAGAACCTGACTACATTCCATTGCGCGATAATCCCATAGTCCAGTCTGTTGGCAATTCCGGCTGGCAAATTTCTGATATTTGGCGGGATATCCGCGTAGATGATTTTTGTAATTTTGGATAACTGCTATAAAGCTTTTAACGTGTCGGTAATTTGTCAACCTCAAGACTTTAAGGTAATTCCGAATTTATCCTTGATTTTGACTGGGATTGATTGGATCTATGGGTGGTTGATTGTTTTACAACTTTCAACCATCTTTAATCAAGTTAACTGTATTTCTGGTGTAATCGCTCGGCTCAAAGCTAGCAATTATTTACGGTATCCATTCAATACTGTTTATGGGTTGGGAATCTTGCACGTTATAAGACGGGCGAGATTTCTATTCTATTCCAAATAAAGGATTGTATATATATCACTCTTATTTCTCCGAATGAATCGGATGCGAGTTGCGATTTCAGATACCTCGCAATCCGACAATTTTCTATTTTCTCTGCTTAGAGTGATAGAGCGCTAATCACAATTAAACAACCACAAAATTATTTTTGCTTAGTGACAAACCAGCAGATAGTTGTGCAAATTGTACCTGAGTAAAGGCGATCGCACTACCATCTTGGTCAAAGAACAATGCACCTGTAACATCGTTGTAAATAAATCGTTCAGTGTTAGTGGTTGCAGATGCTCCGATTCTAAACTGACTTTGCTGAAGTACACCTGGTGATAATCCCCCACCAAAACCAGTAGCAGATACCCGAATCAGTTCATTAGTCAGATCGGAGTCATAAAATCTCTTGTCGAAGTCATAAAGTCTATCTATACCTTCATTGAAACTATTGAAAGTAAAGGTATCACTACCAATTCCTCCATAGAGAGTATCATTACCTTTACCACCTGTGAGGGTATCATTGCCACTAGTACCACTGAGGGTATCATTGCCATTGCTCCCCACAATCAAATCATCGTAGAATGTACCTGTGATATTTAATTGTTCGATATTCTTGTAACTAACCCCATCTGTCCCCGATGTAATTGAGCCAGTGTTAGTGATGGCATTGAATGTCGAAGTGATTTGCGAACCACCGATATTATCCACCCTCAAGAAATCATCACCTGCGCCCCCATCTATTGTGTCATTGCCAGCAATATACCCAACATAACTAACTTCACGATACCCGACAGTGAAAAAAGAGTTTCCTGTTATGCTATCATCCCCATTGCTCCCCACAATCAAGTCACTGTACGATGTACCTGTGATATTTAATCGCTCGATATTCTTGTAACTAAGCCGATTTGCCCCTTCCGTAATTGTTCCAGTGTTAGTAGTAGCATTGAATGCCGTTGTGATTCCCTCGGCACCAAAGTAGTAATCGACGGTCAACAAATCGTCACCTGTGCCCCCATCTACCGTATCATTGCCACCACTGCCTGGGTTGAGCGTATCGTTGCCATTTCTCCCCACAATCAAGTCACTGTAGGATGTACCTGTGATATTTAATCGTTCGATATTCTTGTAACTAAGCCGATTCGTGCCTGCCGTAATTGTTCCAATATTAGTAGTAGCATTGAATGCCGTTGTGATTCCCTCATTAAGACCGACATAAAAGGGGCTATATGATAATAAATCGTCACCTCTTCCCCCATCTACCGTATCATTGCCACTACTGCCTGGGTTGAGCGTATCGTTGCCACTGTTCCCTACAATCAAGTCATTGTAGGATGTACCTGTGATATTTAATCGTTCGATATGCTTGTAACTAACCCGATTTGTCCCTCCCGTAATTGTTCCAGTGTTAGTAGTAGCATTGAATGTCGTTGTGATTCCCTCGGTTTCATAGTAACTGACGAAGGTCAACAAATCGTCACCTCTTCCCCCATCTACCGTATCATTACCCCTATTGCCTGGGTTGAGCGTATCGCTGCCACTGCTCCCCACAATTAAGTCATTGTAGATTGTACCTGTGATATCTAATCGTTCAATATTTTTGTAACTAAGCCGATTCGTGCCTGCCGTAATCGAGCCACTGTTAGTAGTAGCATTGAATGTCGAAGTGATTCCCTGAGTTACATCGTAATAATTAGTGTCATAGGACAACGAATCGTTACCTGCGCCCCCATCTACCGTATCATTGCCACTGTAGTTTTTGGAGAACGTGTCGTTGCCGTCACCACCATTTAGCAGGTTATTTGCTTTTGAAAAGTAAATATTAAAGCGATCGTCACCTGCGCCACCATTGAGGGTATTATTGCCAGTTATGTAAGTGGGGGCAGGGTCATTGCGTTCCAAATAAAAGCCTCCAAAAGAGAGATTATCGTTACCATCACCCCCATCTAGCAGACGAACATCTGCTAAAGATAAAGAATCAAAATCCAATTTAGCACTTAAGAAATCGTCACCAGCACCACCAATGAGAAGATCGTTACCTACACCACCAATTAGAGTATCATCTCCTTCATTACCATTGAGGGAATCATTGCCCGTACCACCAATGAGAAGATCGTTACCTACACCACCAATTAGAGTATCATCTCCTTCATTACCATTGAGGGAATCATTGCCCGTACCACCAATGAGAAGATCGTTACCTACACCACCAATTAGAGTATCATTTCCTTCGCCACCCCGCAGCAAGTCGTTGCCACTCAAGCCATCGATTTTATCATTACCCCCTTGACCATTTACCACATCATCTGAATTGTCTAAACCTTTAATGTTGTTATTGAGGTCATTGAGGAAGGTAACAGTGTTTCTATTGAACAGACTAGTTTGAGTGGAATTAGCATCAAACACATCAAAACTGTCGGTAATATTAGTTTGCCCATCAAACAGGATATTACCAATCGCTGGTCTTGTACCAGAAGCTTTCAGGTTATCTAAGTTTTCTAATTTGAAGTTTTTGAGGATGACTTTTACGTCAGTCAGGCTTTCAAAGGTGATTTCCAGATTGTTACCTTTCTGGGTAAGCAGCAGATTTCGGGCAGTTAAGCCATAGCCTTGGAATTTTATGGTATCGACTTCGGCAATCACTCCTAATGTTGGGTTTGTGCCTTTACCTACGCCACCGAAATCGGTGATGATATCAGTGCTGTTACTCAAGTCACTGTATCTGTAATCATACTCGTAGACAAATTTATCCTTGCCACCGCCACCAGTTAGGGTGTCGTTGCCATTTTGAGATGTGATGGTATCATCCCCAGCTTTACCATTAATTGTGTCTTCAGTGTCGCTACCCAGTAGGGTATCATTACCGTTAGTTCCAATGATATTTGCCATTATTTTTTCCTACCTGAATCAATTTTTTCAGTAAATTAAGTTCTCAAGTTGCTGTTAATGCTGTTTGAAGGCAAAAAAATTGTCGAATGTTGATGTTTCTACATACTTTTATGTCACCCTTGAGGGTTACAAATTTTTCTTTCAAAATTACTCATTTGATTAGCTTGCAAGTGTTACTTATGCAACTTCGGGCTTTCTAAGTCTTAGCCTCTGTACAAATTTATGAGCATAAGGATTCACAAAAACAATTAGTTTCAGACTAGCTTGAAAAGAAGGAATACTTGGCAGGGTATAAGAGGAGGAATCTCTATGCCTTCGTTGTAGACTATTGCCGTAGATGTTTAGCTTGAAAACAGGAAATATGTAAATAACCTGATAATAAACACATACCGAATTTTTACTTAGATGTCTATATCTAAATGAATATCTTTGCATACCCTTCATATTATTTGCTTTTCGATCGCAAACTGTTCAATGTCAAAGGAGTTACGGAGAACCTGTTCATCTCCTATCGTTGTCACGCCACTACTGGATTTCAGAATAATTCCTCATGGTCTTGAAGTGAACCAAGGCTTATGCAAAACTTGAGATCCTTCGCTTCTAGCCTAATTTTAAGGAATTGATCAATGGCGCGTCTAGCCCTGCTGAGTGTATCTAACAAAACTGGTATAATTGACCTAGCCCGTAGCTTGGTTGAAGAATTTGACTTTGATTTAATCAGCAGTGGGGGAACAGCCCAAGCACTCAAAGATGCGGGACTGCCTGTCACCAAAGTTGCAGATTATACAGGTTCTCCAGAAATTTTAGGTGGTCGAGTCAAAACCCTACATCCCCGTATTCATGGTGGTATTTTGGCACGGCGAGATGTTCCCCAAGATATTACAGATTTAGAAAATAACCAAATTCGCCCGATTGATTTAGTGGTGGTGAATCTATATCCCTTTGAGGAAACGATCGCTAAACCAGGGGTAACATTATTAGAAGCTGTTGAACAAATTGATATCGGCGGGCCTGCTATGCTGCGGGCATCATCGAAAAACTTCGCTCATCTGGCTGTATTATGCGATCCGGCACAGTATGACGAGTATTTGGAGGAATTACGGCAAAATAACGGCGTAGCATCCCTAGAGTTTCGGCAAAAGGCGGCTTTAAAAGGATTTTCGCATACTGCTAGTTACGATCAAGCGATAGCGCAAGCGCTGACTTGTCAGTTCGCATCTTACCTCGCAGATGCACAGCAGTACACCCTTAGCGGTACACAATTGCAATCTCTGCGTTACGGCGAAAACCCTCATCAACCCGCCACCTGGTATCAAACTGGTAATACTCCAACGGGATGGGCAGCCGCAACCAAACTCCAAGGCAAAGAACTTAGTTACAATAACTTAGTTGATTTAGAAGCCGCACGCCGAATTATTGCTGAATTCACAGATACCCCAGCAGCAACGATTATCAAACATACAAATCCCTGTGGTACGGCATTGGGAAGTACTATTTTCGAAGCGTATCAAAAAGCTTTCAACGCTGATTCTACTTCTGCCTTTGGTGGGATTGTAGCACTCAACCGTCCCATTGATGCGGCTACGGCTAGCGAGTTAACTAAAACATTTTTAGAATGTGTGATTGCACCAAGTTGTGATGCAGAAGCTCAAGAAATCCTTGCTAAAAAATCCAACGTGCGGGTTTTGACTCTAGCTGATTTGAGTAGCGGCCCTAAGAATACAGTGAAAGCGATCGCAGGTGGTTTTCTTGTCCAAGCTAGCGATGATGTGATTGCTGATACTAGCCAATGGCAAGTAGTCACTGAACGTCAACCGACTGACAGCGAATTAGCCGAATTACTGTTTGCTTGGAAAGTTTGCAAACACGTGAAATCTAATGCCATTGTTGTAACTAGCGATCGCACTACACTAGGAGTAGGTGCTGGTCAAATGAACCGCGTCGGATCAGTTAAAATTGCCCTAGAACAAGCTGGAGAAAAAGCCAAAGGTGCAACTCTCGCCAGCGATGGATTTTTCCCCTTCGATGATTCTGTGAAAACAGCCGCAGCCGCAGGAATTACAGCCATTGTCCAACCAGGGGGAAGTCTGCGCGATAAAGATTCAATCAAGGCTGCTAACGAACTGGGTTTGCTGATGGTTTTAACTGGTGTACGTCACTTTTTACACTAAATTATTGCTTACCAGGTGTGCAGTTGAGAAAGTGTCATACAATATACTTTCTTTATAATTGAATTCGTGATATCTTGTACTTGTGTGTGAGGAGCAAGTTAAAAATAAAAAGCGTTTGGGGTGGAAACACGGCAACACTCCCAAGCGCTTTTTAATTGGTCAGAAATTGGATTGCTTGTGCAGTTTTAAAAATGTCACTCAATATACTTGCCATTAAATAGAAGTAGTGATATGGTTTATTTGTGTGTGAGGAGCAAGTTGAGAATAAAAAATGCCTGGGGTGGAAACACGGCAACACTCCCGGGCATTTTTTAATTTGCATATAAAAATTGGATCGTTGGTACAGTTTTAAAAGTGTCACTGACTTTAATCGCCTTTTCATTGAACCAGTGATAGTATTTAGCTGTGTGAGGAGCAAGTTAAAAATAAAAAGCGTTTGGGGTGGAAACACGGCAACACTCCCAGGCGCTTTTTAATTGGTATGTAAAAACGATCACTTGCAGATCCTCTGGAATTATAATCAGCTACAGTCCAAAATCCAGTAAACCTCACACCCAATCAGAAATTCAGGTGCAAATCAATCGGCTGGCTGAACAAATTCAATTCATCATCGAAATTGATCGATTGAAGCAGATAATGCGGCAAACCCTACTTATGGATGGGTCACGCCGAGAAAATAGTGCAGAACACTCTTGGCATTTAGCTGTAATGGCGATCGCCTTAGTAGATTATGCCCCAGAGGGTGTTGAGATATTCCATGCCATCAAAATGCTGCTAATCCACGATTTGGTAGAAATTGATGCAGGTGACACCTTTTGTTACGATGTGCAGGGTAATGACAGCAAAGCAGTAAGAGAAGCACAAGCAGCATTGCGTTTATTCGGACTTTTGCCAGCAGATCAAGCTAGCGAGTTGCGTTTACTCTGGGATGAGTTTGAAGCAGGAGAAACACCCACCGCCAAATTTGCCGCAGCCTTAGACCGTATACAACCTTTGCTGCATAATCAGCAAACTCAGGGCGGAACTTGGCGTATTCATGGCATTAGCCGCAATCAGGTGATGAAACGGGTTGCACCAGTAGAAACAGGTGCGCCGGAACTGTGGCCCTTTGTACTGCAATTGATTGATGATTGTGTGATAGCAGGATATCTTAAAGATGATGCTGCCCTAATTACTCAAGATTTACGCGCTGAAAATTATTAGCTTTTCCTAAGCCTAAATATATAAACCTCATCCATATTGAAACCAAAAGTTTTTTAAAAGATATATTTATTTATGTAAGTTGGGTGGAGTGAAACGCAACCCGACATTACCACCTTATTTATGTTGCAATACGCTTGGGTTAATGGCTACTGGCAAAAATTTTGGGTTTTCGAGACGCGATAAATCGCCGTCTCTACAAGTATTTTGGTCTTATCTAAACTGTATCGATTTATGTTGGGTTACGCTATCGCTGCACCCAACCTACAAAACTACGGTTCTCGAAGTAGACGAGAGTTTAAATTCTAAAATCGTTTCTTTAACCATTTCATCTATAGATATTAGGTTGCGGAGGTTAACTCACAACCTTTTACAATTACTCTCCATTTTGTTGCAGATTAAAGGCAGTTCTATATTTGCAAAAGAATCTGCACCAAATAGTTGATTAAATACTTCAAAGGTGGGTGACGAGGGAATCGAACCCGCAACCAATAGATTAAGAGTCTACTGCTCTACCGTTGAGCTAGTCACCCACACCAATAACCATCATAGCACAACTTCTGAGAATTTAGCTAGTGATACGCCCAAAAAACGAATTAAAGGGAGAATTTGATGGTGAAGGTGGTTTGACCGGCTCCACTCTCTACATCAATTGAGCCGCCTAAATGTCTGACCATTTTCTGCACTAATGCTAATTCCAGCCCAGTGCCGCTGTGTTTCCAAGGATCGTGTTTGGAAAGGTGATAAAAAGGCTCAAAAATGCGTGACAGTTCATTGCTGGTAAGCTCTAGTCCAGAATTGCTAATATTAAGCTCTACTGCATCCCCTCTTAAGTGGGTAGAGACTGTGACTGATTCACCTGCTGGGGTATATTTGCAGACATGGTTGAGTAGTTCGGTGATAATCCTCTCCATATCTGTGATATCTGTCTCTAAAGGCGGGAGTGCGCTATCGAGACTCAGTTTTAACTGCTGTCGTTGACAGTTGGTGAGGTCTCGAAAAGACTCGACAATGGGCTGAAGCCAGCTTTGTAAGTCAATGGCAATCAATGTTGGGGGTTCGGGTTCTGCTTCGAGATATGTGAGTTTGAGTAGATCGTTAATTAACTTGCTTTCTCGCGCACACTCGTTATGCAGAATCTGCAAGAGTTGTGGAACTATTTCTATCTCTAATATTTCTGCTGGTGTTAAGACACTTTCGAGGGTTTGGACTGCAAGGCTGATGCTAGTTATTGGTGTTCGCAGTTCTTGAGAGAGATTTCGGAGAAATTGATTTTTGAGCCGATCGCAATTTTCTAATTCTTTTACCTGTGTCTGGGTTTGTTGGTAAAGTTGGGCTTGCCGAATTGCGATCGCACATTCATTGGCAACCTGCTGCACTAACTCAATTTCAAATTCATCAAATGCCTCTTGTGATGGTCTTGTCAACCAAAGATTTCCCAAAATCCCTTGAGTATCAAAAATTGGACAAGCCATCTGGGACATAACTAACAACTTTGGTTGCCATCCAGGGGCAACTTCCAAAAATTGCAAGGGTTGTTTTTGCAATAAGGGTTGATAAACTTCCAGACGGTCTGTAATCTGTCTAGTCAGTTCTTGACACTGCGGTAGGTTGATGCTGTACTCGTAGGCAATAGTTACCAGGGTTTGACAGGGGCTATAGAGTTCAATTTGGCAACGTTCTAGGTTCAGTAACTCTGTTAATTCCTGAGTGACAGTCTGCAACACCTGAGCTTCATCAAGACGATCGCGGATTTGTTCTGTCATCCGGCGTACCAAGGCTTGAAAGTTTCGTACCTGCTGCAACTGATTTTTGTGCTTCTGTTTTTGCAACTCTATTTCGGTTTTGAGATCCTTGAACTGCTGACGAAGTTCTGCTTGTTGCACAGCAATGCCGATTTGAGTTGCCAGCTGTTTGAGTAAGCCAGTTTCTGCTTGCTGCCATTGACGCGATTCCTGGCAATGATGGGCAATCAATAGCCCCCACATATTTTGCTCTTGGAAAATCGGCACGACTACATTGGCTCTAATCTGCAAAGATGCCAGGAAATCTATATGGTAAGGATGCAAGTCTGCTGCATAAATATCCTCAATAACTTGAATGCAACCTTGCCCGTAGTTTTCTGGATTGCCACTAAAGCAGGGATCGATGATGTTTTTTCCCAATAGTGAATCGCTTGCAGCGACGCTTGCGGCAACAATTACCCCACTGCCATCAGCCTGGAAGCGATAAACTAGAATGCGATCGCAATTCAAAAATTGCCGCAGTTCAATTGTTGTCTGATGCAGAATTGTCTCTAATTCTACAGATTGGTGAATTCGTTCGGCGATCGCTTCTAGCAATTGCTCCCGTTCAACCTGGAGTCCGACTGCTTCTTGCGCTTGCTTCACAGGGGTGATATTGCTACTAGTACCAATCAGTCGATAAATCCGGGAGTTAGTATCCCTTAGTGGCGTGAGAGTTGTACTCCACCAAGTAGTAACCCCCTGGAATTTCAAACATTGTTCGTAAGAAATAGTTTTACCAAATAGCACACAGTCAGCATAGTGCTGACGCACCCTTGCAGCATCGATGGGGGAGAGAATATCCTCTGGTTTTTTGCCTCGGAGATCGTCTGAGCGAATACCTATCCATCGCTCATGAGTGGGATTAAGTGCCACATACTGAAAATCTCCATCCTCTAGAACATCTACTACAAATATTGATGCCTGCACAGAATCGTACATGCTCAGTAGAAATTGCTCACTACTATTTTTCTCCTCTACTTCCGTGCCAAAGATAATTTGAGGGGGCGATAATTTTGTCAACTCCATAGTTGATTCTGCTGGATTTTTATTCATGCGAGAGTCCCTTTCTGTATTACTGACTCTTCTAGGCGCTCTCTTATCGTTATGCTTGTAGTAGATGCACTTTAGCGCCTATAGCAAAGTATTGTCAGCTGTTGCTCATCGAAATTTAAATCTTTCTCTACTTCTGGTCAGAAATCTAGGAAAGCTAATAGAAGTCAGCTTAACAAATCCTGCTTTTTGAAGGCGAAAATACATTTGCAGTTGAGGGCAAATCTAATGATTTTTTGAACAGTTTTCCAAGATCTTTGCATATACTTAGGTACAATTATCATACTATATCAATTAATTTTACAATTCTTAATAAATTTCTGGGGCAAGGCTGGGTAATGGGAACTCACGACCGCAATTTATGAGCGTTCATTCCGGTGAGGATACCAACTAGCAGCCAAGTGATAGCTAACCCTATAACTTCGCCTAAGAATAGTTGCGTTAAGTCGTGCAAAATCATCCCCACGGTAGAACCCACGGGCACAGCAACAGCCCAACTTACCGAAGAGACAAATATCCATCGCCACGCCACAGGCTGGGGAATTGCTAACCATTGTGTCAAACCAATTCCCAAGCCGCCAAGTGCCCCATAAATCGCTCCCGACAAGATTCTCAAAGGAAGAATCTGAATGTTGGGTACAATCCAACCTACCGCACCAATACCGATCGCAGTGATGATACTCCAACCCAAAAGACTTGACAAAATCCACCTGATGCAAAATACAGGGTCTTTGAGAAGACAACCTTGAGGAAGTGCGATCGCAAATCCGCCGATAGCTGCTTCTAGCACCCCAACATCTGCCTGATCGCCAACTTCAATAAAAAGTAAACTCAATAAAAAACCGCCACAAGTAGCGAGAGTCCACAGCAGTGTAAAGCTAAATCTAGTATTTTCTGGCGCGAATGACATTAAGGGGAATTGGGAATGGGGAATTGGAGCAGAGTAGAAAATGACAAATGACAAATGACAAATGACAATATCAAAGTTTTTTTGGTTTGAATTGTCTGACAGTTCTAGCATTAAACATCTCAAAAAAAGCTTTGCGTCGCTGTTGGGGCGATTCCGGTACAATGTAACCCCAGAGACTCTCCCAGTAGAAAAAGGATATACCACTAAAATTGCGATCGCGTACTGCTTGAACCTGTTCTCTAACTTGTGCCATTTTTACAGGATTACGCACCGTTCCCGTTGATATACCAATTTGTACAGGAATTAGACTTTGAGCCAATTTTACAGATGGTTGTTCTAATTGAGCGATAAAAGAGCTTTTATCATTTCGATAAACTTGCAAAATTAACTCATTAACTAAACCTTTTTTTACCCAATTCTCCCAGTCTTGCAAATAGTATTTGTAGGCAAAAGCTTGATAATTTGGAGATAGGGATATTTTGACTTTGGGTTTCACAGCCTTCACAGCTTGATAGAGTTCTGCCATGAAATCAGTAATTTTGTCTGCTCGCCAACGCATCCATTCTGAGTTAAAAGGGTCTATGGGAGGACTTTTACCTTTGTGTTCTTGCTGGTAGAGTTCAATCGTGAAGCGATCGTAGCCAAACTGTACTGGCATCCCAAAATGATCGTCAATCTGAATACCATCCACATCATAATCCCTGACTACTTCCAAAATTAGCCCTCGGATAAACTCTTGCACTTGCGGATGTAAGGGATTCAACCAAGCCAGCTTACTTACTAAACTATTATCAATTTCTTCTGGTGGTGCATCTTGGATAGACTTTATACCTTCTTGCCCAATTGTTAACCAGTCGGGATAACGCCTTGCTAATTGTGAATAATGCGGTGTCATAAACCCATATTCAAACCAGGGAATGACTCTCAAATTTTTCTTTTTGGCAAGTGTCACTATCTTTGTTAAAACATCCTGTCCACCGTGCATGAAATTGAGAAAAGGTTGAGTATCTGAGCCTGTAGTCATTTCAGCTACAGCACTTTTATAAAAAGTATGTCCTCGGTTCCAAACTACAGGATAAATTGTATTAAAATTGAGGGACGATAATTGGTTTATAGCCCGATTAATACCCCAAGGGACAAATAGTACACCACTAGCAACATTAGTGAGCCAAACGCCGCGAATTTCTGTAGGTAAAGGAATTACTTTTTGGGAATAAACTGGGAGTGAAGAAACTGAAGAGAATGAAAAAACTGTTAAAGTGGCTACTAATCCCAAACACATTAAGTAAGAAACACAACGGCGAGCAACCCGGTTCATTTGTAAGCGTGACCTAGTGCGATCGGAATATATATAACTACAAAATAAAGTTGTAATCCTCCGGATGATGTAAAGAAATGATGATTAATAACTCAGAATTCAGAATGGGCTAAACGCCCCGCTAGCGCTAACAAGAGTCAGAATAGTTGAAAGCATACGGAGCCAGTTTTGGTTATGAATATACTTAACGATACCAAAACCTAATAAATTAGAATTCCAAATTCTAATTCTAAACTCCTAACTTCTAATTCCTAACCCCTGACTCCTGACTCCTGAATTCTTTTTTATTAAAATCTTTCCACACCTTCAAATTGCTTGACAGCATACGCATTTGCTGCTTCACCACAAGTTCGTGGTGTGGGGAATATCTTTTCAGGATTTGCTAAACCTTTAGGATTAAAAACTTGCCGTACCCATTGCATAGTTTCTAAATCCACTTGGCTAAACATCTGTGGCATATAGCACCTTTTCTCCGCACCAATGCCATGTTCACCAGAAATACTACCACCAACTTGAACACAAAGTTTAAGAATTTTTCCACCCATTTCTTCTACTTGTTCCAATGCTCCAGGCACAGAATTATCATAAAGAATTAATGGATGAAGATTGCCATCACCAGCATGAAATACATTAGCAACACGATAACCATATTGTTCACTTAATGCCTCAATTTCATGAAGAACATAAGGCAACTGAGTCCGGGGAATTACACCATCTTGCACATAATAATCTGGGCTTAAATGCCCAGCCGCAGCAAAAGCAGCTTTACGTCCTTTCCATAATTTCAATCTGGTTTCTGGGTCACTAGCAGAAGTGACATTTCGCGCCCCATTCTTTTTACATATTTCAGTTACTCGCTGCTTATTTCCTGCAACTTCTACTTCTAAACCGTCAATTTCGATTAGCAAAATAGCAGTAGCATCGCGGGGATAACAATTTGTGGCGACAACATCTTCAACTGCATTGATGCTGAAGTTATCCATCATTTCCATACCGCCAGGAATAATTCCAGCGCTGATGATATCAGAAACAGTTGCTCCAGCAGCTTCAATACTGGTAAAATCTGCCAACAACACGCAAATTGATTCTGCACTTTTGAGAATTCGCAAAGTAATTTCTGTGGCAATTCCTAAAGTGCCTTCAGAACCAACAAACACACCTGTTAAATCATAACCAGGCATTTCCGGGATTTGTCCACCTAAATCGACAATTTCCCCTTCTGGCGTGACAATTTTTAATCCTAAAACGTGGTTAGTGGTGACACCATATTTAAGACAATGTACGCCACCAGAGTTTTCAGCAATATTCCCCCCAATAGAGCAGATAATTTGGCTAGATGGGTCAGGAGCGTAGTAAAAACCAGCACCACTAACGGCTTGTGTTACCCAACTATTAATTACGCCTGGTTGAACAATTGTGCGTTGATTTTCCAAATCAATGCTGATGATTTGCCGCATTAAAGAAGTGACAATCAAAACAGAGTCTTCCACTGGTAAAGCACCGCCAGATAGACCAGTGCCAGAACCGCGTGCGATGAAGGGGATAGAATACTGATTGCATATCTTTACCACTTGTGCAACTTGTTCTGTTGTTCTAGGTAATACCACTACAGCCGGTCGTTGGCGATAGCCAGTTAAACCATCACATTCATAAGTAATAAGTTCTTCACGGCGTTGCACTACACCATTTTTGCCAAGGACAACCTCGAATGCTTTGATAATAGGTTTCCAGTCGTGTTGTTTTTTATCTTGGGTCAGCATAGTTTTTAAAGTTAACTATAGTAACTTAGAGTTTAAAACAATACACCAGGTTTTTGAGGGATTTGCCAATAGTTTTGAGCGGTTAACAACGTTTTAACCATTGCGGCGTTCTTTCTGACTTTACCGCTCTAGAATTTACTGAGCTTATTTGCTCCATTTGAAAAACCTGATATTATCCATTCGTTACGACAGGTTGTCTCTTTGTCACAACTGCTTATGTATTAGTTGAAAGAACTTAAGTAAAACTTATTAATGATTCCCCACTCATGATGTCAAAGTAGTGGTTTTAGATATGCCAAGTTTATAAATATATGTTCAAATAGTTGAAATCAGTTTGAAAATAGCAAAGATTGACCATTCTTGCTCTATGGCATTGCTATATCTAGAAAAAATTAAAGATTTTATATCTACCTTAAGAAACAAAAATACAATTTGGTTTTATGTCTTCAGGTTTATGAAATCATGACAAACAATGCCTATAGTTGGGTCTTAGGTAGTCACATACCTAATTTCGTAAGTGAGGCTAACAATCATGTCATATCAAATCAACACATCTGAGTTGTTTGTTGAGTTATTTAATGAACAACAAGAGCTACTCGCTGGAGGTGTAGACTCTCAGAGAAATCAGAGCAATTTCGCTAGAAGACTTACAAGGTTAGACGGAACGAGCCGATCTGGGCCTAATGGCAGCGAAGCTAACAGTAAAGGATCAAATGACGGTACTCAGACATCAGCATCACAGGGCCTACAATTAGGTGGTGCTGCTGTTATACCTGCACTTGCATTACCTCCTTTATTACCAGGTCTGTTTACTGCTTAGATCGACTATTTACACAGGTAATTTTAAAAGATCAGCTATTACATCATCAGAAGGATTTAGCGAATTTAGGCAGAGAAAAAAGAGAAAGCAAAAATAAAACGTCAAAAATATTTTCCGTATTTTTTGGCTTTTAATTGTTGGCTTGTCTGACTTTTATTAGTTTAAATCTGCAACTTTGAATTGAGTAGCTGATTATCATAGAGACTACCTGTCTACTTTCACTACACAGCACCACCAATTTTATCATTGTGGTGGTGCTGGATAATCTGGAAATTTTGAGTTTTCCCTACTTAGCCGATAGATATTGTACATCTTCATCATCTATCAAAATCCTCGGCGAAAAGAGTATTAACGAAAAAGTTGTGAGTTAAGGTTTTCAAGCATCTAAGAGTGAATCTATTTTTTGCAACACTTGTTTTTTTACTATCTTTATTACCTGACCATAAATCCAAATAAGTAATTTCAATACTTGCCTGTTATTTGACCCTGCACAGAAGCCGAACGTCCAGATTCAGGATGTAGGCTTGTAGTTAAGATTGTTTTGTTTATAAATAAAAAAGGGGGACAGAGGAGTTTATTGTAACTCGCTCAACGTAAGTGAGGACTTTGAGGGAGTTTGAGCGTTCTCCTCTGTATTCTTTACCGCGTTGCCCGCGTTTGAATCCTGAGAAAGATAAATTCGCTTATCTTGTCGCGCATATCTTTCTCTTCCCCTTTTACTTATTATAGACAATCGTAAAACATTATGCTGGGAATTTTTAGGAGTATATGTTACTTTCTCATTCTTGAATTTGGCAAACACTCCTGATGATAGCCCATTTCACATTGTGATTAACTTACAAGCCGAATCTGTGATTAGCTATTTGATTAATCTTGGCAAAAATAACATAGAATTTAATTCTTATTATGCCCTGTGGCATATTACCAAAGATATATATTTTTTTGTGGAATCTGATTTGCAATCAAGTTATGCAAGATAATCAGCTTTGCAGCAAAAGAATTGGGGTTGATATTAGATAAATCTGAGCTTTTGATGTATACATTTCAAAAAATTATGTAATATGGCGAACTTCTTAGTCTGCGAGGAAAACTATTTTGGAAATAGGTTTAATGAACCCAATCCAGAACAACTCCATGTAGTTGATGTTAGCGAGTTTCTCCCCCATCTCAGCAAATGGACTAACATTGGCGGGGGAGTTTTAGTTACTACCTTTGTGGCTGCGATCGCTCTTACATCTATTCTCAGTTACAATGTCACGGTCAAAGTTCCTGCAAGTATTCGACCTGTAGGAGAACTACGGGTTGTTCAGTCTGCTATGGCTGGAACCGTTCAAAACATTGATATTCAAGAAAATCAGGTGGTGACTCAGGGACAAGCGATTGCTCAAATTGATAATTCCCGCCTTCAGACTCAAAAGAGTCAACTAGAAAATAGTATTCAGCAAGGTAAATTACAACAAAGTCAAATTAATGCTCAACTGCGTGAAATCGATGCTCAGATTGCAGCCCAGACAAACTTAACCAACCGCACGATTATTGCTGCACAAGCTGAATTAAATGGGACACAACGCAACTATCAAGATCAGCAAATTAAAGCTGCGGCTGATATGACACAAGCACAAGCAGCTTTAATCTTAGCCAAGGTACAACGCGATCGCTTACTACGGGAAAAAGTTTTAAGGGCAACTGTACAAGAAGCAGAAGCAGCTTTGCAAGTAGCCAAGGTGCAACGTGACCGATTGCAGCCGATAGTCGCATCGGGATCGGTTTCTCGCAATCTGTTTGAGGAAAAAGAACAAGCAGTTATATCTGCTCAGGCGAAGCTAGAAGAAGCTAAAGTTAGTGCTAAAAATCTTTTGGAGGACAAAGAACAAGCCCTAAATATCGCACAGACGAATTTAGAAAAAGCTAAAACCGCAATTAATGCCAGTAATGCGGCTGTAATAGTGGCATCTGAACGGATTAAGCAGGAACAGGCTAGAGGTGAGGCTACTTTAGCCGCTTTGAAAAAAGAACGAGAAACTTTACTCCAGCAGCGCCTTGAACTCCAAAAGCAACTCGCTAGTAGCAGCAAAGATTTGCAACAGGTTCAAACCGACTTGAATTTGAGTGTGATTCGATCGCCAATCGCCGGAACATTGCTGCAATTGAATCTTCGCAACCCAGGACAAGTAGTGCAACCAAGTGAAGCGATCGCTCAGATTGCTCCTCTTAACGCTTCTTTAGTAGTTAAAGCTCGTGTGCCGGCTCAAGATATTGACAAGGTAAAAGCAGGCCAAAAAGTTCAGATGCAAGTTTCTGCTTGTCCCTATCCAGACTATGGCACTCTCAAAGGAACCGTCAAAACAGTTGCACCAGATACTTTACCTGTAAAAAGCAATGTGAATTCAGGTGTAGCCCAAGCCCAGGTAGTTGCTTATGAAGTAACTATTGAGCCACAAACTTCATATTTGAGTAGAAGCGATCGCCAGTGTCATTTGAAAGCGGGTATGGAAGGTAGGGCTGATATAATTTCCCGTCGAGAAACGGTGCTTCAGTTCATTCTCCGCAAAGCCAGATTCATCACAAATTTTTAATCACTAATTCAATAGGTCTGTAACCATGTTCGATCTATTCAAATTCCATAAATACCAGTGTGTTTTGCAGTTGAGTGAAGAAGACTGTGGGGCCGCCAGCCTTGCTTCAATTTGCAAACATCACGGACGTTTTTTAAGCATAAATCGCAGTCGAGATGCCGTTGGAACTGGACAGCTAGGAACAACTTTGCTAGGTTTAAAGCGCGGATCTGAGACTCTCGGTTTTAATGCCAGGGCAGTGAAAGCTTCACCTGCGATCGTGGATAGAATCACAGAAATCAATCTACCAGCAATTATTCATTGGCGGGGTTATCATTGGGTTGTTTTATACACCAAGCGCGGCAATAAGTACGTCATTGCCGATCCAGCTGTGGGTATCCGTTATGTTAACCGAGAAGAGTTAACAGAAGCTTGGAATGGCGTGATGCTCTTACTAGAGCCAGATCCAGTCCGCTTTTTTGAGCAGCCCACAGAAGAAGCAAAAGGTGGCTTAAGTCGCTTTTTAGTACGCATCTTGCCTTATCGTGGACTGCTAACTCAAGTTTTAACAATCAACATTGTCTTAGGTCTGTTGGCTCTAGGTACTCCCGTCTTGATCCAACTGCTTACAGACGATGTACTTGTGCGTGGAGATACCCAGTTACTCACTGTTGTGATCTCAGCCGTTGTAGTTATGAGCTTATTCGGCAGTACTTTGCAACTATTGCAAGCGATTATGATTGCTCATTTTGGGCAGCGACTGCAATTAGGATTAGTCTTGGAATTTGGGCGAAAAATTCTCCAATTGCCTTTAAATTACTACGAAGCCCGTCGTAGTGGTGAAATCACTAGCCGTCTGCGAGATATCAACGACATCAACCAGTTGGTATCACAGATTGTAGTTCTTTTACCTAGCCAGTTTTTTGTTGCTGTGGTTTCTTTTGGCGTGATGCTGTTTTACAGTTGGAAACTGACAATGGCAGTCATCGTTTTTGCTGGGTTAATTACCCTCTCTACCCTACCTTTTTTACCCATCCTCCAACAAAAAACCCGCAGTCTCTTAGTTTTAGGAACGGAAAACCAAGGTGTTTTGGTGGAAACATTTAAGGGCGCACAGGTAATCAAAACTACAAATGCCGCTCCGCAATTTTGGGATGAATTTCAAAGCCGCTTTGGCCGCCTTGCTAACTTGACTTTTAGCACCATCCAAATCGGTATTATCAACGGTACTATTAGCAAACTTATAGCTACCGTTGGTGGTGTGATTTTGCTTGGTTTAGGAAGTATCTTGGTGATTAATAGGGAATTAAGCATTGGTCAAATGCTAGCTTTTAACGCCTTACAGTTCAACGTTCTGGCTTTAATTAACTCAGTGGTTGGCTTAGTAGATGAATATTTTCGCTCTCAAACAGCAATTTCTCGCCTTCTGGAAGTTATCGATGCAACACCGGAAGTAGTCGGAGGTAGCCAAAAACCGGTTGTTCAAATTTCTAGTGATGCAGACATTCGCTGTTCCCATGTCCAATTTCACCACCCTGGCAGAGTTGATTTATTAGAAGATTTTTCTCTCAAACTTCCTGGAGGCAAAGCGATCGCTTTGATTGGTAAGTCAGGTTGTGGTAAAAGTACTTTAGCGAAAGTGATTGCAGGCTTATATCAGCCTAACTCTGGCAATATCCGCATTGGTTTCTATAACATCAACGATCTTTCCCTGGATTGTTTGCGACAACAAGTAGTCTATGTACCCCAAGAACCTCATTTTTGGAGTCGCTCAATTTTAGAAAACTTCCGTTTAGGAACACCTTACATTTCCTTTGAGGAAATTGTCAAAGCTTGCCAAATAGCGGATGCAGATGAGTTTATCAGCCAACTTCCGAATCAGTATCAAACTGTTTTAGGGGAATTTGGGGCAAATATCTCTGGTGGACAAAGACAACGATTAGCGATCGCTAGAGGCATCCTTACCAATCCACCTGTACTGATTTTAGATGAAGCAACCGCTGGACTCGATCCAGTCAGCGAATCTCATGTACTAGACAGGCTTTTGCAATACCGAGAAGGCAAAACTACTATTTTGATTACCCATCGTCCCAGCGTAATTAATCGAGCCGATTGGATTGTACTACTAGATAAAGGTCAGGTGCAAATACAAGGTGATCTTGAGACCTTTCTCTCTCAGCAAGGAGAGCATTTAAAGTTTTTATCAATGTAAAAAATAGTCTTTGTATGAGCAAATAAAACTATGTCTGAAAATACCAAATTCCACAATCCTGAATGGCTCAGTGATTTATCTGAAGAAGAACAGGAAAACCTAGCTGCTGGGCAAATCGCAAATATACCTGGTGGAAGTAATTTTTTTATCCAGCAAACTAATATCAAAAGTGCGGCAGACAATACATTAAATCTTGTAAGTGGTGATGTTTCTTCACAAAAAACTAGATATAGTTTGTCACAATTTACTATCGGGTCTTCCATAACATTTGGCTTACCAAACTTTAGTTTAGGAGGTGATAAATTGAAAAATTTAATTGCCAATCTATTGAATAGTGTTTTTTCATAAAAATTAGCTTCAACAAAGGCAGTTAAATAGGCGTAGATGGACAATTAATAGTGCCTCTACGTTTCTCAATAAAACTTATTCTACTCAAGTTTTAACTTACTAAATTAGGATGAAGCTTGAGTAATTTTCCATAAGCTAATATAGCTTCGGAGATTAATTATCTAATAT
>NZ_JACKZS010000489.1 GCF_014222285.1 Nostoc sp. UCD121
CAAATGAGCTAGTAATTGCACCATATTGAGCAACCGTTGACCATACTAATGGGGTTAATCCTTCTGACATCCCCAACCACTTTAACAGGGGATAAAACCCCTGAAGAGACATTTTATTTGTGGTCTTTGTTGACTTTTGGCGTTGCATAATAGAGGGATGAGTTGAGGTTATATACTGTGCAATGTCCATACTGTGGGTCTACGGAAATCCGGAAAAATGGAAAGCGAAGAGGTAAACAAAATCACATCTGTACTAGCTGCGATCGCCAATTTATAGATGTGTACAATCCGCCGAAAGGATATTCAGAGGAGGTGAAACAAGAATGCTTAAAAATGTACCTGAACGGCATGGGTTTTCGCGGGATTGAGCGAGTTAAAGGTGTGCATCATACTACCATCATTTATTGGGTCAAAAAATTAGGAGAAAAACTTCCAGACGTGCCAAAAGAAGATATCATTCCAGAAGTTGGAGAACTGGATGAATTAGAGACATTCATCGGGTCAAAAAAAACAAAATTTGGCTTTGGACAGCAGTAAATCACTTTACTCAGGGTATTTTAGCCTGGGTTTTAGGAGACCATAGTGCCGAAACGTTTGAGCCATTGTGGGAAATTGTTAAACATTGGAAGAGCTATTTTTATGTGACAGATGGCTGGAAAGTTTACCCAAGTTTTATCCCCAATGGAGACCAAATTGTGAGCAAAACATATATGACTAGAGTTGAAGGCGAAAATACCCGCTTGCGTCACTATTTAGCACGACTACACCGCAAAACATTGTGCTATTCAAAGTCAGTAGATATGCTGAAATACTCAATTCGATTATTACTTCATTATTTGAAGTATTGGGAAATACCCGTATTGAATTAAATCATCCCGCATTTATGCAACGCCCAAAATTGCAATACACTGTCCAGCTAAAATAAGTGCAATTTCTCTAATTTTTTCTTCTCTTTCTTTAAGAATTTTCC
>NZ_JACKZS010000598.1 GCF_014222285.1 Nostoc sp. UCD121
GTCTGTGACGGAACAACTTGGGCTAAAGAATCAGTTGTTAAGTCCCACAGAACTTGTTTGGTTAGTTCTCAACGAGGGGTATTCACAGCAACTCCCAGGTGGCGTAACGTTGCGTCTTTCTTATGTTGCTAATGAACCTCGCTTGGAATTGGTTGAGGCTCTTTCCCTGGCTGATCGGCTTGTGGCTGTTGGATGTTTCACGGAAATCATCCAGTGGCGCAAGCGGATATTCATTCCCACTGGCAACAAGGC
>NZ_JACKZS010000490.1 GCF_014222285.1 Nostoc sp. UCD121
AATCCCACCGCATCACCCAAACCAGCCCCGATAATTGCCGAAGTGGGAGCCAACATTTCTCGCATTCCAGGGCCACCTTTAGGCCCTTCGTAGCGGATAACCAAAATATCACCAGCTTGAATTTTACCCGCCAAAATTGCATCTAAAGAAGCTTCTTCCGATTCAAACACCCGTGCGGGGCCGGTAATTACAGGCTTTTTCACGCCAGTAATTTTAGCGACAGCCCCTTCCGTTGCCAAATTACCTCTGAGAATAGCTAAGTGTCCTTGAGAATACATCGGGTTATTCCAAGTCCGAATTACATCTTGGTTGGCAGATGGTTCTTCGGGGATGTCTGCTAATATCTCTGCAATGGTTTGACCGCTAATGGTCAGGCTATCACCATGTAATAAGTCATGCACAAGTAACATCTTCATGACTTGGGGAATACCACCAGCTTTGTGTAAATCTGTAGCTACGTATTTACCACTTGGTTTTAAATCACACAAAACGGGAACACGGGCGCGGATTGTTTCAAAGTCATCCAGGGTTAACTCTACATTAGCAGCGCGGGCGATCGCTAAGAAATGCAATACAGCATTGGTCGAACCACCCACTGCCATAATCACAGAGATAGCATTCTCGATAGATTGGCGAGTGATAATTTGCCGGGGTAAGATTTGTTTTTTGATGGCTTCGACTAACGCATAAGCCGATTTTTCCGTGCTATCAGCTTTTTCAGCATCTTCGGCTGCCATTGTCGAAGAATAGGGCAAACTCATTCCCAGGGCTTCAAATGCTGAAGACATGGTGTTAGCCGTGAACATTCCCCCACAGGAACCAGCCCCAGGACAAGCGCGACTTTCGACTTCTAATAATTCCTTGTCGTCAATTTTTCCAGCGCTGTATTGACCAACTGCTTCAAAAGAACTAACAACGGTTAAATCGCGTCCGTTATAGTGACCGGGTTTAATTGTACC
>NZ_JACKZS010000491.1 GCF_014222285.1 Nostoc sp. UCD121
AAATGAAGTCTTACTCTGTCGATCTTCGAGAAAAAATAGTTGCAGCACATCTTGAGAAAAACATCTCAATCAGGAAAGTGGCTAACATCTTTTCCGTCTCAAAGAGTTTAGTACAAAAGCTTGTAAAACAACAAAAAGTTGAAGGAAATTTACAATCCAAGCCGCGAGGAAAGCCACAATTTAGCCATTTAACAAATGCTGATATAGAGTTGAGAGAATTAGTTGAATCATATCCAGATGCAACATTGATAGAGTTGTGTGAATTTTTTGCAGACAAGACTGGTAATTGGGTAGGTCAAAGTGCAATGTGTCGTGCGTTACAGAAATTAGGATTAAATCGGAAAAAAAAACGAAGCGGAGTACCCAAGCAGGAACAGAGCGAGTCCTAAATTTAAGATTAGATTATTGGGAAAAGGTCAAACATATAGAGCCAGAAAATTTAGTATTCTTGGATGAAACTGGTGTCCTGCTTGGGTTAACGAGGACTCATGCCCGTTCACAAATGGGAACAAGAGCTTACTCTCTTAACCCCTTTTATAGAGGCTCAAAAGTTACAGTAATTGGAGCAATTAGTCTTAAAAAAGTAGTTGCATTAATGACAATGAATGGTTCAATGGATGGCATTGCGTTTGAATTATTTATTGAGAAGTTTTTAGTGCCAAATTTATGGTCAGGAGCAGTGTTAGTAATGGATAATTTATCCGCACATAAACTAGATTCAATTGTGCCAATGATTGAAGCTGTAGGTGCGAAAGTTATTTGTTTATCCTCATACTCCCCCGATTTTAATCCAATTGAATTATGGTGGTCACAGCTTAAATCTTTTTTACGCAGTTTTGCTCCGACTACAACAGAAATGGTTGATCAACTAATCTCAGTTGCACTCGATTTAATAAATCCTCAACATTTAAGAAACTGGTTTGCTAGTTGCTGCTACTGTACCTCATAACAGCCG
>NZ_JACKZS010000492.1 GCF_014222285.1 Nostoc sp. UCD121
GGATAACTTGCCTTTTGATGCTAACTATCTTCCTGAGTGCCTTGAAGTCTATAGTGGTGATGCAGATGATGCCAATATTTTTGTTTTAAATGGTGTTTTGAAAGATTATGTCCCAGTTCATACTGAAAAAAATACATCATCGATAACAGTGATGATTGATGGAGAATTTGCTTACATTGAAGTTGAAGGTAGACAGGTTCTTAATAAACTCGGTGGGATAGTTTTGCCAGAAGTAGCGATTAATCCCGAACTGTTAATTCAGTCAATTATCAAAGGTGAAAATAATGATTGAGGATGGTGAAGCGAATGAAATTAAGCGAGATTATCTAGACATTTTAGAATCTCTCCTGAAACTCATCCATGCGAAAGCTAAAGAAAAAGGATTAGATCCCAGCAAGGATGTTCATATTTACTCTAGCTCTAGCAAAGTTTATCAAGGAAGATTGGGAGAATCGCCCTCTAAAAACTTATTAACACCAACGATAGTAGAGAACTTAAAAAAAGCTCTGTCTGACCCGAAAAATTCTCAAGGAGCAATTTCTATTAAAATTGGTAATGAAAAAGTATTCCATATTAAAAATGGAGAAGTACTGACTGACAAATTAGGTTTAGCGCCCCGAACGCCGAAAAATGAAGTTGTAAGTAATGAGCGAATTTACAGTGTAGAAGCTTTGCAAAAACAAGTGGCTGTTTTGCAATCTAAACTAGAGTCGCAACAAAAACTTGTTGACAGTCTCAAAAAAAATGAACAAACACCTGAATCCTTGTCAGAACTGGCTGCTCAAGTTAGCGAAATGGGCAAGTCTTTAGAAAAGCAACAACAGTTGATTGAAAACACCCAAAAAGCTTTGTCGCAGGTAAATGAACGGTTTTTACCACAAGTTCAAAATACGGTTCTTCAAAACTGGGTTGGGTCAGTTGAACGTCAAGTAAA
>NZ_JACKZS010000599.1 GCF_014222285.1 Nostoc sp. UCD121
TACCTCAACCATCAGATGGAATACACCAAAGCATTCTTCCAACTGATGCAGCAACAAAACACCTTGTTTGCAAACGCTAAATCTTCCCAAGAAGCTGCCCAGCTAAAACTAGTGGTGATGGAAAGTTTAGAGCGCAGCATGATGCAGTTTCACTCAACAAGGCGAAACCCTCCGCATCCATGAAAAATATCTCCAGGAACAGGTAGCATACGCCAGAGAATTTTTTGAACTGATTCAACAACAATACTCAAT
>NZ_JACKZS010000493.1 GCF_014222285.1 Nostoc sp. UCD121
GAGACATTGAGCAAGAATATACTTAATTCAACCTTTGGGGGATGCTCATATTTAATGAATTTCCCTTCAATTATCTGCCCAGACTCATCTTTTTTGGGTCTAGGCGTGTTCGGCTTGTAACATCCCCATCTTTTGCTTGCAGGTTTATCACCTGGGGTTAAATCTCTAAAACAACGTGGGTCAACTCCAGCATCACACCACCAACCACCAGCATCAAGGTGAGAATAGGCTTTGATTAACCCTTCGCTAAGTCGCCCCGTATTTGTACGATTAAGTTTTTCACTAACCATCAGCCTTTCCCAAGCCTCATGCTCACCACCTGCATGGTTGAACTGAAGGCTTTCAAAGTTTAGCGCTGCAATTTCTGGGTGAATGGCACTTGATTCAAACTCTTGCCAGTGCTTTGGTTCAATAAAATTAGGTATTTTTTCAGTCTGATTTGGTGTCCAAAATGCTTCTGTTGGTACAGCAGTTTTTAATACTGGTTTTGAAAAAACAGGAGGCTTTCTATCATCTCTACGTTTTTCTTGGAGAGTGGGTTTGGCTACAGTTTCTAAACTCGTTGTAACTAATGGGGCTGGCTGACTAACTGGCTGATTAACTGACAAAGAGACTTGTTCAGTGATTGATGGTTGAGCTTTTAGTACTGGCTCTGCTATTGCAACTTCAAGTTTTACTACTGGCTCATTAGCTCTTAGAGTGACCGAGGCAGTTTTCGCCTGAATTCGTTCTACTTTTAAGGAATTCATCAGCAATTCTAAAGCGTTATCTTTGGCTTTAGACTCTTGCGCCAGTTCCAGCAATTCTGATTTGTCTTTAGTATAAAGTTTAACGTTATGCCTAGCTCGACTAATCGCCACATAAAAACTTTCTTGCCCAATGGTGTAGTCTGCCGCAATCAAGGCTAG
>NZ_JACKZS010000494.1 GCF_014222285.1 Nostoc sp. UCD121
ATAGACATAAAGTCTAAGGTATTGGAAATGTTGGCTCTACTAATAATGGAAGTTTGACCGGATAAAGATATCGAACTGGGGGCAATACTAGCAATTGTTTCTAGGGAATTAAAGCTAAGTTGGTGTTGATGTAAGATGGGTTGAAGTAATTCAGGATAGCGTTTTTCTAAGTCATCGGTTTTAGCTTTGGCTCCCCATCGGGCATAGCAGTAGTAAGCTTCTTGCATATATGCTTGAGCCACTTTTTCTTTGCCCCAATCAAGATAAAATTTAGCTGCTAGTTCGTTAGCCAGAGCTTCTTGCTGAATGTACTCATTTTTTTTGCCTCCAGCGATCGCGCGATCGTATAAGTCAATTGCCTCAAATCGCTGACCTAAGACCCAATGACGCTCTGCCTCTACTAAATCAAATTTATGCTGAAAATTCATCGGTGCAATTATTGCTCGAACTTTTAGGTGTTTTTGATTTTCGTCAACCTTCAAGAGCAATTTTGCTTGTTCAGAAGATTTAGCTTTAGAATAGACAGATAGACGAGCCAATGAATCGTAGTAATGGAAAACAGACACAGATAGCATTCCTGCACCACCTTTAAGGTAACGCTCTCCTTTGTCTCCATTGCTAACTGCCGCGAGAGGATCATCAAACAAGTAGCTAATAATTAATTTAATTAGATAAAATTCATGGAGTGTAAACTCATCATTTTCCTTGAGTAGAGCAGGTAAGATTTTTTCTTCACTCCAGTATTCATCAATTAATAAATCTGAGTAATGACTATATTCAGTTATAAATTCAATTGTCCTTTTAAGAATACTAAATCGACTATAAAAAGATTCACCAGTTGCAAAACTAGACTCGAAGATTTTGATTTGTTCTAATAGCGTTTTTAAATCTTCTATACCCATTAGAT
>NZ_JACKZS010000053.1 GCF_014222285.1 Nostoc sp. UCD121
GAGCAGGGAGCAGGGGGAGAATTCGTAACTCCTAATTCTTCACTCCTCACGGGCTAAACCTTAGCTATCCGCTAACAGCACGGGCTAAACGCCCCGCTATCGCTAACGGAACTGTTTTGCCCGATGCCCCATGCCTAAAATTACTTCGTAGATACTAATAACGGAGCTGTGACAATCTCCTTCAAGCTAACTGAGGAGAGTAGTTCTTCCCATTGCTTGTTAAGAGTTACATTGCTAGGTTGAGTGCTATGTAGGGCTGCAAGTGTTTCCACGCAGTCATACCAAACGCCCTGTTTACCGAAAGCCGCCGCCCGCTTCAGAGCATCTTTTTGCTCCATTGCTATTGTCAGTTCAGCATTAGGCTGGATGCGCTGAATCCAACCATCGACATAAGGCGTATTTGGGCCGAGCTGTCCATCAACTTTGACAGCTAGAAACCAATGATAGTTTTTTCCAACTGCTAAAGCGGGTGCTTCGGCTGGTAATTTGACAGCAACTACCCCAGCTTTGAGAGCAACAGGAATGGTCATTTGATACTGTGTATTGCCAGCTTCATCCTTCAGGCTGAACACAGCTTCTTCTGCATTAGAAGCAGGAAGATATACCAGAATTGTGGGACGTTCAGACACTGTTGTGCCATAGAAGCTTTGAGGTAGGAGTGCAATTAGGGCTGCTGGGCCTGCTGCACCTACAGTTGAAGGATTTAAGTAGTAAGTACCAACCCGAGAAGCTCCTCCACTTGCCTGTTGAGGAGCGTTTTTCTCTGCGCTAGGTGTAAAGAGTTCGCCTCTAGAAGCTCCTCCCGTTGCTTGTCTGGGAGCGCCTTTACCAGCGTTAGGTGTAAAGAGGTCGCCTCTGGAAGCGCCTCCAGTTGCTTGTCTGGGAGCGCTTTTGCCGGCACTGGGTGTAAACAGACTACCACGGGAAGCGCCTCCAGTTGCTTGTCTGGGAGCACTTTTGCCAGCACTGGGTGTAAACAGACTACCACGGGAAGCTCCTCCAGTTGCTTGGCTGGGAGCGCTTTTGCTAGAAGCAGGGATAAAGAAATTACCACGGGAAGCTCCGCCGGTTGCTTGGTTGGGAGCGCCATTGTTGATTGGTGGGGTAAATGTAACAGCATTGGCACTATTCAATGTAGTACTGGTGAATAGAGCGATGACGCTTAATGCACTAGCTAAATATCGACGTTTCATGATGTAGCACCTCATTTGAGAAAAGTAATACTAAATACATTGATGCTGATTGTGGGAAAAAGCTGGATAAATGTTTTCGGCTGAAAGTTAAAGGCTTCAATACCTATTAAAAATATAAACGAAACCTAACTTTTATACCGTAAAAGTTTGTACAAATTACGAAGGTTTTACTAAGTAACTTCACTTAGGTAAAAAAGGGATGCAGAGAGTAGAGCGAAGCTTGCGGTTTAAATCCCTCACTAAATCTCCTTCCTGCTACCTTCTTTACAGCCAGTTACCAACCAAAACAAAGGCAGACCAAAAGAAAGGATCGCGGAAATCAGTTTGACGGATTAAGTTGATTTGGGCTTGTCGCAGTGCTTCGGCTTTGGTAATTTTGGGCTGTCGCAATTGCTCATAGAAGCGCGTCATCAGCATCTCGGCTGCTTTATCTTTGACTGGCCAGAGAGTGGCAATGGTTGAGCGCGCACCAGATTTTACAGCCAAGCCTGCTAGTCCAAGAACGGCGCGATCGTCACCTGCTGCTGTATCGCAAGCACTCAGTACTAGCAACTCAATTGCTTTCGATGATTCACCACCCCGATTTTTGAGAAGTTCTGACAATTCCTTAACGTTGACTTCTCCATCCCAAGTCAGTAGGAAGGTATCTTCAAGGCGAGAGCTAAACTGTCCGTGAGTTGCCAGATGGACAATATCAGCGCTACTAGATTTGACGCGACTGGCAAGGGCTTGACTAGTGAATTGCTGGTTGAGCAACATCGAAGATCGGACTGCCTTCGAGATTTGCTTAACTTCTAATTCTACAGCAGGCAAAGCACTGAAACCATTACGAGATTGGCTGATACCGCCGACGATCGCATTAATCTGATTTCCTTGGAGCGATCGCGCACTCATCAATTGCATTCCCGGTGAGAGTGCAACAGCATACTTTTCGATCAAATATTGCTTCCCGTCATACAAAGCTGATATGGGAATATTACGTAATCGACCATCCAAAACAAATACTAGTGTTTGGGTATCTTTAAAAGCTTGATCCATTTCGGCAGGACGAATTAACCAACTATAAATTTCTTGGGACAAGCGATCGCGCTCTTTGGAGTTGGAGACAGGATTTAGGGCAACTAATAATTTTTCTAGAGTTTGTTCGATGTCGGCTTGAGATTTTTGTGTGACATAGTAACGCAACGGTTGCCCGGTTTTGGAAAGGATTACCGCTAGGCGATCTGGCAAGATAATCGGATAAACAACGGTTGCATTGGGATCAATTTGGTCAATCTGCTGAGATATATCTAAGCAAGCTTCCCGGAAAAAATTATCGAGTTCTGCAACTTGGAGTGCCTCAATCAAGTCACGAGCTTCCATTAGTTCTGCTTGACTGGGTTGCTGATCTAGGAGTAAACCTACAAGTTCTCGGTAAACAGGCTCCACACTTTCACGAAAGGAGAACTGAACATCGGGGTTGACTGAAACTAAATCTCCCCTAATTGACTTTAAAGCTTTGACCGCTTCAGTATAAGCAGTAATTGCTTCTGGGCGATCGCCCTGTTCTTTATACAACTGTCCCACCTGCCAAGCAGATTGAGCAATGATATCCTCAGCTTGGAGTTGACGTGCTATGTTGAGGGATTTCTGAGTTAACTCCTGCGCTTGTGATAACTGCTGTGTACGACGATAGAGTTTTCCCCACTGATGCAGTGCGTAAGCTTCTGCTTGAGCATCCTGGATCTGCTGTGCAGACTTGACTGTGACTGCCATGAGTTTCGCCAGGTCTTTCATCGGTATGATTTGGCTAGAATTTGACTGCCGATTCAGTGAGGCAACAAAATTAATAGCTGCGTAGAGAGAGGTATGACTGGGGGGCAGTTCTGTGAGTTGTTTTAGTAATTGAGGCGCGAGTGGGGTAGCCAATTCAGGCTTGTCATAGTCGAGGAAAAGCTTGAAATGCCCTAAACGCGCCTGTAAGCGATCGCCTGGATTTGTCGCTACCTGTTCTGCTTGTTCAAAGTAATCTAATGCCGTCTTTGGATCTTTTAAGTCTACGGCGGTTTTTCCTAAGCTTAGTAGGATGGAACTCAACTGAGGTGTAGTTTCAATTTTACGAGCGATCGCTAAACTTTGCTCTAACACCTGTTGGCTCTTGCCAGAGTCGCCAATCATCAATAGGGCTAAACCAAGCGATCTTAGCCCACTAACTTTAATTTCCGAATCTGGCATTGCTCCTAGCTTTTGATTTAGCTCCTCCAACTGCTGTTTAGAACGGCGATAAAATCCCAAACTTTGTAAAGCTTGTGCCTGGTTAATTTGACTACCCAAGCTGCCCATTTTATCGCCTGCTAGATCATAATATTTTTGAGCTTGTTGCCAACTTTCGAGAGCAGTTTCGGCTTTGCCATTGTGCAATTGCAAATTTGCTTTGGTATTGAGTGCCTGTGCCCAGAGAATCGCATCAGCAGAGGGAATAGAGGTTTGTAAGAGTTTTAAGCTTTGCTCAATAGACTCTTCGGCCGCTTTCCATTGGTTAAGTTCCTGTTGTGCCAGTGAAAGGTAACTTAAGCTTAGGGCTTCGTTAAGGCGATCGCCTTGAGTATGGTAGCCTTGTGCTGCCGTTTGCCAAATCATTACGGCTTCTGCAAAGTGTCCTGAACGGTAGAGGTTTCGTCCCTGTTCTATCTGGTTGGTAGATGCTGGGGCATTCAGAGTAGATTTTGCTGATACTTGCACAGATGCTTTAATAGGAGTAATAGTCACTGCCAAACACAAGCTCAAAATACTCAGACCAATATATAGCCAACGACGTTCTTTGATTGGGAAAGCCATAAATAATTAGTAATACCTTAAAGGATAGTCACACCACTCACTTAAATATTGCCCAACTGTTCGTGCAATCTATCACTTCTAGCTTTCACGGAACGGTATTTGTTGAGCGATGGCATAAAACTTAAATACTGTAATGTATCATTCTGGACGGAAATCGCGGCGATCTTCAGCCCTAAAAAAGCCGTGCTGTGCTGTACTAGCTAGCGTAAATTCAGTTACCATGTCAATTAACTCGACAAGTAGGAGTGATTGATGAATTGCTCCTACTTTGCAATTTCTGTGTTTTTATCTGAGGTCGAAATCTCCGACTAATCTTATTTTGCGATCGCTAGCAACGAGCTAGTAACCACGCTGATTCAACGGCTCAGTAATCAGTTTAATCGTCACCCTTGCCTGCGGCATCTCCTACTTCCAAATAATCATGATGTGAGCATCCCTAATCTTCACTGCTCCAAATTGCATTCATTCTTACGACAGATATATTGTTAGTGTGATTATGTCTATTAGCATAGTCAGAATCTCAGCATTTAGATGCTTGGAAAAATATTTCCCCACATGATTTAATAATATTAAGTAATTTACAACTCAATGTAATCCTATTCTCAATAGACCTTCCAATAGTTTCTGTAAGTTAATTATTTGTAACTAGATAGCAGTTTTAAATAATGGAAAATACATTAATTGATAAAACCTTTCGTGACAGCGATGGCAAAATTGTTTTAGCTCAGATGCCAAACCTGCCACTGATTGTTTGGATAGTAACCAGTTTACTCGCTCTAATTTTTACAAGTGGTAAAATCAATACAGTTTTAGACGTGGTAGCAAATGGCTCTTTGTTTACTTGGGCGTGGCTGGAATTATTTCAAGGCGTTAATTATTTTCGTAGAGCGTTAGGTCTTGCTGTATTAATTGGGATTGTTGCATTAAAAATTCAGTATTCATAACGGACTCAGCAATTTAAGATTTAGGACTTACGCAAAAATTGCCAAAAAGCTTAATTTCTCGTATAGAAGAGAAGAATTTGTAGAGTATGCGTAAGTCCTAATAATTAAGCAAAATTATGGTTGTTCAGTACGCTATCTCAGCTAAACTGTAACTTTTCCAAACATACAATAAAGCCGACGTTGGAAGAACCATAAAAAAGCTAACTAGTTGGGAATCCCTAAAACTCATGGACGAATCAACTCTATCGGGTATCTTTCCAAAATTGTCGAAATGGTGAACGAATTGTAAAGGTTTATCCAGAATGACAATTGCTCGAAATTGTTGCAATTATATTTAAAAGCCAGATTTTTCCCCTCGAAAACCAATTTGCAACTGTTTAGGGCTGATCTTTTTTCCACGTAATATAGTTTACACAACCCTGTCCGTCAGCATACTGGCGCAGCTACAGTGCCAGGTTTTGCAACTTGGCACTGTAGCTGCGTCGATATTTTATGTCAACCGACAATTAAACTTAACTAGAAAATGTAACCATATTGTAACGGTGGCTTTAGTTGACGTTGCAAAAGTTTATATTTAGAATGGAATCGGCAAAATATGATAAGTATTTATTCTTATTTATCCTGATGATCTGAGATTCAATGAGTATATATTCTTGTAAATAGTTAAGATTAAATCTTCTAGAGTTTAAGATTGTTTACAAAAGTATAGATTCCTTAATATAATGAAATCAAAAGTGAGAAGGCAAATTGATTGTCAGAAGTGATGAATGCTATTGAATTTCCCTGGCTAACAGCCATAATCCTCTTACCCTTGGTGGCTACCTTAGCCATTCCCCTAATCCCAGACAAAGAAGGTAGAACTGTGCGTTGGTATGGTCTGGGAGTTGCGATCGCTGACTTTGCACTGATGATTTATGCCTTTTGGTATAAGTACGACTTCCAAAGTTCAACACTCCAACTTGTAGAAAACTATACTTGGATACCGCAGTTAGGTTTGCATTGGGCTGTGGGGGTTGATGGTTTATCGATGCCCTTACTGCTTCTAACAGGCTTAATAAATACTCTCGCAATATTCGCGGCTTGGAAAGTTACCACCAAGCCGCGATTATTTTATGGTTTGATGCTAGCGATGTACAGCGCCCAACTTGGCGTATTTGTTGCTCAAGATTTGCTGCTGTTCTTCCTGATGTGGGAAATCGAGTTAGTGCCGGTTTACCTGCTGATTTCCATTTGGGGAGGACAAAATCGCCGTTATGCGGCTACCAAATTCATTCTTTACACAGCCGCCGCATCAATATTTATCTTGATTGCCGGTTTTGCAATGGCATTCTCTGGAGATACCGTCACCTTCGACATGGCGACTTTGGGAATGAAAGAATATCCCAAAACCTTGGAATTGTTGGTTTATGCAGGTTTCTTAATTGCCTTCGGTGTAAAACTGCCGATTTTCCCTTTACACACTTGGCTACCTGATGCCCACGGTGAAGCATCAGCACCCGGTTCAATGATTTTGGCTGGTGTGTTGTTAAAAATGGGTGGTTATGCTCTCATCCGCTTCAATGTGGAAATGTTGCCCAATGCCCATGTGGCTTTTGCCCCAGTGCTGGCAATTTTGGGTGTGGTTAACATTGTCTACGGTGCTTGCTGTGCCTTCGCTCAAACCAATCTCAAACGCCGCTTGGCTTACTCTTCAATAGCCCACATGGGGTTTGTGCTGATTGGGATTGCCTCCTACACAGAACTAGGTATAAGTGGTGCAGTGCTACAGATGGTATCTCACGGCTTGATTGCTGCTAGCTTGTTCTTCTTGTCTGGCGTAACTTACGATCGCACCCACACCTTGATGATGGATAAAATGGGTGGTATGGCCAAGGTAATGCCCAAAACCTTTGCTCTGTTTACCATTGGTTCAATGGCTTCTCTGGCCTTACCCGGAATGAGTGGCTTTGTGGGTGAGTTGATGGTATTTCTCGGTATCGCCAGCAGTGATGTTTACAGTTCTAGCTTCAAGGTTGTAGTCGTGTTGCTGTCAGCAGTTGGCGTGATTTTGACACCAATTTATTTACTGTCGATGCTGCGTCAAGTATTCTACGGTGAACAAAGTCAAGAGTTGCACTTGGATGCTGTGATATCTGATGTCAAACCCCGTGAAATATTTATTACCGCTTGTTTGTTACTGCCAATCATCGGTATCGGGTTTTATCCCAAATTGGCAACGCAAACTTATGATGTGAAGGCAATAGAATTAGCCGCTCATGCTCGTCAAGTTCTACCAGTCGTTGCTCATCAGCAACCATCAAGTCTGTACTCGCGGATTTTTACAGCACCAACATTGGCTACTTCTCAAGTTGAAAGTTCGATTAACATTTCTGAGTAAATTAACTTCCCATTAAGGGGGCTGCAAGTAAATTCTAAATATTAGGTAAATAAAGGGGTGGTTATGAAACCACCCCTAAACCTTTTGTATTATTTATTGAAAGATTGAAAGGATAATTTCCCTATTTAGCATACAGCCACCAACGAAACAAACGGCTAACTCTAGGCATGACAACATAGGTCAAAAGTACAACCATCATAATGGTAACGATCAGCGAAATAATCAAAGGTGGTAAACCACGAAGCAGAGGGACTAGAAATGTACTCAAAATATTAATCAACACAAATACAGCAGCCCAAGTTAGCAAGGCTATTTTATAGCGGGGTGGGGTTTTCAGTGGTTGACCGGGAATAGAAAACCAAGCTTCTAATCCACAAATTTCTTGAACATAAGGGTCAGATTCAACCAAAGATTGGGCTTGAGTTAGCCAGTATTCGCGATCGCGCGATGTCATCCACGCTTTTAAATTTTCATAATTGTCAAACCGAAAAATGATTACATATTCATTTCGCACGCCAAGCTGGGGACGAATCACATTTGTTCCTAAATGCCCTAGATAGGTTCTAGCAACACTAGTAATATTTTTTAACCAAATCTCATAATCGCCTTCACATCCTGATTTGACCAGTTGTGAAATAACCACAGTTACAAATTGATCGTCCTGTTCCATCTCCATTAGTTATGTCACCATCAAGTTAATAATTCTGAGTTTTTGTAACCGTAGCATGGTTGAGTCATTCTCAAGTTAAGGAATACCCAGTTTTTCCAACTTCAAGCCGAACAACATTAGCAGGAACGACACCAGTGGATGGAGGTAAAAACATTCCACCATTAGTTACAACATAAATTGCGGTGCGATCGCTATCACTTTGACCAAAAGCCACGGCTGTGCTACCAATTACACCATCCTCGGCTTGAGCAATAATAGTTGTACTGCGATCGCTTGCAATTCGTACTACGCTGTTGTATATGTGCGTTGCTCCATAAAGGTTGCCTTCCACATCAAAGGCAAAGTCATCAATATTGGTCTGCTCAACAAAAATTTCTGGCTCACCTGGTTTATTAGTGCCATCAATGGGAATCCGCAACAGCAACATTTTTTCTGTATTTGAAACGTAGAGGAAATCACCAAAACGCTTCAAGCCATTAGCCCCCGGAGTCACATTCTCCGAATTGCTACGAGCCAGCATTGGATGTTCTAGCCAAATTGATCCACTGGGTTGAGCAACATCAATTAGCCAGATTGCACCGCGATAGGAATCTGCTGTTAAATACTGAGTGCCCGAAAGTGGTGTGATGCCATTAAGAAATATAGCGTCTTGCAGTGTCAGCAAGGTTTCCACCGTGCCATCACTTTTAACTAGAGAAACCACGGGTATAGAATCAGTATTCCAGCCTGTTGTCACCAGATCGCCATTGGTAGTGAAAGCAAGACCGCTGACTTTGCCTTCAACAGTGGCATGAACTTGCTGATTGCCATCTGGACTAATGCGAACAATCTCGCCAACTTCGTGATTGGTTACAAAGATTGTGCCATCTGGTGCGTAGGCGTAGCCCGGCGTAGGCATCGCTAGATTTTCCAAAAAAGTATTTACTGGGAACGAGGCAATAATTTTAGCAGGTGCTAATTCAATCGGGTTATCTGCGTAAATAGGCGGTAAACCTGCGGAATTTCCCATATTAACCTACCATTGTAATTGAATAGGGCCACCAAACTTTCGCATCTCTGCAAGCAACATTCCTTGCGCTCCTCCATCGGGAAGTGTTGCTAAATAGACAGCAGTTTCGGCTCCTTCTTCTGCCGTAAATGGGGCATTATCTCCCCCCATGTCCGTCTTCATCCAACCCGGAGAATAAGCATTTACGAGAATATTAGTACCTTGGAGTTCCTTGGCAAGAAGCACAGTTAGTCCATTTACTCCCACCTTCGAGAGTCGATAGGATGGCGCTAAAGGGTAATAGTCAGTGGGAACTGATGTTAGAGATGCCATTTCCGTTGAGATATTGACAATGCGACCGTAGTTTTGCACCTTCATCAACGGAATTAATGCTTGAGAAATTCTGAGTACTGCTAGAACATTGGTTTCAAAGGTCGATCGCATCGTTTCCAGTTGCACAGTCAGTAAGCTGGATTCCTCCGGCTTAGTTGTGGGATTCACGCCTGCATTATTGACCAGAATATCTACTTTGCCGTAAGTTTCACGTAACCACTTGGTAAACTGTTGCACACTTCCATCATTCGTGACATCCAGAGTGTGATAGTCAACATCAAATCCTTGATTGGCAAGCTGCCCTTTAGCAGCAAGACCATCTGTTTCATTACGACTCGTCAGAATTACGCGGTTGCCAATTTTGGATAATTGACGGGAAATAGCATATCCTAGCCCTCGATTGCTGCCTGTTACCACAGCAATCCTTTTTTCAGTCGTCATTTTTATGACCTTGAAACTGCTTGTGATTTTACTGTACTGAGATGCGGTTAATTAAGCAAGTTGATTGCAGTGATACGTTCAATCAATGAGATTACTGACGTTTAATTAAAACTCGAAAAAATCGCGATTTTCAACTTTATTTTGAGTATTTGTAGATTTAGTAACTTTTAAAGCAAAGTCTGGAGGACAGTTTTCTAACGAAATTAACTTTAAAAAAACTTTTGCCTTCTTAACTTCTTCTGAATTTGTTTGATAAGCAGTTCCCATAGTTCCTACTGTTTGAGCGCCATTAATAATAGATATTCCTTCACAATAAAAATCTCCGACAGATTTATCAGAATAACCGCCCTTAACAGTCTTTTGAATTTTACTACATAAAACAGTAACTCCATTATTTAAATATAAAAATGTTTCTGGAGAATGTAAAAGAGTATCTTGAATACCATCATTTACATCTGTTAAACCAACAAAACTTCGGATATTTTTAGAAAATAAATCTTCCCTATTTTCAATCCACAATTCTGCTAATTGTTCAGCATCAATTTGTCCATACCATGTTTTGTATGGTTCTTCATTCAAACCCCAATTTGTTAATCTTAGTTCATGGTTAATAAACTTATTAAGACTTTTTGATAAAGCGCCGTGAGCTTCTACTAAAGAAAATATTTCTAAAAAAATAGTTCCCCTGCTTGATTCTCTTGAACTATAAATTCTGATAATAAATCCCAATTATTTTGTCCTAGTTTTGAACCAGTATAAGCAAGACATATTTTATTTTCACATCATAATTATTAAGATTTTTTTCTATTTCTATTTGCTTGTCTTTAACCTTCTGATTAAATTTAGCAAATTTAAACTCAATAATATTTTTTACTTTTTACTCCTCGTATAAACTTATCCACTTCACCTGTCTTAGGTTCTCCATTCCCTGACTCAATCCATTTGGATTGAACTAACCAAAGAGTATTTTTGTGTTCTTCATAATAAATTACATCAATTCCATTATCGTTAAAACCATCAACAATTGCTTGTGCAGCTTCTTCTTCAGAAGCAGAGGCAAGACTTAATAAGCTGTAAGCAGCATAACTTCTTGATAAACAAGCTTTTTTTCTTTCCTCTTCATTTTTTTTGATGTAATCCGACATATCAATTAAGCTTATTAATTTTTCATTAAGTTTATTTTTAATATGTGTTAGTTGTAGTTGCGCCATTTTGTTATCCTTGAATCTTAGAGCTAAGAATTTAAAATTTAGATAAAAATCGGGACTGAGAAATAAATCTCAGTCCCGATAAAAAAGCGGGCTAACCGCTATTTATATGGTTAACCCGTGCAGCTTTGGGAACGCGCAGAGAAATTGTTATTGCAATACCAACTTCACATTGGCGTTTTGCAAACCGCGCTGTTTTACTTCAGCCAAAGTTTTGTTAACGGCATACTTTTGGTTGATTGAGTTGATCAACTCGGTTTGGTTGTGCTTCTTAGCAACGCCCCACAGGTCAGCGATTAGGTCAAAAGAACCATCGCTGTTGCGAGACCAGCCGAGGTCATATTCGCCATCTAACATAGCTACGATGTCAGAACGGACGCGCTGACCGTTATAACCACGGACATCAGCTTCAGTCTTTACGCTGATACCGAGGTCGCGCAAAGAAGCTTTGAGGATTTCGGCATCGGTGATCTTGGTACGCAGGGTGCTAAAGTGAGACATTTGGGTTTCCTCCAATGAGAAGATTGAGAAAAACGACAACGGTTTGTTTCGGGCGAAGCCGCTCTTAGCAGGATGCGGCTTTTTCTTATAACTGCTAGCATTGGGAGCTAGCCTTTCCCCCTGGGATGGCAGAGGAAAGCTTTTAAAACTCCATTCGCTGATATTCAGCTACGGAGGATGCTGCGGGGCGTGCGCGCTGTCTGGCCCAATCTCTCAGAGCCGTTACTTGTTCTTGCATCGTTCGAGACAGCGGCAATGTTGCCTTCAGTGCAGCAATAATATCTAATTGGGTGAACTCCCGATCTTGGGCAAAAGCTTCATACATTGCCGCAACGATCGCTTGTTCAACTTCTGCCCCAGAAAAGCCATCAGACATCTTGGCTAGTTGCTCAAGATCGAATCTAGAGATGTCTTCACGGCGCTTGGTCAGATGAATATTAAAAATGTGTTGCCGTTCTTCCGGTGTTGGCAGATCGACAAAGAAAATTTCATCAAAGCGTCCTTTCCTCAAGAACTCCCCAGGTAAACGTTCTACTCGGTTGGCAGTTGCCATCACGAACACTGGTGATTTCTTATCTTGCATCCATGTCAGGAAAGAGCCGAAGATTCTGCTTGATGTTCCTCCATCGGAATCAGAAGAACCTCCACTACCAGCAAAGGATTTATCCAATTCATCGATAAACAAAATCGCTGGAGAAATAGATTCTGCTGTTTTCAGGGCGTTTCGCAAGTTTGCTTCACTTCGTCCCACCATTGAGCCATCGTAGACTCGGCCCATATCCAACCGCAGCAGTGGTAAACCCCACAACCGGGAAGTAGTTTTGGCAATTAATGACTTACCGCAACCAGGAACACCTAAAATTAACATCCCCTTTGGTTGAGGCAAACCATACTCTCTCGCTCTTTCTGTAAAAGCGTTAGAGCGTTGCTTGAGCCATCTTTTTAACTCTTCTAAACCACCTACAGCATCAATGGTTTCATCTTCTTCAATGTATTCTAAGATTCCATTGCGCCGAATTAGTTGCTTTTTCTCAGATAAAACGATATCTACTTCATCTTCCGTCAAACGCCCTGTAGTTACCTGCGCCTTTCGGTAGACTTTCTCAGCTTCATCTTTAGTTAGACCTAAAGCTGCTCTAAGAAGCTTTTCTCTGGCTTCTGTAGTCAATCGCCGACCACGATTTTGGTCTACGTGCTGAGTTAGTACTTTATTCAACTCTGCCATATCTGGCAGTGTAAAATCTATAACAACAACTTCTTTTTCTAACTCTATAGGTACTTGTTGCATTGGTGACATCAAAATGATGTTCTTCTGCGTACCTTTAAAGCTAGCGATCGCATCACGTAACGATCTGTTTGTTGCAGGCGCATCAATAAAGGGGTGTAAATCTTTAAGAATAAATATACTCGGTTCTTTCTGCCTGATTATCCACTCAATCGCCGCCTCAGGAGACACGGTATTATGTTGAGTTACATTCCGGGGTTGACCATATTCCACAATCCCGTGTGTCACTGTCCAAACAAATACTCGGCGCTGGGGCTTTAACAACTGGGCGATTGTGGAAACTGCTTGCTCGGCCCGCTCTTCCTCGGAGGTCACAAGGTAGATTAAAGGGTATTGAGCTTGAATTAGTATATTGAGCTCTTCTTTCATACTTCGACCTACTTGAGACCTTATAGAGACAGTAGAGACATTGCTTCTGGTAAAGACAACCGAATCATGAATGAATAATTCATAATTCCTATCTATCTAGCAAGGAACTAATTCTTCCTCACCCTTGGGATGGGTTTCATCTTCATCCATTTCGTTAATGGAAAGATGCTCTTGACCAACTACTCCTGGTTGATTACCCAAAGTAACCAGTTCCCCATCACGTAAGACTAATGAGCTATCACAAGTTGGGCATGAATAAACTCTATGAGTCCGCCCAAAAGAAGAGTCTTCTAACTCGTCAACCAATTCTTGATTAGACAGGTAAAAACCAAGGGCACGTTCGGCAAGTTCTGACATTGGCTCGGAATCGACTGCTGAACGAATCTTCAGTTTTCTGTGCAACTCTGGCGATAAATACAAAGTGACCTTTTGCTTAGTTTGCGTTTGCATATAACTCTTTAACGGTCTTACCCGGGTATGTATATCAACTTATCGGTTCTTCTATTGGTTGTCAAGACAGCAAAACGTTTTAACGCCAATTTTGTTACATTTGTTCACAACTAAGGCTGAAATGCTGTTTATTGAGTGATAAATCCCTCACGACAAACCTTTTAGAATTAATCAGGTAGGATTCAAATCCTGAAACCTGAATGGAAATTAGCGATCGCTAATTAATGATTCCCTACCTTGGCTTACTTTTTAACTATTTGGAGCGTAAGCGGGTTAAAGTTGAACACCTTTCCGGTTGTAAACAACTGATATCCACAAGAGATGCCAGCGAATGACACCAGCAGAGAAAAAAGTGACACTGAACCGATTACAACACCACTGGCAATGAATAGAGCAATTCCGATTCCAATCAACACCCATCCTAGTTTGCGATTATCGCGTCCACCCCAATTTAGAGCTACTACACCTCCCATACACAGCAAGATTCCAGGTGTGCTGCGTAAGTAGACGCTTACATAAATACTTGTACTTAAAAATGTAACGCCTGCGAGGATTAGTCCTAAACCAATAAGCTTACTGACAAGGATTACTCGATCTTCATCTTCTTTACTAGTGGTAGGTGCTGTAATTTTTGTTGGCGCGGAGCTTGATGGAGGGTTTTTTGTAGCAGATGCAGAGTGTTGCTGCACCCTAAACATAAAAGTTATTTTGTCTCCTTGTCCAAAGGAAACTCTGTCTCCTACATGTAGTGGGCAAAAAATTTGAGGTTTAAGTTTCGCACCGTTAACATACGTGCCATTAGAACTGCCCAAATCGGTAATATGATATTCGTCCCCATTCACCCAAATTTGTGCGTGGATGCGAGATGCTACATCCGAATCTGGTAAGCCAGAAATATCAATATCTGGTGGTTTTTGGTCGTTTGGTTTCCCGATGCAAATTACAGAAAGATTTGGTGGAAATTGCAAGGGTGTGTTGGTTTGGAAGTGAAAAAGCTCTAAAGTTACCTCGGCTGTCTTAGATGGACTGTACATAAATTGTGTGATAAAGCACTCTTTATAAGCTTCTCTACTGAGAGATGAAAAGAGAATGGTAAATATCCTGAATATTATTGAATTTTCAATGAGCGCTCTTTAAGTACAAGGTATTGAACTGAGTTTCTGGTATTTCTATAAAATCAGTGACTTTGGCAAAATGTGTAATGTAAATGGCTACTGCTAATAAAATCTGTAGTTTGGGGCGAAGAATTTATCGGTTTGCCGCCAGTGTTAGCGGGATAATTGCTCTGTTAATAATTCTGTGGGGTTGTACTGCAAATGATTTTAACGCTGGAGCGATCGCATGGAAAACTTATAGCAACTCCCGTTATGGCTTTGAATTTCCATATCCGAGTAACTGGACTTCTTCAGCAGGCCCAGCAAATGGTGATGGAATTGCGTTTATTTCGCCCCAAAACAAAACGGTGGAAATTCGAGGGTGGGCAAGTCAGCAGTTACTGAATTCGATTGTTACAGAGCAAGAGTCAGTGAAAAAGATCAAACCCAACTTTCAAACTGCCCAAGGAGTATCTGGGGTGCTAGTTGTAGAAGTTGATCAAGGAGTAGGTTCTATGACACTGACACTAACTCAGGATCAAGTGAAATACTTTTGGCAGGGACGAAGCAAAAGCCAAGAATTTCAAGATTACTATCGTTTGTTTTATTACATTGCCCAGCAGTATCGAATTTCAAAGTCTTGAGTTAGGACTGGAGTTTCTTTAGCGATGCCAAACTTAAAACCTTTATATTGATGATATTTATCCACCTCTGACTTTTTATTGCGATAATTCCCAAGGGGGACGCGCTCTCCACTGGTTAGTCAAAGGGGGATAGATGACATTCAAGCGGTTGGTTTTAATTTTTGTGCTAACGCCGATAGCAGTTCTGTTGGCAGTTTCGGCTTTATTCGGTAGTTGGCAAGAACCCCAGTTCCAAAGTCGCCTGGAACTGTACCAAACCAATATTGCTTTGCAGGCCCAAGCTTGGCAATCAGAAGATAGCGGTGATGATAATCTTCAAGGGATTCGGGAAGCGATACTTGGTGAGCAACCCCTAGAAAGCGCCACAAAGCAATATCAGGAGGCACGTCAGTCAGTTCAAGCGAATCTGGAGAAAGTTAACAATAAGCTTGCACAATTACGCTCTGAATCTGAAATAACTCCCACACCTCCTAAACCCTTACCTGAAGTTCCTCCGACTACTAAAACCTCTAAACAAGGAAAGCAACAGTTACAGCAGTCTCTAAAGCAATTACAAAAATTAGTGGCTGAATTAGACCTGCGCCTGGGAATTTTACAAGCACAGCAAGGACAGACGGATACAGCCCTGAAAACTTGGAGCGAATTACAACAACGCTCAGATGTCAATCCAGAGTTTGGAGAAACCGCAGCTGTATTGAGTGGACTGTGGAGCAATCCTCCCCGTCTGCTCCAAAATGCTCAAGAACGGATTCAAAAGAATTTAGAAGGTTGGTTTCGCTCTACTGCTTTGGTTCAGCTATACCAACTCCAACAACGACAAGATGCTTTATTAGCAGTTAAAACTTCACAAAAAGAAACTGCGGCTCAAGCGGTGTTGAAATTAGCGGTTATTGGTACTATTCCTACCTTGGCGGCTTTAATTGGTCTAATATTGCTGATTTTATTATTTGCTCAACGCTTGTTGAAAGGAAAAGCCTCGTTACTAGCTCAAAATGCTGATATTCCTTGGTCAACGCCTTGGGATGGTGAAACGATTTTGCAGGTTTTTATTGTAGGCTTTTTCTTTATGGGGCAAATTTTTGTGCCCTTGGTGATATCGCTGCTACCTATCCCACGTCCTATTGTTGATGTGCGACTTCAGGCATTTTCTGTTTTGGTTAGTTACCTATTGGTAGCATTAGGTGCGCTGTCAGTGCTGTATTTCTCTCTTAAGCCGTTTTTTCCGTTACCGGAATTTTGGTTTCGCTTTCGTTTTCAAGATCACTGGTTCCTGTGGGGACTGGGGGGCTATTGTACGGCTTTACCTATAGTTGTGATGGTATCTTTAATCAATCAACAGCTATGGCAAGGACAGGGTGGTAGTAACCCCCTGCTGCAACTGGCCCTAGAGAGCCAAGATGGGGTAGCACTTGGTATATTTTTCTTTACAGCAGCGATCGCTGCTCCATTTTTTGAAGAAATTCTGTTTCGCGGCTTTTTGTTACCTTCTCTAACTCGTTACTTACCCGTGTGGGGATCGATTATAATCAGTGGTTTGTTGTTTGCGATCGCTCACCTCAGCTTGTCGGAAATTCTTCCCCTGACAGCATTGGGGATCGTTTTAGGGGTAGTTTACACGCGATCGCGCAACCTTCTTGCTCCTATGCTCCTACACAGCCTTTGGAATAGTGGTACATTATTAAGTCTATTCGTTCTAGGTAGTAATTAATACTAATACTACACTGTTGTCAAAAACGAAAATATCTGATTCTATCTCCTTATGTAAGAAGAATTTACTGCTTATAATTGGTTACAAGCATAAATACTAGCTGAAAGGCCAATTTAGATAATGCTATTAACATAGACAACAAAATATCTAGTTAAGCATTTATTCTTATCCGGGTGATTTTAGCCAATAACTGAATCTTGTCATTGGTGCAATGGCGTTTCACTATCAGTGGAAGCGATGTCTACGACGGGCTACGCCTACATAAAAAAACCCGGAAATAATACTGATGGACTTGTAAAAAGTGGTAGAGCAGTTTTGATGATTATTGAGATTTATTCTTCTCAAGACCAAATTTCTTACTTGAAAATCTGCAAAACTGCTGCAACAGAGTTTGCAGTCATCCAACCCACCAAAATTGATTAAGGAGCGCCAGATTTTCAAGCTATGCCGCAAGACATTTTAGCGTCTCCTCTAAAATAGAAGCACGCTGATTTTAGTCATTTTGGGGCTTACTTGTACTGAAAAAATTAAAAATGTATTTATTAAGCAAGTAAATGTATTTGCTTTGATTACAATAAAGACTTTATTTTTATATCTTACTTATCAAGGAGCAGCATTTAATATGTCAAATCTCAACCCCAGTCACCCTACCAAACAACTTCTAGCTGGTTACTGTGGCATTATCCTTGGAGGATTTGGGGTTCATAAATTTATTCTAGGATACGCTCCAGAAGGCTTTATCATGTTAGTGATTTCTGTAGTAGCGGGTTCTTTCACCTACGGTATTGCCTTGTTAATTATGCAACTTGTAGGTTTAATCGAAGGCATGATCTATTTGAATAAGTCCCCTGAAGAATTTGTAAATACCTACTTTGTGAATAAGCAGGGCTGGTTTTAGTTGAATATACATTAGTGTTTGAATTATCTACCTTATCCTTTGTCATACGAAGGGAAATTAGTTCGGTGGGATTTACTAGGATTCTCCTGTACACCCCTAATACTTGTCGGTTAAGGGGGAAAGGGGAAGGGGAAAAGAAAAAACCTTTAACCTTTACCCTTTAACCTTTTCCCTTATGAATCCTACTGCTATGCTAAACATCAAACGTAAACAGCTGATGTGGATACTGTTCTTGTTGTTGGGCTTTGGCTATTTCAGCGCCATGTCTAATTTGGAAATTCACAATTTTTGGAAAAGCTTGATTGTCCTGATGCCAATGCAGGTTGCAGCTATTATTTATGTGACTTATCTACGCTGGAGTCGTCAGTGACCCTTAGCGAAGTACGATAAATTAAGAAATTTAACAGGGTTGACATACAGTCGTAGTTCCATATTTAGCCTACGCTCAAATTAGAGACGCTTTTATTCAGGCGTTGAATTTCTGTAGCGAATCTAAACACTTGCCATGCAACTTGTCCCAAAAACTAAGCTAGCCCCAGAACTTGACCCAATCTTAGAGAAAATTATTCTCGATGTTGGAGGTATGAAGTGTGCTGGGTGTGTGAACGCGGTAGAACGACAGCTAACCCAACATCCAGGAGTCAAGAGTGCCTGTGTGAACCTGGCCACAGAGGTAGCAGTTGTAGAGTCAGAAACTGGTGCAGTAGATGCAGATGCACTAGCAGAGAGATTAACAGCCGTTGGATTTCCAACTCAACCCCGAAAAGCTAGGGGCACAGTAGCAGGCGAAATATCTACCTTACCAGACCCAGCAGAACGACAACACCGAGAAATGCGGTCTTCTGTGAGGCAGTTGGCGATCGCTGCAATGTTGCTGTTATTGTCGGGAAGTGGACATTTTGGTAATCTTGGTAGCTCAGTGCTGCCAGTGTTAAATAACATCTGGTTTCACTGTGGATTGGCTACAGTGGCGCTATTAATTCCCGGTCGCCCGATTTTAGTAGATGGCTGGCTAGGCTGGCGGCGAAATGCACCTAACATGAACACCCTGATAGGATTGGGAACGCTGACAGCCTACATTGCTAGTTTAGTAGCACTGCTTTTTCCGCAAATGGGTTGGGAGTGCTTCTTTGACGAACCAGTAATGATGCTGGGCTTTATTCTTTTGGGAAGAACATTAGAGCAACAAGCTAGAGGTCGCGCTGCTGCTGCATTTAGGAAATTGCTAGCACTCCAGCCACAGGTAGCGCGATTGATTGCCAATCCAGAAAAAGGAGGAGTGGGATCTTCTAGTGTAGAGATTCCTGCCGAACAGGTGCGGGTTGGTGAATGGTTACAGGTGCTGCCAGGTGATAAAATCCCTGTCGATGGTGAAGTGGTGCTTGGTCAAACAACGGTCGATGAATCCATGTTGACTGGGGAAGCCGTGCCAGTAATTAAGCAACCGGGAGATTCGGTGACAGGGGGTACACTAAACCAGTCAGGAGCGATCGCTATTCAGACAACCCGGACTGGAAGTGATACAACTCTAGCTCAAATTGTTGCTTTAGTAGAAGCTGCCCAAACTCGGAAAGCCCCAGTACAAAAATTAGCCGATACAGTCGCTGGTTACTTTACATACGGGGTACTAACAGCATCTTTATTAACATTTGTCTTTTGGTACTTTTTCGGTACTCATATTTGGACTGATATCACCATGTCTGGTGAGATGGAGATGATGAGCCACGCTCACAACTCCGTACAGACGGGATTAATCGCGTCTCTCCCCACTCCCCACTCCCCTTTATTAATTAGTTTAAAACTAGCGATCGCAGTTATGGTAGTCGCCTGTCCCTGTGCTTTAGGACTTGCTACCCCAACAGCCATTCTTGTTGGGACTGCTATGGGCGCAGAACGGGGTTTGTTAATAAAAGGCGGCGACGTTTTAGAAAAAGTACACCAGTTAGATACCGTGGTATTTGATAAAACTGGCACTCTGACCACGGGTCATCCCATCGTTACAGATTGTCTGTTAATTGAGGGATCGGGGACTGGGGACTGGGGACACTTCTCTACGAGAGGCTGCGCCAACGACAAGCTCAGTGCATCGCTGGGGACTAGGAATTCCCAATCTCTCTTACAACTAGCAGCAGGCGTAGAAAGCGGTACTCACCACCCCCTAGCCAAAGCGATTCAGCAAGAAGCGCTTAGGCAACAGTTATCTATTCCAGAGGCTGTGGACTTTCATACGGAACCAGGATTAGGAGTATCTGCTGTGGTAGGGGGCACTGTTGTACTTTTGGGTAACTGGGATTGGTTAAGCTGGCATGGTATTGCCATTAGTGAAACTGCACAACAGGCAGCACAAAATTTAGCAACAGATGGTAAAACAGTCGTTTGCGTAGCAGTTGGGGGAACTCTAGCCGGACTAATTGCTGTTTCTGATACTCTCAGGCCAGATGCCCAATCTACTGTAGACAAATTGCGTCAGATGGGATTACGGGTAATGTTACTCAGTGGCGATCGCCCAGAAGCAGCTAGCGCCATAGCCAAACAACTAGGATTAGATAGTGCTGATGTCATAGCAGGTGTTCCCCCAGCCAAAAAAGCGGCCGCAATCAAGTCTTTACAACAAGCAGGGACAAAAGGAACTCCTAACTCCTCACTCCTCACTCAGCACTCGGTAGTCGCAATGGTAGGAGATGGAATCAATGATGCTCCAGCTTTATCCCAAGCAGATGTAGGAATTGCTTTGCACTCCGGGACAGATGTGGCAATGGAAACTGCTGAAATTGTCTTAATGCGCGATCGCTTAAACGATGTAGTCGAATCTATTCAGCTTAGTCGCGCCACCTTCAACAAAATCCGCCAAAATTTATTCTGGGCTTTTGCATATAATACAGTTGGCATTCCTTTAGCAGCAGGTGTTTTGTTCCCTAGTTTGGGTTTTGTCCTTAACCCATCTGGTGCTGCTGCATTAATGGCTTTTAGCTCTGTTAGTGTCGTCACAAACTCAATATTATTAAGGCGATTAGCTCGTCACTCGTAGAATACTTTGTAGAACCTAAAATTTCCCATCTCAACTTAACAATTTTTAATCCGTAATTACTAATGACGTTCTCTACGAGAGGCTGTGCGTAGCTTGCTTCTTGTAGAGAACGTCATTACGAATTCGTAATTATTTGTTACACTGAGTCGATGTTTAGGTTTTACGCAGATCACAAAGCCTGTTAAGACACCTACAAAAGCTATCATAGCTACTGGAGTAGAACGACCAAGTTCTACTCTTTCAAGGTATTATGCAGTTTTAAAGCTTATTTAGATCAGCACCACAGACTGACGTGACGGTGCCCGAAAATGGCAAAATACGATACGAAACAAATCTTGTTAAATCACAGTTCCACCGATTTGTCAATGGCAGCAGAAACTAATGAAAACCATCTACTGATTATTGAAGACGATCAAGGTCGCAAAGAATTTTCTCTGGAGCAACCCGTCTACTCTATCGGTAGAGACCGCGAGTGTAATATCCGTTTGATGTCGCAGTTTGTATCCCGCCGCCATGCCACATTAGTGAGATTGCCACGAGAGCATAATGGTCATAGCTACTATTACCGGATTGTAGATGGCGATGCCAAAGGTAAGGCTAGTTCCAACGGTTTGATGATTAATGGACGTAAGATACCAAACCACGATCTCAGAAATGAAGACGAGATCGTTTTTGGACCTCAAGTCCGTGCCATTTATTACCTTTTAAAAAACACTCAGCGTTTGGGACAAACAGATTCGAGCGAGTATGACATTACACTAATAAACCCCGGTATGGCCGAGGATTTAGAGGATTTGGGAGATTGAATTATAACTACCAACCACAATTTGACACTCTCACGGCTTAAAGCCGTGGGATTGTCAATTCAATTACCAAAGCTATCCTGCAATACTTTCAATCAAATGCCAATGGCGGCTACTTTCAATAGCCTGCTTGATAAATTCAAACATTTGTCGGCAGTAATTATCTAGTTGGAGAGGTAGTTCTTCATTTTTAATCACAATACTCATCCGGGTTTCTGTTTCAGTAGATTTTGATTTATCAATCAGTACTTCTACTGTGATTAATTTAGGAAAAGGAACATTGCCAGGAGTCTGACGAGCGATAATGTAATCGCCCGTGTGGTATTGAATATCCAACTGACAGTCCTGTAGAAGTTCTACAAGTAACGGCAACAGATGGTCACTAGCAACAGAAACAATAAACGAACAGGTATAGCGAGCCATAATAGCCCCACGCCTTGCAACACTCCGTCCATCCTATAATACCGAAGCATCTAAACGGAAAGTCATTCAAAAAGCAAAGTTTTTGAGTTTTAAGATTAGGCATCACCAGATATACATCTGACTTACGCAAAATTACACGCTGTACGGGCAATTAATTAATAGCCGCTACTTTAAAATCAGGGTTTTAGCTATTATTTGTGTCTGATAAAGTTGCATCTGTTCTATCCACAAAGAAAGTGCTGTAAGCTGAAAGGTTGATCAAAAACTTTACAATAAGAGTTTGGCTGAGGTAGAAAATGAATGAAAGTAGCAATTACTGGAGCAACAGGATTTGTCGGTAGTCTTTTGGTACAACGGCTCCACGGAAAAGGTCATAAAATAGTAGTATTAACTCGGAACACCGCTTTTGCTCAAAAGGTTTTTCCATCTGAGGCTTTCCCCAATGTAGAAATTGTTGCCTATACACTAAATACATCTGGTTCTTGGCAAAGTGTCATAGCTAGTTGTGATGGTGTAGTTAATCTGGCAGGAGAACCCATTGGTGAAGGGCGCTGGACACCAGAACGCAAACAAGAAATTCTCAATAGCCGAAAGTTAGGCACACAAAAAATAGTTGAAGCAATAGTCAATGCTAACCCTAAGCCAACTGTGTTAATTAATGCTTCGGCTATTGGCTACTACGGCACCAGTGAAACGGCAAACTTTGATGAAACAAGCCAATCTGGTAACGATTTTCTCGCCCAGGTCTGCCAAGCCTGGGAAGCAGAGGCGACAAAGGTAAAAGATGCTGGTGTCCGACTGGTAATTCTGCGTTTTGGGATTGTTCTGGGCAATGGTGGGGCTTTAGGTAAAATGATTCCACCTTTCAAACTCTTCGCTGGTGGCCCCATTGGCAGTGGTCGGCAGTGGTTCTCATGGATTCACGTAGACGATTTAGTTAACCTAATTATGCAAGCTTTAACTAAACCGGAAATAGAAGGCATATACAATGCTACTGCCCCTAACCCAGTCCGAATGGCAGATTTAAGCCAAACGTTGGGACAAGTTATGAATCGCCCTTCTTGGTTGCCCGTTCCGGCTTTTGCGATCGAAGCTCTTTTAGGAGACGGGGCTATAGTAGTTTTAGAAGGTCAGCAAGTCCTTCCTAAGCGCACTGTGGAAACAGGATTTGAGTACAAATATCCTAATTTACAGTCAGCACTAAAACAAATTCTTGCGTAGAGTCAAAGGGAATGGGGAAGAGGCAAGGGAGTAGGGAGCAAGGGAGAATAGTTTTCCCCTCAGTAAGAGCAGCACCCTGCCCCTCTGCCTCTTTTCAATTACCAATCACTTTATTCTTGACTAGAAAGAAATTTTTTGGAAACCCAACTGATAATACCACTCAGAATTGCACCGCCCATGAGGATGCCGATCGCTGGGTTAAATACGGGTTGCCAAAGTTGATGCCACAAATCTAAACCCAAATTTACTCCCACAGAATCACCGATCGCAGCGATCGCTAGCCAGACAAAGCCAAACAAAACCAAAAAAACATCTGCGACTAAAACTGTATTTAGCCAATTTAACAATTTATCTTTCATCTACCCTTTTGTCTAATTGCCCAAAATTTTATGACTGCTAACTAAGTTACGGATGAGTTAGAAGTGAGAATTCTCCACTTGAATTTAACTCCTGACTCCTGTACAGACGCGATTGATCGCGTCTGTACTCTTAACTTATCACTCCTCCAACAGCCAATTTTTGACTTTTGTTAAACTTTGCCAATCTGGTTTTCTAGTTAAACCGTCTTCGATACTGCTTTTTATTTCATCGCGCCATTCTTCATTGACAAAAATTAGCTGCTGTGCGATGTCAATATGTTCTCGTAAACCTTTTTGACCTGTTTCCAGCATTGCTAAGGCGAGATTGACCCTAGCCTGTGGGTCTTGCGGATTTAACTTGACAGCCTTCTGTGCAGCTTTGTAAGCCAAGTTGGGCTTGTTATCGAGTAGATACAACCACGCCAAACAGATCCAAGCAGCACTCGTTTTAGGAGCGCGATCGCACACTTCTTTAAATACAGGGATTAAAGAATCTACTGCCTCTCCTGCTTTATAGCGTTCTAAACCTGTATCAAACAGGGATTCAACTGTTTGAGTCATAGTAAGTTTGTCAATAATCATTAGTTAATAGTCATTAGCCATGATTCAATAGTCATAGGCCAATAGTCAAGAGTTAGAAAAGCTTGACTCTTGACTATTGGAAAACCTCGCATGTGATCGGCTCCTCTTGGCTAAACCCCAAATGACTTGCCACAACCGCAAGTTTGGTTGGCATTAGGATTAGTAAATTGAAAGCCACCGCCAATCATGGCATCGCTGTAATCGAGCATTAAACCGTAGAGATATAAGAGACTCTTGCGATCGCTGACAATTTTGAAGCCATCATAGTCAAAAACTTCATCCTGCGGGGTGATCTTGCTAGTGTCTTCAAAGTCCATCATGTAAGACATCCCAGAACAGCCACCCTGACGGACTCCTACCCGTAAGCAGAAGTCTGTGCCTTGCTTGTCCCGGAGGGATTTTACCTGGTGCAATGCGGCTTCACTCAACAGAATTCCGCGTTGTTGAGACTGAATTGCTTGTGTCATCTGCTTTTTTCACTCCTTAATTAGTCTAAGCTTTACCCGATATCGGCTTGTTAATGCCTCTGGGTTTCCCTTGGTGTTTTTGTATTCATTCTAGCGGCTTAGATGTCGTTAGATGCCAAATTGTAAACACTCCGTTAAAAGCAGCCAAAGGTTTTTATTCTAGAATTGAGAGACTCAGTGTATTTAGAGATTCGGTATTTTTGGAGTTCAAGCATGGCTTGTCTGAGAAGCAACTATCTTTCAGGTGCAGCCATAAAAACCTAATCCGAGGCTAGCTATCCCCCAAAGTTTACTTTCAAATTGCTTCTTTTGATTAACCTACTCTATGACAAGTTTTAATCGCTCTACCAGTCGTCGGTTGAAGAAATTAACTCAAATTCCTTCTGTATGGGAGGGCGATCGCCGTCCGTTGTCATCACCGAACCAGCACTCAGACTCTGAGGAAAAGGGAGAATGCATTCTTTGGGTAGATTACTCCCAAGGTGTTGTCCGAGGAATGGACGTGGTAGCCTCAGATGTTGGCCCAGAAGCAATCGTTCGTACCTTAATGCGAGCAATGGAGCATCCCCACAGTCCGGCAAGACCTGCTAGGCCCCAAAGAATTGTAGTTAAAGACCGCGAGATCCAATTTTATCTGCGGGGAGTGCTGCAAGATTTGGATATCGCCATTGACTACGCACCAGAACTGCCTTTAATTGACGAACTATTTCGCGGGTTCGCTGACATCCTCGATAGTCAAACCCCTGACTTACCCCCACAGTATGCACAAATCTTGCGAGAGAAAGCATTTGCAATTTGGCAAGCAGCACCTTGGGAATTTTTGGAAGAACAGCAAATTTTGTCAATCGAGATTAATAAGTGGGATGTTGGCACACTCTACGCCTCAGTCATGGGAATGCTGGGAATGGAGTATGGAATTTTGTTTTATCGCTCAGAAGAGTCTTTAAAACAGTTTCGCACCGCAGTTTTACAAGATGAAGAATCAACGGAGCATCTAGAAGAAGCGTTTCTCAAGCAAGATTGCCTATTTCTGACCTTTGAGAGTGCTGATGAAGACGAAGATGAAGACGATGACGAAGAAAGTGATTTAGCGGATCTGCCATTATCAGAAATTGATCCCACTTTCGGTAATATCCACCCCTTAGAAGGACTGCGGTCTGTTTTGTATGACGAAGAAGCGCTGGTAATCTTCGTTGCGATCGAAAGCCTAATCCGCTTTATTCGCGATCACCGCCGCCATTTGCATGAGGATATCTTCCCTACCCTCAGCCGTCGTTATCGCATCTCTCTGCTGCAGTCGGAAGAATCAATTAAATCTGTGGCTGTGACAGTCTCTACCATGCCGCAGTTAGCAGCAGAATTAGAAGAAATGGCAGGTTTTGGTGACGATGATGAAGAAATTGATAACCTTAACTCCTCAAATTTCCAATCATTGCAAGATGACTTGATACCGGAAGACTCCTTTCTCAGCTTAGGCGTAGTGTCCTGGGAAATGTTGGATCACCTCCGTAAGGGGGTAACTTACCATAAGGCGGGTGAAATTAAACAAGTGGGTGACGGTTTGCCGGTGATTTTAATTCAAACTTCTCGCCCCAAGGCTAAAACTGTAATTGAAAGAATTGAAGCAGCAGGCGGGCTGAGAGCAATTTGCTTTAATCCAGGTGCCGATCCTTTCGATGGCGATCGCTACGATCTGGGTTTATTGCAAACTCAAAATGGTGAATTGTTCCTATTTGGTGAATTTTTAGATGAAGATCCTATTCATGTAGAAGCCCGAAAAAAATGGAATCAGAGGTGTAAAAATACTAAGGGCTATTGTGGCTTAATCATTGCTAAAGGATTAACAGGAGCTTCCCGTGGCAATCCTCAGTTACGAGACATGATGGCTTTGTTTGAAACGCGATCGGTTTCACCGAAAGATTTAGGTATTGGCACTCTCCAACTCATGCCCCAATTCAAATTGGAATAGTTGCATTCATGGCCGTAATCTGACATTAAGGATTACGGCTATAAGAAATTAAGTTGATATATATTTGATTCGCATATTAACCAGATTCCGCGCTGAGAAGTTAGGTACATTACTGAGTACTAAGGAAACTACAGAATACTTGGCTTTGATGCACCTATTACGGCAAGGCGGAAATTTATTTAACTTTGAAAAGAGGATTAATTTTTCTCCGAGTCTTGGTCATGGAGATGTTAGCTACATTTCTACGAAGGTTTACTAGGAAATATCCCAGGATGGCAGCTAACTTTACCTAAATTTCATGAAGTATCTATATTGTCATGGTTTTTCAGTAATTTAATTCGAAATTTTTTTAGTATAAAAAAATACAAATGTCTTTTTAAGTATTTAAGAAGTTGAGTTTAATCAAACTTAGCCGATGCACTTCAATATCAGAATCTTTTTTTTTACAACTTTTTGAGCTTAGAAGGTTGTTCTGTATCAATACCATTAAGCAAAAGCTCATATTTATCTCTTTTTCTTTGTAATTTTTTTATAAAGTCTAAAAATGAGTTATTTTAGTGCCTAAATAAAGTTTATTTAAAGCCCATAAATCATGGTTATAATGAATACACTCAACAAGAACATTGAAGTGGAAAATAGCTTTTATGCTTAAGTTTACTAATTAATAACCATTTTAATTCAAGACTTTTTTAGCAGTAGTTTTTCTCTTAGCTTAGATATAAATTAAGCAGTCTTAAGAAAGTTTTTAGCGGATTATTTTGCTAAAAGCAATTTTCGTAACATCAAAATAGGTGAATACGAAGAATTGAAATAATACTGACTTTAAAACAAATTATATCGCTAGGGGGAAGAGAGAAAACATCTAAGATTTCATCATATATTTCCGGGGACTTAGTGAAAAAAAAATGAAACAAAACTAAAATATTATTATCGGCGACGGTCAAGTAACACCACGCGTATTCTTGGTTAATTTGCCTGAGTGAAATTACAGGTAATGCTGTTAAATTTTACCAAAAGATTTAGCTTTTTATACCCAGTAAGCTGAATCTTATACCCTTGTTTATGACTACAACATTAGCACGGTAAAGTAATCAGTTTAATTGCAGTAAGCCAAAAGCCTTAACCATTTAAGTCGCTCTTAGCTTATTGGCTACAGATGGATGTTTGCTCTAGATCGATCGCTTATTTGCCTACTTTTAAGTGATTGTTTCTGAGCTGTATATCTCGCCTGAAGCCACCTGTAAGAAACAATTTCAGCCTGACAATGATTCTAAAGCTTTATTTTCATCTGTTATACCAGATGTTCTCACCAAGTGGGTTTGACAAAGTTGGTTCAGATATAAGGTCAAATTATTTCGATAGAGAATAATTTTGCAAATTTTGATTGAGTCAGCATTCGGTATCTCAAATTCATTTATAGAAGTTCATTGCCAGGCTTTACTGATGCTGTTAGTAGGGTTATCCCCCTCAGAAGGAACTATGTGCTGTTTTTACTGTCAAAATAGTAACAAATAAAGTGTAGTTTTTTGATTTCTTTAGAAAAGTATGAATCCTTTGACAAAACGACAATTTTTAATATTAATGGTATTACTTGTTTCGTGAGACAAATTCTGATAATCTTATCGGTTCCCTCTTTAATTTAGACTCTTTCGACAATCTAGATATACAGCAGATAGCATGATAATGACAAATAAAAAATGGGCCGTTAAACGCATAACAGTTAATCTTGCAACGCAGGAAGCGGAAAAACTAGAAAAATATTGCCAACAAACAGGTAGACCTGCAACCGATGTGATTCGCGAACTGATTAGAAGTTTGCCTCTTTCCGATGATGGCAAAGATGTAAACAAGTAAGAACATATTTTCATTACTTACTAGATAACTGCTTTGCCACCAACAAAATAGCTTTGATACTTTTTTGGGTGCGCCGCAATGGACAAGAATTTGTCTAGCTGATACAGGCGCGTTTTGCTCGCGTCTGGTCAATTACGGGTACTAAAAGAAGTAATTAAAGAGGTTTTAGTATCGACATTGCTTGCCTTAATCTGCTGGTAGAGTTGATATTAAGTAGCAAATTCCGACACCAACCCAGTTACAATCTGTAAAGAAACTGAAAAGGAACGACGGAATGCGTGTTGCAATCGTAGGTGCGGGACTTGCTGGACTAGCAACCGCAGTGGATCTAGCTGATGCTGGTTGTGAAATAGAGATTTTTGAGTCTCGTCCGTTTGTGGGTGGTAAAGTAGGCAGTTGGGTTGATGGAGATGGCAACCATCTAGAAATGGGGTTGCATGTATTTTTCGGGTGCTACTACCAACTATTTGACTTGATGAAGAAAGTGGGGGTGTTAGAGAACTTACGCCTCAAAGAACATACCCACACTTTTATTAATAAAGGGGGGCGCACTGGTGGTTTGGATTTTCGCTTCTTTACAGGTGCGCCTTTCAATGGGTTAAAGGCATTTTTCACGACTTCTCAACTATCGTTGCAGGATAAATTGCAAAATGCGATCGCTTTGGGTACTAGTCCTATTGTTCGCGGATTGGTAGACTTTAACGGCGCGATGAAAACCATCCGCAACTTGGATAAAATTAGCTTTGCCGATTGGTTTCGCAGTCATGGTGGCAGTAATGGCAGCATTAAGCGGTTATGGAACCCTATTGCTTACGCTCTGGGATTTATTGATTGCGAAAATATGTCTGCCCGTTGTATGTTAACCATATTCCAGTTATTTGCAGTCAGAACTGAAGCTTCAGTTTTGCGAATGCTGGAGGGTTCTCCCCATGAATATTTGCACAAGCCCATTCTGGAATATTTAGAAGCCAGAGGCACTAAAGTTTATACGCGTCGGCAAGTGCGAGAAATTCAGTTTATAGAGTCAAACGAACAAACCCGTGTCACTGGTATAGCAGTTGCCCAAGGTGATGCAGTTGAAACTATCACTGCTGATGCTTACGTTTTTGCCTGTGATGTTCCAGGAATTCAACGTATCCTACCCCAGGAATGGCGTAAGTGGTCAGAATTTGACAATATTTACAAACTGGATGCAGTACCAGTGGCTACAGTGCAGTTACGCTTCGATGGTTGGGTAACAGAACTCAACGATGAAGAGCAACGTAAACAGCTAAATCACGCGGCTGGAATTGATAATTTACTCTACACAGCCGATGCTGACTTTTCTTGTTTTGCGGATTTAGCGTTGACTAGCCCTGCTGATTATTATCGCCCAGGGCAGGGATCTTTGTTACAACTAGTGCTGACACCGGGAGATCCGTTTATTGCACAGAGTAATGAAGCGATCGCACAGCATGTCCTCAAGCAAGTCCATGAACTGTTTCCCTCGTCGCGGGAGCTAAATATGACTTGGTATAGTGTAGTAAAACTTGCTCAGTCTCTCTACCGAGAAGCGCCAGGGATGGATGCGTATCGTCCCAACCAAAAAACACCAGTAGATAATTTCTTCCTTGCAGGGAGTTATACTCAGCAAGATTATATTGACAGCATGGAAGGTGCTACTATTTCTGGACGGCGGGCGGCAAAAGTGATTTTGGAGAGTTTGAAGAGATAACCTAGACACGCAGTGGCTTGCCGCAGGCTACCGCCAAGGACGCATTCGCACAGCGTCTCGTAGAGAAGAACGCAAAGGAAGAAGAAAAATGTCAGATTGGTTAGAGCATACTGTGCAGGTAGAGGTAGAGGCTCCCATAGATTTAGTATGGAGCCTCTGGTCTGATTTGGAGCAAATGCCCCGGTGGATGAAGTGGATTGATTCGGTGAAAATTCCGCCAGATAATCCAGATATATCTCTTTGGAAATTAAAGACCGGCAGTCTAGAATTTAATTGGCAATCCCGAATTCTTAAAGTTATTCCCAACCAAATTATCCAATGGGAATCGATTGATGGTTTGCCTAATCAGGGAGCGATTCGCTTTTACGATCGCCACAATAGTAGCATTGTCAAAATGAGTATTTCCTATGCTATCCCCGGCATTATTGGCAAAATTATGGATAACTTATTTTTGGGACGGATAGTTGAATCGACGATTCAAGCTGATTTGGAAAGGTTTAAAGAATATGCGCTGAATGTTAAAGCTAATTGATATTGTTCAGCACTAGTTACCACCTACTCAATTGCGTTAACATATTTTACTTACTGTTGGTTCTGGAAGTGGATCACCTACAGCTTCGTAAGCAATAATTAGAGACTCTAAAGCTTCAATTCCATTTACTACAGCTAACTCATAAGTATCCCCATGAGTCCGCCAACGTTGTCCTGGAAAATCAGCAAATCCGACTAAGAAGCAATCATCTTCATCAGACCATTGAATAATCATTTGGTACTTAAGCTTACTCCTCTTTTTCTTTCCCTTCTACTTCCTCAATTGCCTGTCTCACTTCCTTCTCTTGGTAGCGTTTAGCATCTGCTCCGTTTTTGCCTGAAATCGTGATTTTTCCAGATAGAGGGGATGTACCTAATTCGTATGACTTCTGTAAAACCTACTTGGGACAGCATTTGCTTCAGTTCCCGGATTTTCTTTGGCATTAATTTTCTTAAAAAATGCGATCGCCACAGTAAGAAATAATGGTTCAAATATTCCTTGCTGTCTATCCAAAAAAATCTAATCAATGATTAGATTTTTGTTTGTACATGACTTGTTTTACTATACTAGTTCTTGTGAATAACAGGGCTGACATTACCAAGTAGGATCGCTAAACAAATTAATCGTCAATTCCTCACGTGGCGGTACTGCGGTGATACAAGCGCGGATGATCTCTCCATCCTCTAATTCGACGGTGCAAGCGTGACAAGACCCCATTAGACAACCGGTGGGAATAAGTACTCCAGCCCGGTCTGCTACATCTAAAATGGCTTCTCCCACTTCGGCATCTACTATCACATCATCTGGTAAAAAGTGGACACGAACAATCATGAATCTTACACTTTTGATTTGAAATTGATTCGTAAGGGTTGTTATTTGTCATTTGCCTTTTGTCTTTACAAATGACAAATAACCATCTTAACGAAAAAAGTGCAATTTCTTTTATGCAATTTATATCAAATTTGAAACATGATGTGAGAGATGAATTCACTACACCTCGATTTAGAAAACTATTCTCAATCCAAAATCTAAAATTAAAAATGGTATCAGTTCTAAGACAAAAATGGAGTTAAGTCTAAATGGCTTTCTACTTCAGTGGCTAAAGAGTCCAAAATCTGCTCTCGCTGTTCTCGATAGTTAGCAACACCGGTAGGCAAAGATTTTAAACCACGCTGTTGACGGAGGCGATTTAACCAAGCGCGTCGCCAAGGGCCGTTATCAAAAAGCCCGTGGAGGTAACTTCCCCACACCGATTGACAACTATCCACTAACCCTAAATTAATATCGTCAAATAGGGCATGGTAGGATTGAGGATCTATTCCTTGCTGCTCGATGCGCGATCGCCCTTGATGAATTTCAAAGCCATTAACTGGCAAGCCCTGTTGTGGATAATTTGAGCTAACTTGGCGCTGGCGGGCGATTTTTTGTCCGGTAATTACGGTTCTAATTGGTAAAAGATTTAACCCTTGAAATCTGCCAGCTTGTCCTTCTATCCCTTCTGGATCGGCGATGATTTGACCGAGCATTTGATAGCCACCGCAGATACCTAAAACGGTTCCACCAGAGGCAGCATAGTGTTGAATAGCTTCTGCCATACCGCTTTTTTGTAGCAGTAGCAAATCAGCGATTGTGGTCTTTGTACCTGGGATAATTACGGCATCAGGATGTCCCAAATCTTGCTTAGGGCTTAAGTATTTTACTGAAACTGTGCTTTCTGATTCCAGTGGGTCAAAATCGGTGAAATTGGCAATTCTGGGTAAGCGGATGACGGCAATGTTGAGGTCTGTTTGGGCTTTACTTGACGACGATTGACGCTCTAGCAAATCCAGGGAGTCTTCGGTCGAAAACACTTCTTGCAAGTAGGGTATAACACCGACAACAGGAATACCAGTGCGTTCTTCTAACCATTTTATTCCCGAATCTAAGAGCGATCGCTGTCCTCGAAATTTGTTAATTACTACACCCTTAATTAGAGCGCGTTCATCTGGTTCCAATAACTCTAAGGTTCCTATCACATGGGCAAAAGCACCACCCCGATCAATATCAACTACTAACATTGTTGGTGCATTCAAATATTTTGCCACCCGCATATTAGTTAAATCACGGTGCTTGAGGTTAATCTCTGCTGGACTACCGGCACCTTCACAAACCAGTAAGTCAAATTCTGTTCCTAAATGCTGTAGCGATTCTTCAATTGTCCGCCACCCCAGTTCAAAATATTGCTCGTAGTAATCTGAGGCACTTACTTTCCCTACAGACCTACCTTTGATAATTACTTGGGAAGTCATATCCCCTTGAGGTTTGAGTAAAATTGGGTTCATTTCTACCCAAGGCACGACTCCCGCAGCCCAAGCTTGCACTGCTTGGGCATAGCCAATTTCTCCACCACTGGCAGTAACATAAGCATTTAAAGCCATATTTTGACCTTTAAAGGGAGCCACTCGCCAGCCACGCCGCGACAGAATGCGACAAATAGCTGTAGTTAAAAGTGATTTCCCTGCATGGGATGTTGTCCCCACCACCATAATTGATTTCATAGTTGCTATTAGTTAGTTTTTCAAGATACAGAGTGAATTTTTAGGAGCGAACAATAAGCGAGCAGGAAGACATGAGGGAGTAGGGGAAGAAGAAATAATACACCATGCCCCACACCCACCATTAGCATCACAAATTTTAATTAGATGATTACGGTAAAGACTTCATGAATAAATGTGATGTTTCCGTATATATTATTCCCTTTGATTGCCTAATGCTAACTCTTTGGTTTTTTATTCTAAAAGGGTATCCGTAACCAACGAATCACAGCATCGAATAAACGATCGCGCCATGAAGGTGTCCGCCAGTTTTTTCCGTGGTATTGTTCCACCAACTGGCGACCCAAGGGAGTGAGGCGAAAACTATCTGTAATTCCCTGTCCATCGACTTCTCGCCGCAATACACCCACTTGGATTAGCCAACCCAAGGCGTTATCACAGGCTAATTCTGATAAAGGGCGCTTAGTATAGCCCTGCTTGAGTCCATTTTCCAGAGCGATCGCAGTTACTGAGACACTCTGGTGTTCCATGACTTCAAATAAAAATAAATTGAAGGGCGAACACACTAGCGATCGCTCGGCTCTTTCTACTGTGCTTTGAGGATAGACAAAAATATTTGGGTTTTGGGAATCAGCAGCAGCCATTTTGTAGGGGGAGAAATTTTTCTTCTTAAAAAGATTAATTCAAGAATATATTTTTTCTTGCACTATATACCTCATTTAACCAAAATTATTTACCTGAAGTATAGTTATGCTATTTTTTAGTAATTATATTTAATGATTATAAATTAATGTAAAATTTCAAGTGCATCAACAATCTGAAACAGGAAAGGTTAATTATGCCTCTAGCAGTTGGTACGGATGCACCTGCATTTACCGCCAAAGATACAAACGGCAACACAGTCTCGTTATCTAATTTGAGGGGAAAGACAGTTGTTTTGTATTTTTACCCCAAAGATGACACGCCAGGCTGCACCAAACAAGCCTGTAGTTTTCGGGATGCCCAGGCTCAATATCAAGGTAAAGATATTGTAATCTTGGGAGTCAGCGCAGATGATGAAGTCTCCCATCAGGCATTCACCCAAAAATATAATTTGAATTTTCCTCTATTGGCTGACTCCGACAAATCCCTCATCAAAGCTTTCGATGTGGATGGCGGTGGTTATGCCAAGCGCGTCACCTACGTAATTGACCCCAACGGCAAAATTACCCATGTTGACACTAGTGTGAATACCACTACCCACGCTAGCGATGTTTTAGCTGCACTTGGGCTGTAGTTTTTTACCTGATAACTAAGGTTTTTTTAAATAGTCTCAGCCCCGAGCCTCTAGAGGCTCGGGGTTCTTTGCTTGAATTCAGTTACCTGATTGTGGTGTAACCGATGGCGGTGTAGCTGATGGTAGTGTAAACGATGGCAAACTGGGGCTTGCTTGCTGTTGTTCACCTCGAATTAGTTTTTGTTGCCTTGCTTTAAAGGCTGCTGCGGCTGAGTCTAATTGTTCGTTCTGTTGGTCAGAATTCCAGTTGAGAGTCCCGAAATTTGCCCGATGAATCAGGTCAAACATATTGAAATTATCTGCGTTTGTCCGGGAAAATGGATCGGTATTTTGGTCTGTTGTACTATTACTGGGAAAAGCATCGGCTGGGCTGCTTACTTGAGCCGAACTAGGTTGAGCCATGAGCAAGGAAGCAAAGCTAATTCCTGCCACGGTAGCTACAAAGAGTCTAGGAATTTGTAAAAATGGTTTTTTCATGGGATTTTGACCCTAAAATTGCTCTATTTTATCTCTTTAAGCAAGAGTCCGCCGTAGTTGGGGTTGAATGCTCAGTAAGGCAACAACGGCAAAGCCAAACAATACCAGCAATGCTCCCCCAAAGGTAACATCACCCCAAGGAGCCTGCATAACGACACTACTTAGTCCCCAACTACTGTGGAGATACAGATAGCGAATGGGTTCGATCGCATAGCTAAGAGGATTCAGGGTAGCGATAACCTGTAACCACTGTGGCATGAAGGATAAAGGAGCCAAAGCAGTACTAGCAAACAATAATGGTAGGTTGGTGACGAAAATCACTGCAATCAGTTCAATGTGTCCAGGTAGAGCGAAAGCTAAACCTAGGGAGATGGCTGTTACGCCCAAAGCTAATAAAAAGACAATTAGAGCGATCGCACTTAAACCGACTGCATCGGGTAGTCCAGCGCCCAAAAATGCCGCCGCCGCTACAATCACGGCCGCTTGCAGCAAACTCTGGCTGATGATAAAGATTGCCGAAGCAAAGACAATGGAAAACCGCGATGCTAACGGTGCCACCAGCAAACGATTCAAAAAGCCGAACTCACGGTCAAACATTACGGGTAAACCAGCATTCAGCGCCCCAGCAAAGGCTGTAAACACAATAATGCCGGCAGCTAAGAATTGTCCGTAATTTGTTGTTGTATTACCAAATATACCCTTGGGGGCATTTTGGAACAAAGCACCAAACAGTATCAACCACATGACTGGCTGAATAATTCCGGCAACCAAAGATGAGGGACGACGTTGCAACTGAATAAACAAGCGACGAGTTAAAGCCAACGTCTCTTGTACTAATTCACCGAAAAAGCTAGGTGCAGCATTAACATCTGCTGGTGGCGATGCTAGTGACTGCCAATTGATATCAGATTTAGGAGTAACGCTCATAGAAATTTGGGAATTGGGAATTGAGAACTTGTACTGAGCGAAGCCGAAGTATTGGGAATTGAGAATTGGGGATTGGGAATTGGGCATTCATTATTAATTCTTTTTTCTCATCTTGCCCTGCCCCTATCTCATAAGCTGCTTTTTCTCAGCTTTAGGATCGCGAGTGGCAACGGCTGCCAGTTCTGCATCCATCAGGGTGCGTCCTGTAGCGGCGAGGTAAACGTCATCGAGGCTGGGGCGAGATTGGGCAATACCAAATATGGGTAAGCCAGCAGTATTAAGTGCTTGCTGTATGTTAATAAGAACATCATTTTGAGGTGTCACCACCAAGTTGAGAGAATTACCTTGAGCGCTGTTGATAATGACTTCTTGCACAAAGGGCAAAGGTTGCAAGAGGTTTTTCGCTTTTTCTGCTTCCTCGCTGGGGGAAAACTCTCGGATTCGCAAGGTGATGCGATCGCCCCCGACTTGATCTTTTAATTGTGAAGGTGTCCCAGAGGCAATTACCACGCCCCGATCTATAATTGCCACGCGATCGGCTAAAGCGTCAATTTCTTCTAGGTAATGGCTGGTAATTACTACCGTTGTCCCAGAGGCGCGTAATTTTCGCAGGAAATCCCACACCACAAAACGGGTTTCTATATCAAGTCCTACAGTTGGCTCATCCAATACCAAAACATCTGGTGCATGGAGCAACCCAGCAGCCAAGTCTAGGCGCTTGCGTAAACCACCAGAATAGTTTCCTGTCTTTTTATTGGCGTATTCTTGCAAACCAAGTAAATCTAATACCGTCTCAATGCGCTGTTTGGCTACTGCGCGTGGAAGGTGATAAAGTGCTGCTTGCAATTGCAGCAGTTCTTTTCCAGTTAGCACCTTATCTATAGCTACTTCCTGAGCAACATAGCCTAGTCGTTGCCTTGCCACCCTCGGATTATCTAACACAGAGATGCCAGATACTTCGATTTTGCCAGCATCCGGTGTGGTCAGCGTACACAAGGCACGTAAGGTAGTAGTTTTCCCAGCACCGTTGGGGCCAAGTAAACCAAAGATTTCTCCTGGCTCTACCTGAAATGAAACATCCTGAACGGCAACCACTGTACCGTAACGTTTTTGCAGATTCTGAATTAAAACGGCGGGAGCCATGACAGCTTTTCCCCAACTATACAAATCTCAATAAAGTCTATCCTTATTGTAGAAGCTAGAGAGCAAGGAAATAACAGATGAGCGAAAATCTCTAAACAAGTTCGCTTCATGCGCCATACTGCCAAAAATTTTGATTATTTTAGACAAATTGCTTGATTGCGTTTGTGGCGAATTAACATTAGGACGTTATTTCACAACTTTCAAAGTTTTGAGGCTGGAATCATTGCAACCACTGATAAATCCCCCCATTGCTTGGATTTGTTGCAGGTAATCAAGGACGGGTTTGGTGATCATTTCTCCCGGCATTAACACAGGAATTCCTGGGGGATAGGGACAGATAATTTCGGCACAGATGCGATCGCTAGTTTCTGCTAAAGGCAATGTTTCACTGAGAGCAAAAAAGGCTTCACGGGGAGAAAAATGTAAAGTATGACCCTGTGTAGTTAAAAGATTCTGCAAATTAGGATTTGTAACATTCAAGTTGGTTCGGCGATATTCTTTAGCAAGAGTAGTAAAACCTTGCACTAATTGCTTGATATCAGCTGGGGTATTGCCCAAACTAATGATAAAGGTAATATGTTGCAGTGAGGCGAATTCAGCAGTGACAGCAAATTTTTCATCTAGAATTTCATCTGCTTCAAATCCGGTTAAGCCTAAACCAGAGACAGTTACAGTTAAGCGCGTTTCGTCTAAAGCCACAAAGTCGGGAGATCCCCCCAACCCCCCTTGATAAGGGGGGCTAGGCATCTGTAAGACAGATAATCCAGGAATTTGGCTGATTTTTGTTCTAGCTTCATTGGCAAGTTGCAATGTGCGAGACATCAGCATCTTTCCGTAGAGTGCCATTTGCTGACGCGCTGCATCTAAAGAAGCTAAAAGTAAATAACTAGGACTGGTAGATTGTACAAGTTGCAAAGCTTTACTGATGCGATCGCAATCTATCCTATTACCTTGGATATGCAGCATCGATGCCTGTGTCATTGCACCAAGTACTTTATGGATGGATTGTACAGTTAAATCTGCACCTGCGGCTAAAGCTGGAGTGGGTAATTCGGAATGAAAGGCAAAGTGTGCGCCGTGTGCCTCATCTACGAGTAAAGGGATATTGTATTGATGGGTAATATTGGCGATCGCACTCAAATCTCCACAAACGCCGTAATATGTTGGATGAACTGTCAACACTGCTTTAGCATCTGGATGTTGTTGGAGTGCAGATTCTACAGCATTGGGCGTGATGCTGTGGGCAATATCTAAAACTGGATCGTATTCAGGATTGAGAAAAATTGGTATTACACCAGAGAGAATTAAACCTGCGATCGCAGAAGAATGCACATTGCGAGGCAAAATGATTTTATCGCCTGTGCCACAGGTAGCGAGAATTGCCGCTTCAATCCCACAGGTAGAACCGTTAACAAGAAACCATGTTTGCGAAGCGCCAAAAGTCTCAGCCGCTAGTTGTTGCGCTGCTTGAATAACGCCTTGGGGTGCAAAGAGATTATCTAAATCTGCTAATTCGGTTAAATCGGCACGAAAGACGGCTTTCCCAAGTAAATCAGCCAAAGGTTGAGAAATTCCCTCACCTTGTTTATGTCCTGGGGTGTAAAAAGGTGCATGAGGTCTTGCTGCATTGGCTTTTAACGCATCTAATAATGGTGTTTGGTTTTGATTGAGCATTAAAATAATTTGTAATTCGTAATTTAGAAAATAAAATGTTAATTTTGTCAACATTTTAAGGTAGATTGGATAGAAATTGATACAGATGGAATCAGGCTGTGGACAATCGGGGAAACTACCGCTAATAATATTTATCTACGTTTGATTACTGCATTTATAGATTAAATCTTAGTTTTAAATTAAGTAAGTCAGTGAGAAAAATTCAATGTATATGAAGAAATATAAATTAGCTGTAGGGTGT
>NZ_JACKZS010000495.1 GCF_014222285.1 Nostoc sp. UCD121
GAGACATTGAGCAAGAATATACTTAATTCAACCTTTGGGGGATGCTCATATTTAATGAATTTCCCTTCAATTATCTGGTTTTCCTCATCTTTTTTGGGTCTAGGTGTGTTCGGCTTGTAACATCCCCATCTTTTAATTGCAGGTTTATCACCTGGTGTTAAATCAGCAAATGAACGCGCATCAACTCCAGCATCACACCACCAACCACCAGCATCAAGGTGAGAATAGGCTTTGATTAACCCTTCACTAAGTCGCCCCGTATTTGTACGATTAAGTTTTTCGCTAACCATCAGCCTTTCCCAAGCCTCATGCTCACCACCTGCATAGTTGAACTGAAGGCTTTCAAAGTTTAGCGCTGCAATTTCTGGGTGAATGGCACTTGATTCAAACTCTTGCCAGTGTTTTGATTCAATAAAATTAGGTACTTCTTCTTGCTTTTGAGGTATCCAAAATGCTTCTGTTGGGGCAGCAGTCTTTAATACTGGTTTTTCAAAAACAGGAGACTTTCTATCATCTCTATGTTTCTCTTTGGGAGTGGGTTTGGCTACAGTTTCTAAACTCGTCGTAACTAATGGAACTGGCCGACTAACTGCCAAGGAGACTTGTTCTGTGATTGTTGGTTGAGCTTTCAGTACAGGCTCTGCTATTGCTACTTCAAGTTTTACTATTGGCTCATTAGCTCTTGGACTGACCGAGGCAGTTTTCGCCTGAATTCGTTCCGCTTTTAAGGAATTCATCAGCAATTCTAAGGCGTTATCTTTGGCTTTAGACTCTTGCGCCAGTTCCAGCAATTCTGATTTGTCTTTAGCATAAAGTTTGACGTTATGCCTAGCTCGACTAATCGCCACATAAAAACTTTCTTGCCCAATGGTGTAGTCTGCCGCAATCAAGGCTAG
>NZ_JACKZS010000496.1 GCF_014222285.1 Nostoc sp. UCD121
TCTTCACGAGCGATGACACAACATATCTGCACATCATCATGTCGGCTCAGTAATGCTTCGATTTCTCCCAACTCGATACGGAAGCCCCGAATTTTAACTTGATTGTCAATTCGTCCCAGGTATTCAATGTTGCCATCCGATAAATAACGTGCCAAATCCCCAGTTTTGTAGAGGCGACCAGAACCAAAGGGGTTGATAATAAATTTTTCCTGAGTTAGTTCTGGACGGTTGAGATAGCCTCTTGCCAATCCCACACCACCGATGTGTAACTCTCCTGGTACACCCACAGGCACTGGTTGTAAATTTTCGTCTAAGATGTAAACTTGTGTATTGGCGATCGCACGACCAATAGATATTTTCTCGTCAAAGGTGCATTTTGCAATCGTGGCACAAACACTAGCTTCCGTTGGCCCGTAAGCGTTGAAGAAGTTTCTGCCAATAGACCATTGCTTGATTAATTCAGCTGAACTTGCTTCTCCAGCGACAATTATTGTTTGCAGTGCCGGAAGCTCCTCAAAAGGCATAACTGCTAACGCCGATGGTGGTAGCGTGATATGGGTAATAGAATAATCACGTAATCGTTCAATTAACGGCATCCCTGGGAATAGAGAGTCTTTTGTTCCCAAGTACAGCGTTGCACCTGCTCCTAGAGCCATCAAAATTTCTGAGATGGAAGCATCAAAACTGAAGGAGGCAAATTGGAGAACGCGGCTATCCGAAGTCAAGTCAAAAGTTTGAATCTGAGCTTGAGCTAAGTTGCATAATCCCTTATGCTCAACCATCACACCTTTAGGTCTACCTGTTGAGCCTGAAGTATAAATTACATTAGCTAGATTAAAAGCTTTGGCTTCACTAGTTGGGTTATCTTGATTGTTTTGGGCAATTTGTGACCA
>NZ_JACKZS010000497.1 GCF_014222285.1 Nostoc sp. UCD121
GACGCAGGTGCATGATTTTGGCTAGTAACTGGTATTACTTCTTGGGGTGTTTGATTGGGTTCTAATGCCCTTGAGCCAAACCTCGCACGGGCTAAAAGTTGTTGGCGTTTCTCTCTCAGCCCTGTTGTGATTGCTTGTCTCTCTGCTTGCACAACTTGCCTATTTTCGATGCCGCTAATCTTGTTTTCATGCCGCCACAATTCTGCTTGTAAGTCGTGGTGTAATTGTGTAGCAACTTCAGTTAAAGCGTGTTTACGCTTTTGGTCAATCCGCAACAAGTCGGCTCTATCTTGGGCATCTATCTTACTCATCTCGCTGTCAAATTCAGCGTTAAGTTTACGGATTTTACCAATTGCACCCGCAACATGAGAGCCGTATTGTTTACGAAGTTCTGTCCAACTTACTTGTCCTTTGGTCAACTTCTCCATCGCCTCAAAGACGACCTTGGCGTTGTCCAAGAATGGCTCTAATCGGTCACTTAACTCTTGGGCATTATTCGCATAATCAGCGAATTGTTCGAGCTTATTTATATCAGAGAGATAGCCCAGAATATCAGACTCAAATCCTCCCCAAGATTTTGCTTTCTCGTCAATATGTGAACTATGACCAACTACCGGATTACGTATTGCAAAATCCATTGCGTTATTCTCCTAATAAGGTATGTTGTCGTAGTCTATATCACCATCAGAGTCTGGTACTTCATCCCAGTAACCCATCTCTTCAAATCGGTTATAAATTCTCGTTGCTAATTGCCTTACGGGGTCGTCAAAATCTTCAGAAATTAAATCAAATCTGTTCTCACCAAATGCCAAAGTATTTGCAATGTCCGCGTCAATCCCATTACCCAAGAATTGACCAAATGCAGCAGAGTATGGATG
>NZ_JACKZS010000498.1 GCF_014222285.1 Nostoc sp. UCD121
GCAGCAGCACAAGCTTTGGATAGTGCCCACAATTCGGCTGTTGCCAAGGCCAAGAATATTACTTTGAGCGAGTACCGTGCCCGTCAGAGCAAAGATTACCTTGACCCTAATGAAATTTTTGAATGTGAAAAGTTCCGCATTTCTGATTCTTACGGCATCGAAGTAACCGAATCGCTCGTAGAAATGGATAAAGGTGGTCGATTAATTAGAGCGATCGCCGGACTTGAGGCAATTTTAGCCCCACCCGAAGAATCGTTTACTGACCCCAAAACTGGGCAAACTTATCCTACCCCACCAACAATTGTCACCCAAAAAGACCGCACCGAGCGCGACAATCTACCTTTGTGCATCGACTGGGGTAATTACTCCGCACGCTGGCTGGCTAGATTTAACCTGGGACTGCATCAAATTCTCACTTCTTTAATGAAGGGTGATGAAGTTACCGCCGATGACCCCACTTTGCTCAAGATGACGGAGATCGCTATACATTGTGCTGCTCACGTCAAAGCAATTCTTGGGTTTACTATCCCCAGTGACTGTAAACCTATTTGGTTGCTGGCGACTTTACTAGAGCAGCTGGGGCTAAAGCTGACTTTCCGCAAGCAAGGTAAACGGGGGCAACAGGTGAAACTTTTCTCTTTATCTAAAGAGGAATTAGAATTTGCTCTCCAGGTGATTGCTCATCGCGTGGAAAAGCGTAATCAAAAAGAAAATCGAACCTATTACGCTGCTCAAACCCCTGCTGTGTATAGTGCAAACCCTAATCACCAGCCCGTATCCATCCCCCCCCTTGATGCTATAGGGAACTCCCATTGCCAGGGGGAGGATACTACCGAATTTGAGTCACCTCCGACAGATC
>NZ_JACKZS010000600.1 GCF_014222285.1 Nostoc sp. UCD121
TAAAAAGAAAGATAATCGTTTAATTTCACATCCTTTATTGAATAATGATCAGGATTGTACGTTTGTATGATAACTTGTCCTTCTTTTTCATGACGACCTGCGCGTCCAGATACCTGAGTTAAAAGTTGGTATGTTCGTTCACTGGCACGAAAGTCAGGTAAGTTTAACATAGTGTCAGCATTGAGCACACCAACTAGAGTAATGTTAGGATAATCCAAACCTTTAGCAATCATTTGCGTACCTAATAAGAT
>NZ_JACKZS010000499.1 GCF_014222285.1 Nostoc sp. UCD121
AAAAGGGCGGCTCATTGTTCTTTTAATTTATCGAGTTTGTTTTCTCTATTATATGCAGCTTCATATAAAATTGGTATAAAAAGGACAAGGATAAAACTCTTGACTTATCCTAATAAATTCTTACTAGGCAATTATTAAAATGTGTATGCCATTAATTAACTTATTTGTGTTTTGATAATTTATTTGTAGAGCAAGCTAGCTTTAGTCAAAACACTATATGATAGATATAGTTGAGTAGTTTTTATAATATTTAGGTTGAAATTATCATTTTTTAGAGATTTATTAGTCGCAAATTAAAATTTTATGTGAGAAAAAGATGTTTTATTATAATCGATGCTTTGGAAAATTGAATAAGTTTCATGTGTGAATTTTGGAGTAAATTTTAATGATAAATCCGCAAACTTATAGATCCCCTTGCTTTGCCTTCCGTATCTCTTCACAAGCGATCGCTTAGGGGTTCAGTTGAGGTTCTGGCGATAGAAGCTGAAATTAGCCGCTCTTAAGCGTTTGTAGCCCTGACTACAGCCGCCATAATGAGAGTGAGCCAGTCTGAGCAAATACCCTTAAGAAGGGTGAAATCATGGCTAAACCATCCTCAAAGCCCAAAAAATCTACCTTCTCTTCATCCACTGACAGCACATCACCAGATAATCTTGCTCAAGAAGAAGACCCAGCTACAGCAACAATTACCGTCACTGCCGTCGAAGTTTCAGAATTAACCGAGCAGGAAATTAGCGATCGCTTGCATTTAGAACGCAAGGTGGAACGTGCATTTTTTGAGGCAGGCAAGGCATTGGCTCAGTTGCGCGATCGCAGGTTATACAGATCCACTCATCGCACATTTGAGGA
>NZ_JACKZS010000500.1 GCF_014222285.1 Nostoc sp. UCD121
ATCGAGTTGGGAGAAATCGAAGCATTACTGAGCCGACATGATGATGTGCAGATATGTTGTGTCATCGCTCGTGAAGATACCCCTGGAGAGAAGCGCCTCGTCGCCTATGTGGTGCCGTATCCACAGGTGACTTGTACTGAGCGGAGTCGAAGTACACCCACAATCGACCAACTACGCCACTCTCTGAAAACAAAACTCCCAGAGTATATGATGCCAAATGCTTTTGTGCTGCTGGAATCCTTGCCACTAACTCCCAACGGTAAAGTAGACCGCCGCGCCCTACCAGCACCGGATTTACAAAGCGAACAAAAAGAAAAATATGTTCCCCCACGCACACCCATTGAGGAAATGCTGGCACAAATTTGGACACAAGTGCTGAAACTAGAGCGAGTGGGCATACATGATAACTTCTTTGAAGTTGGGGGACACTCGTTACTAGCAACGCAAATGCTTTCACGTATCCGCAACATTTTCAAAGTGGAACTACCATTACGCGAGTTGTTTGCAAGAGCAACAATTGCAGAATTGGCGCAATCGATTGGGCAATTGCAACAACAGGACTTAGAACTTTTTACACCACCCATCTTAGCAAGGGCAGAGAATGTACGATTACCACTGTCTTATGCTCAACAGCGCTTGTGGTTTTTAGACCAGTTACAGCCTTTGGGTGGCTTATATAATATACCTTTAACTTTGCGTCTAATAGGAACTCTTAATGTTGCAGCCTTAGAACAAAGCTTACAAGAAATTATTCATCGCCACGAGGTTTTACGCACCAACTTCATTAACGTTGATGGACAACCAATACAAATCATAAGGGAGCAGGGGGCAGGGGGCAGGGAGCAGGGA
>NZ_JACKZS010000054.1 GCF_014222285.1 Nostoc sp. UCD121
TGCCTTGCACTTTTGTTCGATTTATAGACTTCAATCACTATTTATACAAGGGTTTCAGTCTTAACCAGCAAGCCCTAGATAATTGTGGAGAAAAATGGCTAGACTATGGGCTTGGGAATGATACCAAAAAGTTCTAATGCCTTTGGTATTCTCTGCATCTCCGTTGTTAGGTACTGCTGTGTAATGTATAGTTAGAGCGATCGCTGGTTGTTGTTGATCAATCATAGCTTGGCGATCAGACAAAGCTAGTTCTCTGTCATCTTCTCGCGTCATCACTACTACCGCACCTCTTAAGACCAGTTCATCACGCAGAAACTTAGATACTGTCAAGCTGACATCTTTAGCTAAATATCCTGTTGGCCCAGCTGCGCCAGTCTCTTGTCCTCCGTGTCCTGGGTTAACCAAAATCTTAATACCAGATAATGGTTGTAATTGTACCTGTGCAAAAGCCGGTGGAGAAATGAATATGGAACTGATCGCTAAACCTAAAATTGGTTTCACTCAATTATAGACTCCTATAAACTTTAGATAAAAATACCTCTCCCTGCCTTGAACTTTAATTTAAGGCAGGGAGAGGTTTCTCAAAAGTCAAGCTCACGTTAATTTAGATTGAATGTTTATAATTTTGAAAAATAGTTAATCAATCTTCACTCCTAAGCCTTAGCTCCTGACTTATGTATATTGCTAACTTCTAAGGGAAGGAAAATCGTCAAAACTTCCCCATAGTGTGGACGCTGACGCACAATCAATTTACCGCCGATTGCCTGAAATAAATGCTTGGTTGCAGCAATATTTAAACTAATCGTACCTGTTTCTGGTTGGAACATCAGCAATTGACCAAGGGCTTTGCGAATTGGTGGCGTTGCAGGTGTGGGGGCTTTACTGGAATCTTTGCACCCAAATTGGGGCGATAATTGTAACTTCAGTTGATCTCCAGCCGGAATAACTTGCACTTGAATATGGCTACCAGAGGGTAAGCTACGAGTGAAATTCTCTATCAAACCAGTGAGTACCTGATCCAGCATCATGGGATTACTTACCACAGTTGGTAGTTGCTGGGGTAAAACAACATTTAAAGTTAAGTTCCGGCGATGCGCTGCTTGTTCCCATCGAGGAATGCTCTGCTGCAACACTTGATCCAAAGACATCGGTGTGAGTTGAGTTTTTGAACATTTTGTAGAGGCAGTAGTTTCTAATTCTGCTGCCTTAAACAACAACTCCATGCGATCAATTTGCTCAGTACACTCATGATCGATAATTTTTAAGCGATTGATCACACCAGCATCTAAATCTCGCCGCTTCAGTAGTAGACGAGTCATGGTGCGAATAGTTGTTAAAGGTGTGCGGACTTCGTGAGCGAAGGCTTGGAGCAGTTCGACATCAGGATTTGGGGATTGGGGATTGGGCATCCCTTCGACTACGCTCAGGGCAAGTGGGAATTGGGAACTTGTACTGAGCGAAGTCGAAGTATTGGGAATTGGGAATTGGGAATTGGTATTTTTCCCCCTGCTCCCTGCTCCACTTCGGCTACGCTCAGTGACCACCTGCTCCCCTGCTTCTTCCCCAGTCTCCTCTGCTTCTGTTAATTCCTGAAGCAGCAACTGACTAAACTGAATCATAATGCGGCAATCTGGTGCTACCGGAGAATATTGTTGTACTAATACATCCAGACGGGCAAAAAATTCTGGATTAGCCAGCATTACTCTCGCACCTAGCGATCGCCAAGCTTGCTCTACTACTTCCGGCTCAAAAGAAAATGAAAAGGTTTTTTTACCGTTTTTGTGAGTTGCTAAAACCAGTACTAATCTAAATTTATCTGTAAAAACTAAGCAAAACTGCTCTGTCCCCAGAGGATCGGCAGGTAATAAGGGAAGTACCGATTCATGAGGAGCGATTTCTTCATTTATAGTTGCGATCGCATCCGGCATCTGAAATGGCATCAGTGCCAAGGGATTAAATGGTTTTGCTGTGAAAGTTACTGTTTGTAAGTTTTGAGTCAGTTTTGGCTGACTGAATAAGGGTGCAGGTGCAGCTAAAACTAATCCTTGGATTGTGTCAACTGAATTAGCTGCTAAAGTATTTAATAGCAAATGTTCAGTTGCTGCGAGGCTGACACGCCACTGCCGCTCTGCTTTACCAGGTGAACATTCAGCCACACTTGATTGATTTTGGGCCAAGATTTCGCTCAGACTTGGCAATATCCATTCGTACACAGGCTTTCACCCCTTAATTCAAGAGCGACTAACAGCGTCTAAGGTAGACATTTCGCTACTACTTACGAGGTTATAACCATTTGTGTACTGTTGAAAGTGGTAGAACCGAACAATTCGGGCGCAATTTCCCCTATGTAGCGATGTCTACGACGGGCTACGCCTACGCAGTTATGGGTTGAAAAACACTCATACTTAAACTATTATGCGATCGCAGATTGATGATTGTGCTAATTTCCCTGCTCGAATCGGGATTGCAATCACAAACTCTGCACCCTGTCCCGGTGATGAAATACATTCCAAAGAGCCACCATGCTTTTCAGTAATTATCTGGTAGCTGATCGATAATCCCATACCAGTCCCCTTACCAACTGCTTTTGTGGTGAAAAAAGGGTCAAATAAACGCGACTGAATTTCTTTTGGAATTCCCGATCCATTATCAGCAATTCGAATCACAGCATTTTCATTTACCTGTTCCGAAGAAATACGTATCAAAGGATTTGGACAAAGTTCTTTTTGGAAAGCCTCTTCTAAAGCATCGATTGAATTTGCCAAGAGGTTCATAAATACCTGATTCATTTGCCCTGAAAAACACTGAATTTTAGGCATTTCTCCATATTCTTTGACCACTTCAATTTGAGGGCGATTATTTTGTGCCTTAAGCCGATGTTGCAAAATTAACAGGGTACTGTCGATTCCTTCATGCAAATCAGCCGTTTTAAATTCAGCTTCATCCAAGCGGGAGAAGATTCGGAGACTGAGAACAATTTCCCGGATGCGTTTAGCCCCCATTTTCATTGAGGTTAACATCTTAGGCAAATCTTCTATTAGGTACTCAATATCGTTCAGTTGGTTAGCATTTTGAATTTCTGGCTCTGGATATGGGTAGTGTTTTTGATAAAGCTTAATTAACAGCAACATCTGTTGAGTGTAATCATCAGTGTATTCGAGGTTGCCGTAGATAAAATTAACCGGATTGTTGATTTCATGGGCAACTCCCGCTACTAGTTGACCCAGACTTGACATTTTTTCAGATTGAATTAATTGGATTTGGGTTTTTTGCAGGTCTTTCAGAGCTTGCTGAAGTTCTGCTTCTGCTTCTTGGCGTTCGGTAATTTCATCTCGTAATTGTTCATTGGCGTTGACCAATTCATTTCTAGAATATTGCAGATCGTCTGCCATTTTATTGAACGAGGTAGCTAACTCGCCAATCTCATCCTGAGAGCGAATACTAACTCTGGTATCCAGCTTACCTTCAGCCAGATTTACCACAGCTAGCTGGAGTTTTTTAATTGGTTTTGAAATGCTTCTAGAGATCAAATAGCCTACTAATAGTGCCAGGATGCCACATACCAAACTGACGACCGAAGTGGTAACAATATTTTTTTTGGCTGTTACTAGTGCTGCTTCATAAAGCGGTGTATATTCCAGAATGACTGCACCAATTGTTTCACCCTTGCCAGTCTTAAAAGGAACAGCAATCAATCGAATCCCATTTGGGTACTCAGCACTGAACTCAATATATGTTCTTGGTGTACCATCTTGAATAGTTTTACCAACTTCATTATTGCCATCGTGATCTAATCGCGTACCAATGTCTTCTGGAACTACATCTGCCAAAATGATTTTATTGCGGTCTACAATTTCTAGATCGCGCTGGCGTTGCTTGTGTAGCGAGATAACATGCTCTTGCAATTCGGCTAGCATCTTATCTCGCGATCCAATTTCGTGGTATTCATCAACTTCATGACTGACGAAATATCCCACTAGTCCAGCAACTTCCTCAGCCTCTTGTTGAGCAATATACTTAGCTATTTTCAATTGCTGATGAGCATTAATAGCACCAGTAATTACTGAGAGAGTGGCTATTCCCAGAATTCCCGAAATTAATTTCTGACTAATTTTCATCCCTTGCTCGGAACCTCAAGTACTGACTACTGCGCTAATTCAGTTTTGGGAAATTTGCCCTGATTTTAAAATTCCCATTTGTCAGCCTGAAAGCTACAGAATCAACAGCTATTAGCCAAATTTTTAATCTGAGCCTATTTTGGCGATACTTTCTCTGCGTTCGCGCAGCGTGTCGTAGACAGACGCTACGCATAGCTTTCTTGCCCACAGGGTACGCTAACCCATTTATTTGAGTAGATTAAAAAGAGACTATCTCAAAGGCAATTTATGACTTCTTTTGAAACTTCATCTGAAGATTTGGTACTGGTTGCTGGGGCTACTGGTGGAGTCGGGCAACTAGTGGTAGGTAAACTCCTAGAAAAGGGTTTGAAAGTTCGTGTTCTAACACGCAATGCCGCAAAAGCTGAAGAAATGTTTAACCAAAGAGTGGAAATTGCCGTTGGTGACATCCGCCAGCCAGCTACACTCCCAGCTGCAACACAAAATGTCACCCACATCATCAGTTGTACTGGAACCACCGCCTTTCCTTCTGCGAGATGGGAGTTTGACCAACCCCCGAACTTGCTTGAATGGGGAATAACTTTCCTTAACCCCAAATCTAGTGAAGCAAAAGCCAAGAATAGTCCAGCCAAGGTTGATGCCCAAGGTGTCAGCAACCTAGTTACAGCAGCACCCCAGAATTTGAAGCGATTCGTTTTCGTCTCTTCTTGTGGAATTCTCCGTAAAGATCAGTTTCCTTTCAGTATTCTTAATGCTTTTGGCGTGTTGGATGCCAAACAAAAAGGTGAGGAGTCCATTATTAATTCAGGATTGCCCTACACGATTATCCGCCCAGGACGCTTAATTGACGGGCCCTATACTTCATACGACCTCAACACACTGTTAAAGGCCAAAACAGGTGGTAAATCTGGTGTGGTGATAGGCACTGGGGATACACTTTCGGGTGATACCAGTAGGATTGATGTAGCAAACGCTTGCGTGGAATGCCTTTTTCAGCCAACTAGTTCCAAGAAAATTTTTGAAATAGTCAACCAGGGACAAAGACCACCTGTAATTGATTGGGAAACTCTTTTCTCTAGACTTGAGTAAGTGCTGAGTAATATTTTATTCAATACTCAATGCCCAATACTTGTCTACGAGAGGCTGCGCCAACGGCTTCTCTACGAGACGCTACGCGTTAGCAGAGCTTTCGCTTTAGCGATACGCTCAGTACAAGTGCCCAATGCCCAATTCCCAATTCTCAGTGCTTCTGTAGTTTATTACCTCTAAAGACGGCAAACACCACTCGGACGTTACGGTTCACCCTAATTACTGAAAGTATTAATTCTCATACATTAGACAGAGTGAAGGCAAATCAATCCATGAACCAACTAAAAAAACTATTTAGTTAGTTTAACCGTCCTAAGCAAGGTTCGGGAAACCACCCTTCATGGACTGGCTACCACTAAGCTTCAGTATATATATCAGCATTATCTGGAGTTTTAACCCCAGGAAAGCCAAATCAAAGGTATTCATGCTGAATTGGCTGATTTATTGACCTGTTGGTTCAAAATTTAGTCCTTTATATTCTCATTCATTCATTTGTAGTTATACGGAGCCAGCACCTAAAATGGCAAAAGTAGTTGGAATTGACTTAGGAACAACGAACTCCTGCGTGGCAGTGATGGAAGGTGGTAAACCTACTGTAATTGCTAATGCTGAAGGTTTTCGGACAACCCCATCAGTAGTGGCATTTGCGAAAAATGGCGACAACTTGGTTGGCCAAATCGCCAAACGCCAAGCGGTGATGAACCCCGAAAATACGTTTTACTCAGTCAAACGCTTTATCGGTCGCCGCTACGATGAAGTGAGTAACGAAGCAACTGAAGTTTCTTACAAAGTTCTCAGCAGCAACGGCAATGTCAAATTAGATTGTCCGATAGCTGGTAAACCGTTTGCCCCTGAAGAAATTTCTGCAAAAGTTCTTCGCAAACTAGTTGAAGATGCCAGCAAATACCTTGGTGAAACTGTTACCCAAGCTGTAATCACCGTTCCCGCATACTTTAACGACTCTCAACGGCAAGCGACAAAAGACGCTGGTAAAATTGCAGGTATTGAAGTTCTGCGGATTATCAACGAGCCGACTGCTGCTTCTCTAGCTTATGGGTTTGACAAGAAGAGTAACGAAACCATTCTCGTCTTTGACCTTGGTGGTGGTACCTTCGACGTATCCGTACTGGAAGTAGGAGATGGAGTTTTTGAAGTACTAGCCACATCTGGGGATACACACCTTGGTGGTGACGACTTTGATAAAAAAATAGTTGACTTCTTAGCTGAAAAGTTCAAGAAAGCCGAAGGCATTGAACTACGCAAAGACAAACAAGCTTTACAACGTCTGACAGAAGCCGCAGAAAAAGCCAAAATTGAGCTTTCTAGCGTTACCCAAGCAGAAATTAACCTACCATTTATCACTGCTACCCAGGATGGGCCTAAGCACCTGGATACAACCCTGACTCGTGCCACCTTTGAAGAACTTTGTTCTGACTTAATCGACCGTTGCCGTGTTCCTGTGGAAAACGCTCTGCGCGATGCCAAGTTAAGCAAAGGTGATATTGATGAAGTGGTGTTAGTTGGTGGTTCTACCCGTATTCCCGCAGTCCACCAGATTGTGAAGCAGGTATTGGGTAAAGACCCTAACCAAAGTGTTAACCCTGATGAAGTCGTGGCAATTGGTGCAGCGATTCAAGCAGGTGTACTGAATAATGAAGTCACTGGCATCTTACTGTTAGATGTATCACCACTTTCTTTGGGTGTTGAGACATTGGGCGGCGTGATGACCAAAATTATTCCCCGCAACACAACAATCCCCACCAAGAAATCGGAAGTCTTCTCCACCGCAGTGGATGGTCAAACCAACGTAGAAATTCACGTCCTTCAAGGTGAACGCGAATTTTCTAACGATAACAAGAGTTTGGGAACTTTCCGCCTTGATGGTATTCCTCCTGCACCACGTGGCGTTCCTCAAATTGAAGTGGTGTTCGATATTGACGCTAACGGTATCCTTAACGTCACCGCTAAGGACAAAGGTACTGGCAAAGAACAGTCCATCAGCATAACTGGTGCTTCCACACTGGATAAAACTGACGTTGACCGGATGGTAAGAGAAGCTGAACAAAATGCTTCATCTGACAAAGAACGGCGTGAGAAGATTGAACGCAAGAACCAAGCCGACTCGTTGTCGTACCAAGCTGAAAAGCAGTTACAAGAATTGGGCGATAAAGTTCCGGCTGCTGACAAGACTAAAGTTGAAGGTTTGGTAAAAGAACTGCGGGAAGCAGTTGCCAAAGAAGACGATGAGCAAATCAAGAAGCTCACCCCAGAATTGCAACAAGCCCTATTCGCTGTTGGTAGCAACATCTATCAACAAGCTGGTGCTGGTGCTGCACCAGGTACTGAACCTCAAGATGGTGGTTCCACCTCTAGCTCTGGTAGCGGCGACGATGTGATTGACGCTGATTTTACAGAGAGTAAATAATTCTTCTACTCCTTTCGGGATAATTATTTTGTCCCGCCTCATATTACCCATCCAGGTATTAACCTGGGTGGGAATTTTTTTTAGGAGTTATGAGTAAAAATAAATAATATTGCTAACTCTTGATTTTAATTGATTTCTAACTCCTCACTATTAACTCCCTTATGCCATATCCACAAGCACCTTGGACACTTCAAGGCTACGCTATCCAAACTCTGCATTTAGTGAATATTGACCTAGTACGCCCTTTGATTCCTTTAGAGTTAAAAATTATTTCCGTATGGCCTGGTAAAACCATCGCTAGCGTGTATTTATCTAAGTATGGGTCAGGCTCTGTACTAGAATACAGTGAGTTAATTATTGCCCCAGCTTTGGTTAATTACCAGAGCAAAATCGGCGGTTGGATTTCTCACATTTATGTAGATAATGCTGATTCGGTGGCTGGTGGTCGAGAAATTTGGGGACTACCAAAGGAACTAGCTGAGTTTACCTGGAAAGAAGGAGAGCATATCACTGTGCATCAGGGAAACCGGAAGTTGTGTAGTCTTAAGTATAATCAGCAAACCTTGGCATGGAGACAGGAGTTAAGTGCTTCTGGTTTCAGCGTCAAGGGTAGTGATTTGATGATGTTCCCTGCTAAATTTCAGTCTGTATTGGGTTTGATTGGTTCTCAGTTAGAAATCCCCGCCGAAAGTCCTTTTTCTGGAATAGGTTTAGGTCAGCCTTTGTTAACTGTGCGTTGTGAGCAGATGAGGTTGCAGGTTGATGCCCCAAAAGTTGTAGGTCAATCTGATTGGAGATTTTAGATTAACCCCATAAGTTTCTCTAGGAAAGTACAAAATCGTGGGTTTTGAGACGCGATAAATCGCCGTCTCTACAAGTTTTTTGGTGTATTGAACTATATTCGGGCATAATTCGGAATGCTGCACTTTGATCTTGTAGTTCTAGATATACCTAACAAGTAAACATCAAATGGTCGGTTGAAAGTATATAGGATAGATTAGATGGTCTATCTCGCTATACATTCTATGTAATATCTAGCAATTTTTTAAATTGAAATTGTTTACTTAATTAGCAAGCTTGAGAAAACGACACCCTTATTACCCTACTTGATAATCAACAGTAGGGTTTTTTGTTGAAAATAACTAAATTATCAACTTTTAATCCAATTTTATTTATTATTAAAGTCCATAGAAGGAGCAACACAGCTAGTCTTTTAAAGGTGTTTTATACTCTAAATAAGACAAATTGATATTTGATTTGCTGGTATGGATGTAGTTACAGAGATAGCGATCGCTATTTCCCCCTTCAGATTATTTTGAAAATATCCTAACTTCCCAACATCTGTAAGTTATGCAAAGTTGCATAAAGCCCTCCCTGTTCCAGTAGTTCATCATGACTTCCCTGTTCGATTAATTCGCCACGCTTGAGAACAAAAATTCGGTCTACATTGCGAATCGTAGACAGGCGGTGAGCGATGATAATGGCGGTACGTCTGAGCATTAGCTGGTTTAATGCTTCTTGCACTAAAGCTTCTGTGCCAACATCTAAACTAGCGGTAGCTTCATCTAACACCAAAATTTGAGGATCGCGAATAGCAGCCCGCGCAAAGGCTAAAAGTTGCTTTTGACCACTAGAAATATTTGTGCCCCGTTCTCGAAGTTGAGTATCATAACCCTGGGGTAGTTCTTCTATGAATTGGGCAATGTTGGTTTGCTCTGCTGCTTGTTGAATCTGTTCAATGGTATAGCCATCTCCTAAAGAAATATTGCTTTTAACATCGCCAGCAAACAAAAAGCCTTCTTGTAAAATTACTGCCATGTAGCGCCGCAGTTCTGCCTGTGGGACTTCTCGAATATCTACGCCATCGATGAGAATGCGTCCTTTGGTCGGTTCATAGAGGCGGCATAAAAGCCGGATGATCGAAGTTTTGCCGGCACCGGTGGGGCCAACTAATGCCACTTTTTCACCAGGACGAATGGTGAAATCTAAGTCTTTAATTACGTAATCATCATTTTTATAAGCAAACCAGACATGATCAAAGCAAATCTCTCCGAGTTCAGGCGGGGAAGTAATATCTGGGGATTCTAGATTTGCAACGATTTCGTCTATGTAGCCGAATTTAGCATCAAATATTGAGAAGCGCACATTGGCGCGATCGCGGATTTCTATCGGTTCATCTAATATATCGCCTACGCGTTCAATAGCAGTAAAACCAGCTTGAATTACTGTAAATTTTTCGGCAAAATCTCTTAAAGGGTCAAATAATCGCTGGGCATACAAGACAAATGCCGATAAAGTCCCAAAAGCTATACTTTTTCCTAACAGTAACAGACCACCCATACACAAAACAGCTGCGATCGCAATCAGCCCAATCCATTCTAAGGTTGCTGAAATAAATGAATCATAGAAAATGGTTTGATCCATTTGCTGAGTGTAGCGGCTGTTGGTGGCACGAAACAGTTCAGCATTAAATTTTTCCCTGCGGAATAACTGCACTACGTTAATGCCAAGGACATTTTCTTGTAGCTGTGAGTTCAATATAGAAAGTTCTTCCCGCCCTTTGTAATTGGCTTTGCGGTACTGTTGCTGAATGTAAACAATTAACCAGGTAACTGGTAATAGCATCAATAGCAGCAAGCAAGTCAGTTGCCATTCGATGGAAAACATTAAACCCAAAATCACCAGCATGGAAAACAAATTGGACACGATGCCAATTGCCCCAGTGGAAAAGACATCGCCCAAGACTTCCACATCGCTGGTGATTCTGGTGATTAATTTACCTACGGGTGTGCGGTCAAAAAAGCGTACTGCTAGGGATGTTACGTGCTGAAATAAATCTTGGCGAATTGCGGCAGTGATTTGTTGCCCTAGCTTCTGTACTAAATAACCCTGGTAGCCTGTAAAAATCAATCGGATTGCGATCGCCACAAACAATAATCCCTCCAGGATATTTAACCCTTCGGACAAGGGGCGATTCCTGAGAAATTCGTAAGCGCTTGGTTCATTGCGAATTAGGGAGATAACTTGGCCAATCAACAGAGGTTGGACGGCATTAGCTAGGGCGATGGGTATGAGTAGACACATCGACAGTGCCAATAGTTGTCCGTTACGACGGGCGTAAGGTACTAGACGCAAAAACAACCGCCAGTCATTTTCACGCCGACGAGGTTGTGTATAAGATTTTTTGAGAGATTGATAGATGCTCATAGTAAGAGCATTATATTAATGTTTCTAAAAAAATACGCATATTTAAAGTAGCCTTTGTCCTGCGGCTCTGATACCATGCCTGAGATAGAAACCGCAAGATTCCTACTCAGACATAGATGTAGCGTATTATGCTCTAGCCTGTTCAAAATGGCAGCTAGATGATTCTCTTGACCATTTGTATTACTATTTTTTGCCGCTCAACGACCGGTCATTTGCTCCAGCTTTTCAGGGTACCGAGCGCCTTGCACCGCGATCTTGGAGGCAGCGTCATCGATGTTACGCAGATCGTCGGGTGTGAGTTCGACTGAGACTGCCCCGATGTTTTCGTCCAAGCGATGCAGCTTCGTGGTTCCTGGAATCGGAACAATCCACGACTTTTGAGCCAACAGCCAGGCGATCGCAATTTGAGCAGGTGTAGCCTGCTTCTGTTCTGCAATGCTGCCGAGCAGATCAATCAAGGCTTGATTCGCCTTGAGAGCCTCCTTAGTGAAGCGAGGCAGGGTGCTGCGGAAGTCGGAGCTGTCAAAAGTCGCGTTTTCGTCGATCTTGCCCGTGAGAAAGCCCTTGCCCAAAGGACTGTAGGGGACAAAGCCGATGCCGAGTTCCTCAAGGGTTGGTATCACTTCCGCTTCAGGCTTTCTCCACCACAGTGAGTACTCGCTCTGGAGAGCCGTGACTGGCTGAACCGCGTGTGCGCGGCGAATCGTTTGCACTCCTGCTTCAGAGAGTCCAAAGTGCTTCACCTTACCTGACTGAATTAGTTCCTTCACTGCTCCTGCAACGTCTTCGATCGGCACATTCGGATCAACCCGGTGCTGATAGAGGAGGTCAATTGTCTCGACCTTGAGTCGCTTGAGCGAACCCTCTACGGCTTCCTTAATATGCTCCGGTCGGCTATTCAGTCCGGGTGAACCCTTCATGCCACGGGGATCGGAATTCGGACTGATGTCGAACCCGAATTTGGTGGCGATGACCACTTGATCGCGGAAGGGAGCGAGGGCTTCACCCACCAGTTCTTCGTTTGTGAACGGGCCGTAGACCTCGGCGGTATCAAAGAATGTCACGCCGCGATCGATGGCGGCTCGGAGAAGGGCGGTCATCTCCTGTGTGTCTTTGGGTGGGCCATAAGAAAAGCTCATTCCCATACAGCCCAGCCCGATCGCCGAGACTTCTAAGTTGCTGTTCCCCAGTTTGCGCGTTTGCATTGTTTTTTTCCTTTGATGTAGAACTGATATTGTTTGCCGTTGATCGCTTCTTCTCACTCGGTGCCGAATTCTTGTGAACCGATCTCCCGGACTCTGAATTCTTCCAAGTCGGTCAATAAAAAATACTTCCTGAGCAACGCTTCATCAAACTCGGCACGGCAATTCATTTTGTTCAGTAACTCTCGTCGTCGCTCCAGCACTTCCAGGTAAATCGATTGATAGCCTTTTAATGAGTTTTGCCAAGCAAAGTTTGATTCTTCGAGTTGGCGATCGAAAAACTTCAGATTAATTTCGAGCTTGGAGAACAGATTATCCAGATGTTCGTTTCGCGCTCGCTCTCCACTGTATTTTTCTTCTAGGAATTGAAGCGAAGCCTGCGCTAATTTCTTTTGAATGATGATCTCCTGCTTTTGCTCAGGGATGAGGGTGAACCGATCTCTGAGGTTTACTGTGCGGATCAGCCAGGGAAGCGTTAATCCTTGAAAAACCAGGGTGATGAGAATGACGATAAACGTGATGAAGAGAATTAGCTCACGGTAGAGAAATGGCTGTCCGGTTTGAGTCAGTATCGGCACGGAAAGTGCGGATGCCAGCGATACCACACCGCGCATTCCCACCCAACCGAAAATTAGCGGGCCTCTCCATCCTGGATTCGGGTCTGACACCGTGATAAAGCGGCTCATGACTCTCATCAAAACAGACGTTCCTAATGTGCAAAGTAGCCGTGTTACGATCAGCGCGATCGCGATGATTAATCCATACCCAACGGCATTGCCTAAACTAATGTTTCCAAGCTGCCGGACGACAAACGGCAATTCAAGTCCGATGAGCAAAAAAATCAGCCCGTTCAAGACAAAGACCAGATTCGTCCATACATTTACGCCTTCAATCCGGCTCTGGTAACTCAGCAAACTATTGCGCTTGCTGGATAAGAGCAATCCACCACTAACGACCGCTAGCACGCCTGAACAGTGAAAGTGTTCAGCAGCATAATACATGCAGTAAGGCGTAACCAGGGTTAAAACAATTTCAATGCTGGACGTTGTAGGTAATAAACGATGAATGCCATAGAAAATCAATCCTACAACCAGACCGATCGCGATTCCCGTTAAAATCACGAAAACGAAGTTGACAGCTGCTGCTTGAAATTGAAACTGTCCGGTGAGAACTGCCGCCAACGCGAAACGAAACACGATCAGCGACGAGGCATCGTTAAGCAAGCTTTCGCCTTCAATCAGACTGACTAGCGATTTTGGCACATTGACCCGCCGCATGATCGCCGTCGCGGAAACGGCATCAGGCGGTGAGATAATGCCACCCAAAAGGAAGCCCATCGCTAGAGTAAAACCGGGAATGAGCGCACTGGAGACTACTGCAATCACGCATGACGTTAAGATGACGATCGGAAAAGCAAACCCGATAATTAGCCCTCGCCATTTCCAGAATTCTTTCCACGAAACTTGCCACGCCGCTTCATACAGCAGGGGGGGGAGAAAAATAAGAAAAACCAGTTCTGGGTTAATGGTGATATTTGAAAGCGGAGCGACGAAACTCAGTGCAAGTCCGCCCAATACAAGCACGATTGGGTAAGCCAGTTGCAGCTTATTCGCAATCATGACCAGTCCGAGAACGATCAATATCAGGCAAATATATTGAATGAAGATGTCTTGCATGAAGCGGGTGTCGAAGAGAAGAATAACGTCATTAAGAGTTGGGTTGTTTCATAATCCAAGTCCAGTCCGTTGCCTTCGGCGAGAGCGAAGCTGACCGCCGATACTTCTAAGGTTCTCGCGCGGTTGCATTGTGACTCCTTTGAGATTATTCAGATTTCAGGGATGCCATATCAATCACGAAGCGATATTTCACATCAGACTTGAGCAGGCGATCGTAAGCTTCGTTGACCTTCTGAATGGGGACGACTTCGACATCCGCAGTGATGTTGTGTTCGCCGCAAAAGTCGAGCATTTCCTGGGTTTCGGTGATGCCGCCGATCATAGAACCGGAAAGGCTGCGGCGCGCCATGATCAAGCTAAATGCCGCGACATCCATTGGCTTTTCGGGTGCGCCGACCAGGGTGATGTTGCCGTCGAGTCTGAGTAGATTGAGATAGGCGTTAATGTCATGCTTGGCGGAGACGGTATCGAGGATGAAATCGAAGCTGCCAGTGTGTTTCTGCATTTCATCGCTGTTGCGGGAGACGACCACTTCATCGGCACCAAGGCGGAGCGCGTCTTCCGTCTTGTCAGGCGAGGTGGTGAAGACAACGACGTGGGCACCGAACGCATGAGCAAACTTCACGCCCATGTGACCCAGCCCACCCAAACCGACTACACCAACTTTCTTGCCCTCGGTAACACCCCAATGGCGCAGGGGCGAGTAGGTAGTGATACCGGCGCAGAGGAGCGGTGCAACTCCAGCCAGATCGAGGTTGGAGGGAACGCGCAGAACAAAGCGTTCATCGACGACAATGCTATCGGAGTAGCCACCATAGGTGACTGGAGCAGTCTTGTGCTTGTCTGGGGAGTTGTAGGTTTGGGTCATGTTCGGGCAGAACTGCTCAAGACCACCCCTGCAATGCGGGCAGGTGCCATCCGAGTCAACCATGCAGCCGATCGCAGTGAGATCACCGGGCTTGTACTTCGTTACTGCCGAGCCAACCTGAGTGACCCGTCCGACAATCTCATGACCGGGGACAATGGGATAGGTAGTAGATATGAAGTCGCTCCACTCGTTACGCACCGAATGGACATCGGAGTGGCAGATGCCGCAGAAGAGGATTTGGATCTGTACGTCATGCTCGGTTGGATCGCGCCGCTCAATTGTGTCAGATGCCAATGGTGATGTTGCACTGACTGCGGAATAAGCTTTCGTATTGTACATGAATTGATGCTCCTAGTTGTTTATATTTGGTGTCTGATACTGCTGTCGCTGACCTTTTCCATCCAGTCCACGGACTTGCCGTCGAGTACCTCCTGAGTGGCGATATGAGTCATCGCCGTTGGCGGTGAAGGTGGCGATGTCGTGCGTTTAGGGTTTGATCGTGTTGGCGACGAACATCACTGCACCGTTTGGCCGCCGTCGATGACCATAGCGTGCCCAACGACGAAGGCAGCCGCATCCGAGCAGAGCCAGAGGACGGCCGCAGCGATCTCTTCGGGCTTGCCCATCCGCCCGACCGGCTCCTCCGCAATCACCTGCGCGCGCCCTTCGTCCGTGCCGCCGGTAAAGCGACCCATCATCGGGGTGTCGATGTAGCCGGGACAGACGGCGTTGACGCGAATGTTCTGCGCGGCGTAGTCGAGGGCTGCTGCCTTGGTCAGTCCGATCACACCATGTTTCGCGGCGGTGTACGCGGGGCTGCCCTTGATGCCGATGATTCCTGCGCCTGAGGAGGTATTGACGATCGCGCCGCGCCCCTGCTTGAGGATCAGTGGGATCTCGTGCTTCATGCACAGGAAAACGCCGCGGAGGTTGATGTCGATAATCTGGTTCCACTCCTCCTCCTCGTACTCCGCGGTCGGAGCCGCCTTCCTCGGCTCGATGCCCGCGTTGTTGAAGGCGAAATCTAGCCGCCCGAAAGCCTCAACGGTCTTGTCCAGTGCCGCCTTCACGTCCTCAGCCTGCGTCACGTCGCATTTGACGGCGATCGCCTGCCCGCCGAGTTCTTCGATCATGCGTGCCGTTTCTTGATTGCTCGGTTCTGAAACATCAGCAACCACCACGCTGGCACCCTCACGGGCAAACGCCAGCGCCGTAGCTCGACCGATGCCGCTCGCTGCTCCGGTCACAAACGCAACTTTTCCTGTGTAGTTTCCATTCTCGTTCGTCGTCACTATTTTTCTCCTTCGATTCTTCGCCTAACAAGGTATTAAAACTAAAACCACCGAATGTGGTGATTAGTTGGAGCATTGCTCGTCGCTGACCTTTTCCAGCCAGTCCACGGTCTTGCCGTCAAGCTGTTCCTGAATGGCGATGTGCGTCATAGCTGTGGTTGCCGTGGCACCGTGCCAATGCTTCTCACCTGGCGAGAACCAGATCACGTCCCCCGGTCGAATTTGCTCGATCACGCCACCCCAGCGCTGTGCCAGGCCGCAGCCAGCCGTCACGATCAGGGTCTGTCCCAACGGGTGGGTGTGCCATGCTGTCCGAGCGCCAGGCTCGAATGTGACACTGGCACCAAGTGTGCGTGCTGGATCATGCGCCTCGAACAGGGGGTCAATGCGGACAGTGCCGGTAAAATACTCAGCTGGCCCTTTGGCGGAAGGCTGTGAGCCACTTCTTTTAATGTCCATTTCCTTAATTCCTTCACTTGATGCCATTTGGGTGGCTGCCCCAATCTTAGAAATTGAGCATTTATCACTTCTCTATCAATAGGGATGAATTTTTTAAGAAGCAAGGTTAGACTTGATGGCATTTTGGTTGTCAGTAGGTGAGTCCCTTACCCAATAAAAACAGAGTTTTCTCTTGAATAAAAATCCAGACGTTTGTAAGAAGCCGGAATATTTTTTCATTGCTTTAGCTTCATATTAAGCATTTTGGAGGATAAGCAATAAAACGATCGTCTAAGATTGTTGTACAATCCTGCAAACTTAGAAATGAACGCTGCAAAAACTAGTGAAAAGTCCGATCGCAATTTAATGAACGACCCGCAGGCAAAGCGCGAGGTAGAAAGAGCGCAAGCCAACAGAGACGAACTGAAAGAGCGGATTGCCCAGGCGATTCGTCATGATGGGACGATTGAGCCGCTCAAAGGTTTGCACTTCAACCGCTCCTGTTCGCCCTCGGAATGCCTTCATAGTGTCTCTATCCCTGCCTTTTGTGCGATCGCTCAGGGCAGCAAAGAAGTTCTTCTGGGCAGCGATCGCTATCAGTACGACCCGATGCATTATCTGCTTGCTACGGTTGAACTGCCGATTATCAGCCAAATTCTGGAAGCGTCCAAGGCGCAACCGTACCTTAGTCTTCGCCTCGATCTTGACCCTACCCTTGTTGGCTCAGTGATGGTCGAGGCAGGGTATCCCTCATCGCGCAGCCGTGCTGATGTGAAAGCGATTGATGTAAGTCCATTGAATGCAAATCTGTTGGACACTGTGGTGCGGCTCGTCAGGCTTTTAGATTCCCCTGCTGAAGCTCATGTTCTTGCACCATTGATTAAGCGGGAAATCATTTATCGACTCCTGATGGGAGAGCAAGGTAATCGGCTCCGTCATATTGCAGTTCTGGGTGGCTACACCTACCACATCGCCAGAGCCGTCGAGCGACTTCGTAAAGACTTTAACGAGCCGATCAAGATTGAAAGCATCGCACGAGAGCTGGGAATGAGTGTATCGGGCTTCCACCATCACTTCAAGTCTGTCACTGCCATGAGTCCCTTGCAGTACCAAAAGCAACTGCGGCTCCAGGAGGCTCGCCGTCTGATGCTGGGGGAAAAGCTTGATGCTACCAGTGCTGCCTACCGCGTGGGTTATGACGATGCCTCGCATTTTAACCGGGAGTACAAGCGGCTTTTTGGTGCGCCACCGATGCGCGATGTGGAGCGGCTGCGAGAAGCTGCTAGGGAGACTGCTAGTTCAATCTGATCTCCTGTTCTGGTCGCGGCATCTTGGTAAGACTGCCTGTACTCTAGAATTGCCTGCTAATAAGCTGTTACGCAAATAAGATTGCACATCAACTGGTGAGGTTGTCCTTTGTCCTTGGTAAACACAAATGACAAATGACTAATGACGGTCTACACGGAAAATATTGAAATATGTAGGCGCGTTAGCTTATCTGACAACACAATTGCTGAATTCTGTCAAAATTCGGCAATTTCAGCCTTTCAATTACTTGGAATATAGGTTTTTACTAGGGATGCACAGATTTACGCCCCTATTGGAGTATTTGTATTAATTGCTTCATAAATCTTCCTACAAATATGGAACAATATCATACTTCTCTATTTACGTCTTATATCTAAAGATAGAAGATTAAGGTTAAAATTTGGGAAACCTAAGAGGGATTACTCCCAAGAGATTTCCTGCCTACTTATCGCAGAAAGCAACTGAGGTCAGATGAAGCAACCTTTAAATCAAGTCAAAGAGTGGGAACAACGTCGTGATGAAGCAAACCGCTACTACCAGCGCGGTAAATTTCAAGAATCTCTCGATCTTGCAACCAAAAATTTACACTTGGCTAGAGCAATTCGAGATCGAGCCAGAGAAGGTCACACATTAAACGATATCGGTTTAGCTCACCTCAGTTGCTGGCAACCTCAAAGAGCATTAGAGCGCTTTAATCAGGCGCTTTCGGTTGCTATTGAAATTGGCAACCCACCAGCAGAAGCAACTGCACTTAGCAATCTGGGTTCTACCTACAGCCGTCTTGGACGCTTTTCGCAAGCTTTAGAATATTTTGACAAAGCACTGCCAATATTTAGGCGATCGCAAGATACTCAAAGTGAAGTTTCTACTCTTAATGATGTCGCGCTAATTTATACCCGCTTAGGAGAACCGAAACGGGCACTGTTGCTACAACACCAAATTTTGAGGATGCGGCGATTGTTAGGTGACTTTTCTGGTGAGGCAACAACGCTCAATGGCATTGGGTTTGCTTACAATGTCTTAGGCAAGTTTGAGCAAGCGCTAGAATTTTTTGAAGCAGCACTTCCAATTCAACGAGCCGTCAAGAATGTGCTTGGTGAAGCAACCACTTTAAATAATATTGCCTCAATCTATAGTGATTTAGGAAAACCGAAACAAGCGCTATTACTCTACTATCAAGTTCTTTTGACACGTCGGGCAATCAGCGATCGCTCTGGCGAAGCAACAACCCTTCACAACATTGGTTTTACCTATAGCACCCTGGCACAGCATCGCCAAGCAATGAAGTTCTACAAGCAAGCCATTGTGATTTATCAACAACTGGGCGATAATCTCGGAGAAATTTCAACTTTGCTGAATATGGGAACCCTTTACGCCACAACGAAACGTAAAAAAATGGCGCGATCGTGCTACCAAAACGCTCAAGATTTAGCAGAGCAAATCGAACACCAGCCACTCTTGGAAAAAGTACAGCAGTTTATAGATTCTCTGTAGCTTGATAGTCAGGGGCAGGGGGCAGGGAGCAGGGAGAGGGAGAAAGTGGGTAAGGTAAAAGGTACAAACCTAGCCCCATATAGTGTGAAAGCATCCCTCCTCATTTTCTAGCAAGGTTTGTTCGCGCAGACTCTCGTGGATAAGCCCCACCCCAAATGGCGTGATTTTTCTCCCCTGCTCCCTGCCCCCTTGCCCCCTGCTGATTAATGCCGCAAGTTCAAATTCCCGACTTCTTAAAGAAGTTGGGAATTTTTTGTTCGAATTAAAGCTCAAAAAGTTCGCAAGTTCGTTACCGCCGACCATATACTAATCAACAGGTTACGATCAATTAAGAAGTAATAATTTTTGATGGCACCGCCAGGAGTCTTTTTATGTTCATTAGTGAATTGTCACCTATATTCAGAGAATTTATCCAGCATCCAGCCTCATTTGTAGGTGGGTTATTCTCTGGTGTGCTTCGACTCAATCTTGCAGATGATCCTGTTAAAAGCTGGCTGGCTCAACAGGGCGGCTCAAATAGCTATACCAGCAGCACAACAGAAGCACATAATGGCAAAGCGAGTGGGCCTCAACAGATTTCGATTGACTAAATTTTTGAGTAATCGCAAATCCGGTTAATTATTATTGGCAATAGGGAATTGGGAACAGGGATATAGTGATAGAAACTTTAGTTATGGGTCAAAATCCCATTTGAAAAAAAGATGTTTTTCGAGACGCGTAGCGCTCTTAAATCGGTGTCCTTGTTACAATCCCACGCTTGAAACCCGTGGGTTTCCCAATTCCCAATTCCCAATTCCCAATTCCAATTCCCAGTAAATATGGAATCCCTAATCTCTCGTATGCAGGGTGTACAGTCGCCAATTATTCCTGTGGTTGGGGAACTGATTAGAAACTCTCCAGGAACAATCTCTCTAGGACAGGGTGTTGTTCATTACAATCCACCACCGGAAACTATTGAATTTTTACCCAAATTTTTCGCCGAATCAGCTAACAATTTATACAAATCAGTTGAGGGAATTCCCCCATTACTTACAGCGCTTGCTGGCAAATTGCAAGCCTTCAATGGTATTGAAATCAATGGGGAAAACTGCATCGTCGTGACAGCAGGGAGCAATATGGGATTTATGAATGCCATTCTTGCTATTACTAACCCAGGCGATGAAATTATTTTGAATACGCCTTACTATTTCAACCATGAAATGGCGATCGCAATTGCTGGTTGTCGTCCGGTGTTAGTGGCGACAGATGAAAATTACCAACTGCGTCCAAATGCGATCGCTCAAGCAATTACTCCCAAAACACGGGCTATAGTCACAATTTCACCAAATAATCCCACTGGAGTCGTCTATTTAGAAGCAGCATTGCACCAAGTAAATCAAATTTGTGACACTCACGGCATTTACCACATCAGCGATGAAGCTTATGAATACTTTACCTATAACGGCGTAAAACACGTTTCTCCTGGTGCATTTGGGAGTAGCAAGTACACTATTTCTCTATTTAGCCTTTCCAAAGCATACGGTTTTGCTAGTTGGCGCATTGGCTATATGGTGATTCCTAAACACTTATTTGTCGCTATCAAAAAAGTCCAGGATACAATTTTGATTTGTCCGCCAGTCATTTCTCAATATGCAGCGTTAGGGGCATTGCAAGCAAAAGAGGAGTATTTGCAGAGTAATATAGGTGCAATTTCTCAAGTGCGGCAATTAGTACTCGACTCCCTTAACCGCTTACAAGGTTTATGTAGCATCACGCCTGCTAATGGCGCTTTCTATTTTTTCCTCAAAGTTAATACTCAAATGGATGCTTTTGAGTTAGTTAAAAGACTAATCCAAGAACATAAAGTAGCAGTCATTCCAGGTACAACTTTTGGTATGGATGACGGATGTTACCTGCGTGTTGCTTACGGTGCGCTGCAAAAAGAGACAGCCAAAGAAGGTATAGAAAGATTAGTACAAGGTTTGGAAACTATAGTTAGAAATTAGAGGTCATTCATTCTGCCTTCTGCCTCCTGCCTTCTGCCTCCTGCCTCCTGCCTCCCCGACAATCCTAAATATAAAATTGAACAGATGGCGATTATTAATAAGCTTATTGAAATTGAAACTGAGCCAAAAATTAATATTTATAATATCACACCACAAATTCAAGACTTTCTTGCTTCAACATCAATTAAAAATGGACAAGTTTTAGTATTTTCTCGACATACAACAACAGCTTTAGCTATCAACGAGAATGAAGTCAGACTGTTAGAAGATATAAAAACATTCTTGCAAAAATTAGCACCCGAGTCGGACAGTTACTTGCATAATGACTTGCATTTAAGAGATGTCCCAGAAGATGAGCCGATTAATGCTCACTCTCACTTAATGGCAATGATGCTGACTACTAGTGAGATAATTCCCATTGTGGATGGTAAATTAGCTTTGGGAACCTGGCAATCTGTGTTGTTTTTTGAGTTGGATGGGCCGCGCAAAAGAACGGTATTTGTCCAAATTTCTGGCGAATAATGCAACTTCACATCTACGATCCTTTCAGAACAACCCAAATCTGAGAGAATTACGAACACGACTAACAAGTGCATCAGTTGAATTTACTTACAGCAATTAAAAATCTGAAAGAATGTTTCTAAGCATAACCTTCCTTTCCACAAACCAGAACTTTCGTTGTGTCAAAGGCAGAGGCAATTAGTGATGAAAAATAACGATAACTTTGTATTACGTAATACTTGGTACTATGCTCTGCCTAGTAATCAGATAAAGCCAGGTATGATGATCAGCCGCATTTTCTTGGGTGAACCTGTGCTGTTAGTCCGAGATCAAAATGGTAAAGTCTCGGCTATGAGAGATATTTGTCCTCATCGTGCCGTGCCTTTGAGTTGTGGTAGATTCGATGGACAGGAAGTGGAATGCTGCTATCACGGTTGGCGCTTTAACCCGGCTGGACGCTGTACTGCAATTCCATCTCTTGTTCAAGAGCAGCAGATGGATTTAAGCCGCTTTGATGTACAATCCTACGAAGTTCGGGAAGCCCAAGGGAATATTTGGATATATATGGCTGATCACGATAAATCTCAGCCTGCGGCTTCTGAGATGGAGATTCCGGTGATTCCAGGGTTTGAGGAGCAATCGCCCCAATTTATAGAGGTGATGAAATTCCCCTGTTTTGTGGATCATGCAGTAGTAGGTCTGATGGACCCTGCTCATTCCCCCTATGTTCATCGTGCTTGGTGGTGGCGAAGTGGGCAACTGCATGAGGAAGTCAAGCAATTTGATGCTTCACCCTACGGCTTTACTATGCGACGACACCGATTACCAGCGAATGGAGGTCGATTATACTTGCTGATTGGTGGTGGTGTGCCGGAAACGGAGATTTCTTTTCGTTTACCTAGCGTCAGAATAGAAGAAACCACAATTGGCAAGCATAGAGTTGTTAATTTAACGGCAGTTACCCCCATTTCAGACACAGAAACTGAGGTAACTTTTGTTCTTTACTCGACACTTCCCTGGGTGGGATTTTTCAAGCCACTGCTGCATGTATTGGCACAAACCTTCTTAGGTCAAGACCGAACGGTTGTGGAAAAGCAACAGATTGGCCTTAAATATAATCCTGTTCTGCGACTGATTAAGGATTCAGATATGCAGGCGCAGTGGTATTACCAGTTAAAACGGGAGTATGCTCGGTCTGTCGCTGAAGGACGAGAATTTGTGAACCCTGTTAAGGATCAAGTGCTTCGCTGGCGTGCTTAAATTACTCCAAACTAAATTCTGCAAATTTTGGGCACTTTAGCTGATGATGATACCCTGACACCATTAATAGAACAATTCCAGTAATCAATAAAAGAGCCGCCAGAATCAATGATTCATTGATTTGACTTTGGTTTAATTCAAATAGGACTTACGCAAATTATCTCTCAAACTCTGATTTCTCCGTGCCCTCCGTGCCTCTGTGGTTCGTTATCCCGTAACTCGTGCGTAAGTCCTATCAAAATGCAAAATTTCAAATTCTGTTAGGAAGAATAAAGAAAATTTTGAATCAATTTTGATTTACCGACTCGCCTGACTTTTCACTTATGTGAAAAAGTCCACCAAAGACCTAACCCCCTAACCCCCTTCCCGACGCGGGAAGGGGAAAATTCAAAGTCTCTACTGAAAGGAGAGAGAAATAGAAGTGAGGTTTTCAAGATGCCGTGAAAAGTCAGACAGGCTCCCACTGATTGTCTTTAATTTTTAATCTTTAATTTTTAATTCCTTAAAGGGGCTGACTTGGGCAAGCAAATAGTGAAACAAGTTCTACCTGGCTGTGATTCAAATGAGAGCGTTCCATGATGACGATTTTCTACAATCCGGCGAACGGTTTCCAAGCCGAGTCCTGAACCACGCCCCACTGATTTGGTGGTGAAGAAAGGTTCAAAAATGCGGGTTTTAATTTCAGGTGGAATTCCACTACCAGAATCAATGATGTCAATATGAGCAAAGCGATCGCAATGGTGTGTTGTAATTTCCAGCAGTCCCTTACCATCCATCGCATCTATGGCGTTATCAATCAAGTTCGTCCACACCTGATTTAGTTCACTCCCATAAGCAAGAATTTTAGGAAGATGTTGCTCGTAATTGCGTTGTACTTGGATGCCGCACTTGAGTTTATGAACAAACAGTCGCAATGTATCTTCTAAACCTTGATGCACATCGACTTCTTGCTGAACGCCTTGATCGAGGTAAGAGTATGACTTCATCGCTTGCACAAGTTCGGAGATCCTCTCGGCTCCTCGTAAACCATGTTTAATCATTGACATGACTTCAAATGAGAGCGATAGCCAGTGCAATCCCATTTCTCGCAATTCAGTATCGTCGTTGCGCCAACGTTCCATCATCTTATCTAGGGTTTCGACCTCAACACCACCTTCTGCTAAAGGTTCGGCTAATTTCCATGCCTGTTTCACACCATAATCTTCTAACCATTCCAGCAAGACGTTTTCGCGATCGCTTAGTGTTACCGGATCTAGACGATTATTTAAAATCGCATCATAGCCTTGATCCCGGATTCTCAACCAGTCTTGAGTATGGGCTTCTTCAACATTGCGTTGCCCATAAACTAAGTTCATTCGTTGTAGTTCCAGGATGGCGGCTGGCATTTCCCCTAAAGTCCGAACGAGGGCTGAAGCTGGGTTGTTGAGTTCATGAGCTAAACCGGCGGAAAGTGTCCCTAAAGCGGCCATCTTTTCCCGCCCCCGAATGAAAGATTCTAATCCCCGCATCCGACGTTCCATAATGCGGAAGACCATCCGCTCAAAATTACGACATTCATGCAGCAGTTTACGGAAATCTTCTCCATTGAGTTGATAGAGGTGGCAATTTGTCAATGCCCGCATTGTGACAGGTGCAGGTTCATCTGTAAGTACTGGAATTTCACCAAAAAATGATGGCGCTTCGTTTTGCCCTATGGGAATTTCAACTCCTTCACTGCGGCGGGTGATGTTGATTTTACCTTTGACTAAGATAAATAAGCGACATGCAGGGTCTCCCTCATAGGACAACACTTCTCCAGCAGAAAGTTCAACTGTTTGAGCGCGATCGCAAACCCACTCTAATTGCTCTTGAGAAAGCTGTTGAAACGGGTCTAAGTTGATCAATTCTTCAATACACAACATGAATCAACCTCCTTAGTTTTTCCTGTTCCAGCTAAACATTGCTCAGGTAACGGTGAACGAATTGAATAGCAATCGAACCTTCACCCACACCGGATGCTACCCGCTTAATTGACCCAGATCGTACATCTCCGGCTGCAAAGATGCCAGGAACGCTGGATTCTAGCAAGAAAGGTGAGCGTTCCAAAGCCCAACCTGGAGGAGATTTGCCATTTTGCGTTAAGTCGGGGCCTGTGATGATAAATCCTTGAGTATCGCGTCGAATAATACCATCGAGCCAATCAGTTTTGGGGATAGCACCAATGAAGATGAAAAGCGATCGCGCTGGCATGGTTTCAGTTTGTCCAGTCTTGGCATGGGCAATCACAATTTCTTCTAGATGTTCATCTCCCTTCACTTCCACAACGCTGCAACCTGTGCAAACTTGGATATTTGCAGTCGCCGCAATTTGGTCAATCAAGTATTGGGACATACTCAATGAAAGCGACTCGCCCCGCACCAGCATAATTACTTTGCTGGCATATTTAGAAAAGTGCATTGCTGCTTGTCCGGCAGAATTTGCCCCACCTATGAGGTAAACCTCTTCATTGCTACAGGCGATCGCCTCAGTCATGGCAGCACCGTAATAAATTCCGGCTCCTGTCAACTTTTCGGCTCCTGGCACATTTAGCCAACGGTAGGAAACGCCGGTTGCAACTAAAAGTGCATGGCAACTAATCTCACTGCCATCCGCCAATTGCAGAACCCGATAAGGATCTTGCAGCTTAACTCCAGTTACAACTTGAGGAGTGAGAATTTCTACCCCAAATCGCCGCGCTTGGGTGACTCCCCGCCTGGCCAAATCGCTGCCGCTCAAGCCAACAGGAAACCCCAGATAGTTTTCAATCCGCGAACTCGTGCCTGCTTGACCACCCGGAGCTTCGCGCTCAATTAACACCGTACTCAATCCTTCGGAAGCGCCATAGACTGCGGCTGCCAGTCCAGCAGGGCCAGCACCCACGATCGCCAAGTCATAAAATGGTCGCTCTGCCTGAGTTTGCAGTCCAATTTTAGCGGCAATCTCTAAATTAGATGGTTGGATTAATCGGGAACCATCGGGAAACATCACCAAGGGCAATTGCTGTCTACCATCAGCTTGGGCGTATTTTAGTAATTTGGCTGCATCCGGCTCCAGTTCAATATCCAACCACTTGTAGGGAATCTGGTTACGCGCCAGAAAGTCTTTTACCTGATGGGAAAAAGGCGACCAGCGATTACCAATGACTCGAATCCCTTCAAAGGGTGGGCGGAATCCCGCTAGCCAGTCATCTAGCAAATCATCCAAAACTGGATATAATCGCTCTTCTGGTGGATTCCAGGGCTTAAGTAAGTAGTAATCAAGTCTGGCACTATTAATTGATTTAATCGCTGCATCCGTATCTGCATAGGCCGTCAGCAAAGCACGTTTAGCATCAGGAAAGATGACTTTTGCCTGTTCCAGGAACTCCACACCGCCCATTTGGGGCATTCTTTGATCCACCAAGAATAAAGCAACTGCTTCATTCCGTAATTTGAGTTGCTGCACCGCGTCCAAAGCGGTAATACCGGAATCTGCCCGGACAATGCGGAAGCGATCGCCATACTGATGTCGCAAGTCTCGTGACACTGCTTGCAACACTTCTGGATCGTCATCGACTGTTAAAATTGCAGGTTTCGCCATAACTACTGTTACTTAACAATTACAGTACTTAGCTGTTATCTTCAAAAATTTGTCGTTAAAATATCTACTGTTTAACCAGTTGCTTTAAACGAAAGTATGCCTCTTCTGGTGTCAGCGCTTCTGATTGACTTTCGTTAGGTATATAAAATACCCAAGTATCAGGAAAGTAATGCACCACAAAACTAGGAATCAGACCCAAACTTACTGCTTGCTTTCCAAGTTTCTCAGCTTGTTCCTCTAAACTCAGTTGGTCATGAAATGGGTGTTCAGCCATACTTTTCATCTCCCTGCACTTTATTTGACCCTGGAAGAACGTTCAATACCCAGATTGCACGAATCACTTTTAAGTAATTTACTATGTTTCAGACTGAGCTTGAGAATATTTAGGTTTACTACCACAATACTTTCAAATATGGTTTTGTAGAGAATCATAAAGCTATTTTGGCCATTCAGGGTAACGCGCGGTTTCACAACCCATGCAGCATGGGGAATATTACTGGTCTACCGCATTAAATTTCAGGCATAAGAGAACAAACCGCATACTCCTACGGACAAGATGAAAAAAGCTGCTGCAATATCCAACCGGGTAACTGTAGCTCTTTGATGGCTGAATTATCCAGCTACTTTGATCGGGCAGCAGCAGCAGTAAGCTAAAAGTCTGTAGACTCACACGCATTTTTTCAGACAAAATTCTCAAGTGCTTGTCACCTTTTCGAAGGGACGTTTCAGCTAACACTCTTTGGCACTAAACTCTGTTGCAGTCGTTGGGGAAGCTGAATCGCGCTTATTTGACGGATTTGGAAGAGAAATTGTTGTAGATTCTGGAGTCAGAAAATTGCTCGATACAATTCCCGGTGTCGCACGTCAAACCGCAGAATTAATTGTTGGTGAAATTGGTACTGAACCCCTGATTGTGTCTTTTTTCGCAGTAAACAGTTTTGAAACTCTAGAATAGTAAAAAGCGAACTCTTGTCAAGGGATTTAGGGTGTATCTATCACGTATTTAAATAAATCATCAATAATCGCATTGGCAGCTAGAATGCCGCTTCCAATCCAGTAGTCTGGAACTAAATAAACTTTGTTTTTCTGCACGGCTTTTAAATTTTGCCAAAGTGGATTTGCTTTGAGTTGTTCTAATCTCTTAAGTGCTATTTGCGTTGCTTGAGATGTATTTTCACCTGTCCAGATGAAAATAACATCACCATCTGCTTTTTGAATTAATTCATTACCGATAGACACTTGAATCGAATTACCAAATAAATTTGCTGCTTCTGATGCTGTAAAATTTTGGGATTCTGGGCGAGATAATCCAGCATCTTGCAAAACAATTCCGCAGAAAGAATCACGTAGATAAATGTTGATATTATCTGTGTAAATTCGCACTACAGAAATTTTAATTTTTGATAAGTTATCACCCATTTGCTCTTTAAATTCCTCTAAGCGATGGTAATATTGAGCCATAACTTGTTGAGCAACTTCTTTTTTACCTAGCGCCAGACTAATATTCGTAAATATCTCTTTCCATTGACCACTATGTTCAAAGTTAAACAATACAGTTGGTGCTATTTTGGAAGTAAGGGAATAAATTGATTGTTGAAAGTCAAGCCCTAAAATCAAGTCTGGTTTGATGGCGAGAATACTTTCTAAATTCGGTTCGCCAATTGTCCCGATGTTTTTTACTCCTGTCAGTTGATCTTGCAAATATGATGAAAAATCGGAGATCACAGCAGCAACAGGTTTAATACCTAGTGCGATCGCATTTTCCAAAGAAGCTTCATCTAGAGTCACAAGCCGCTCAAACTTTTCTGGAATACAGGTTATTCCCGCACCGTGTTCGACCTGATGACAAGCTGTATTTGTGCTGTGATCATTAACTGATATAGAACCATCATGATGACAAGCTACTGCAAGCAGTAGAGTAATAAATATGACAATTCCCAATCGCCACTGGCGAGTAAAGCTTTCTATTTTGATATTACTATAATTCATGATTGTCTTTCATAGACCACAAATGATTTTGCTAAATTTAAACCACAAATGTACTAATCAGTACTGAGGTTTCATCAAAATTATGGCTGAACCAGATATTTAAATAAATCATCAAGCAGCTTATTGACTCCAAAAAAGCCGTATGTCCACCATCTATTTACTTGGACTTCATAGATTTGATTTTTTTGCGCTGACTTGAGTTGACTTAAAAGAGGATTTTGAAAAAAAGCTTGTGTCAATTTTGCAGTATCATTCATCACAAACAAAATATCAGCATCGTATTTATTTAATACCTCAATGCTTGATACTACAGTTTCTTGTTTTTGATTTGCTAGGACAGGTATTAGTCTTATGCCAATATCTTGAAAAACTTGATTATAGGTTTCCTTATCTGAATAGGTGGATATCAAATTTTCTCCAAAAATATAAATCACTGATACTTCTAACTCTTTTAGACGTTCGCCTATTAAATTTTGCAACTTTTTAACTCGTTCATAGTATTGAGCGATGACTTGTTCTGCCTTTTCACTTTCATCGAGAACTTGAGCAATAAAACGGAGATTTTTTTTGAAGGAGTAATTTAGACCCGGTAAGTCTACCATAACTGTAGGTGCGATCGCAGATAATTGTGAATACATACTTTTCTGATATTCACGCATCAAAATTAAATCGGGTTTGAGCTTAAGAACTTTTTCTAAATTAGGCTGATTTCCATTACCAATTATCTCAATACCAACTGCTTCAGCATTGCTTACGCCACGAAATAAAAAATCGTACTGTGGAAAATAACTTACTGTACCAATTGGTTTGACACCCAAAGACAATACTGGGTCTAAAAGAGCAATATCATTTAACACAATGATACGCTGTGGCTTCACAGGAATTCTTGTTTCTCCCAAAGGGTGTTTGACGACTTTTGTGGCTACGGGGAGAGGAGACTTCGGTAAGGTACTGTTACCAAGAATTGCATTTGGTGCAATCTGACTATGGCAAGCTATGAGCAATGCAATAGTAACAATCACTAGCAAAAATGATTTAAGGTAACGATACACCGCAATACTTTCTCCTCTTTCCATCTGAGTTAAACATCAAACATAATTGATTGGTTTTTGATTAGAGTACCTCATAATTCACACTTAATTTTTGTCAAAATTCAACCGTAAACGAACCAATTACTGTTAAAGGTTCACCGTAGTAAACACCTAAACGGCTACCATAGGCAGAACCCGTATAATAGGTTTCGTCAAACAGATTGCGAACATTTACAGCCGCTCTCCAGTTATCGCGCTTATAAAATACCGAAGCATCGGTACGCACAAAACTAGGAAGAACAAAACTATTGTTTAAATCTCCCAAGCGATCGCCAACAAAAAATACTCCTAATCCAAATCCCAAGCCTTGTAGACTTCCTTGTTGAAATTCATAAGTTGTCCACAAACTTGCAGCGTGTTCTGGGATATTGTCTCGACGGCGACCTTCAAAACCATTATTATCTTTGCTGACAAAGGCATCAATGTAAGAATAGGACGCAATAATTTTCCAACCAGGAGTAATTTCCCCAGCAATATCAAATTCAATACCTCGGCTTGTCTGTTCCCCAGTTTGAATTTGGTCGTTGGGATCGGGTGAATTCGGATCATCAGTAGCAACATTTTGCTTCCGGAGGTCATAAAATGCCAAAGTTGCGCTCAAATTGCGAGTAATATCAGATTTTACCCCTACCTCAAATTGTCTACCTGTTTCTGGTTTAAATGGTTCGTTATTCCTATTACGACTAGCATCAAATACTGGTACAAAAGAGGTTGCATAAGACGCGTAAAGCGAGATATTTTGAGACGGTTGATAAACTATTCCCAAGCGGGGGCTAAAGTTAGTATCTGATTGAGAATATTCTTGCTTTTCTTCTCCCAGATTGCGTGTACTACGGGTTTGCTCGAAAATATCGAATCTACCGCCGACCAATAATTTGAGTTGAGGATTTACTTCGATTTGGTCTTGGATATAAAACCCATATTTATCGAGGTTATCATCGCGGAAGAAATTTAGTATTCCTTCTTTGGGATATTCTAAACGAGCGTAAACTGGGTTAAATATATTAATAGATGGGTACGCTTCAAAGTCCCCAAAAGTACCATTTTCGGTGATTTTCGTATAGTCAAACCCCAACACAACTTGATGTTTAATCGAACCAGTATTAAATTTTCCGATCACATCCGTTTGAACTGAATAAGCATTATCTCGACGCTGAGAAAAATAGCTTAATCTGCTTAACTCACCCGTTTCTTCATCAAGAGAGTCCCATAGAGGATAGTAACGTTCTAAATTTACGAATTGAGCGCGAAAAGCATTTCTCAGTGTCCACTGATCATCTAACTTATGGTCAAGTAGATAGCTAAAATTCGTGACATTTATTTCTACATTCTGGAACGGCTCACCTAAAAAACGGCTCCGTGGTAAATTTGCTGGGCGATTACCTATTGCCACAGTACCATCATCTGTTGTGCGTTTTTCTTCAAGCCAAGAACCTTCTATAGTTAAATTGGTGTTAGGGCCAAGCGCAAACTTGAATATAGGAGCAAGAAACACACGCTCTGAATTTACAAAATCACGAAAACTTCCAGCATTTTCATAAAGAGCATTAAACCGATAAAGTATGTTTTGATTATCAGTTAAAGGTCCCGATAAATCGATTGCACCTCGATAGGTATTAAAACTACCAACTCTTCCTTCAAAAGAGTAAAACGGTTCAGCCAAAGGTTGTTTAGTCACTAAGTTCACCAAACCACCTGGAGGTGCATCTCCAAACAATACTGATGCTGGGCCTTTCAGAACTTCGATACGTTCAATATTTGCTGTTTCAGTCAAGCCGCCAAAATCTTGATATAAACGAAGCCCATCCCGAAATAAATTTGCCTCGAAACCACGTAAAGAAAAATATTCACTAAAACCTTGATAGTAACCTGAGCTAGTAGCACCACTCACATTTCTTAGTGCATCTTGAACGCGAATAATTGCTTGGTCTTTGAGAACTTCGTGGGGTATGACTTGAATTGATTGCGGAATATCACGAATAGGTGTATCTGTCTTAGTTGCGCTTGATGCTTGTTCTGCACGATAACCACCCTGTTCACCAGTCACCACCAGTTCAATAGGTGCTTCACTCTGTGCAGATGGCTGTTCTGGCTGGGTTTCACTACTGGATTGTGGTTCTGTTGGCGTGGGTTGTGTCTGTGGTGTTTGTGTAGTCGTCACAGTTGGTACAACCCCAAACACCAAACCTTCATCACCATCAAATAACTCAACTTGTGGCGCAGCAGTTTCACCCGTCACTGTCACGCGAACAGTGTTGGTATCTAAATTTGTGACTATAACTTCAGTTATTCCTGCGATCGCTTTCTCTTGACGGAATGTATCACCATTAGGTAGGCGTAATTGGGCATTGGGAATATCAACAATATAGCTATTCCCTTCACTCTTATTTACCAGTTGCAGTTTATCTGATTGATTAGTTCCTAAAGTTACCTCTATGCCTTTGTCTGTGGCTTGGGACTTGACACCTGTGATTTGAATGAGTGACTGAGCCAGCCATTGCTTAATATTGGTAGCAGGTTGTTCTACATCACTCAATTGAGAAATTTTAGAGATTGGTTTTTGGCTATCTTCAGCTAACACAGGAGGGTTAACCAGTACCAAAGCCAAACTGCTCATCCAAGCTAATTTTTTTAACTTATTTTTCATCACTCTACTCACCCACAAATAAATGATTGGGGATTGGAGGCTAGAGACTCGGTATCTAGAAATCCTATTACCTACAACCCAATACCCAATCACTTTGTAATTAGTAATTAATATCAAAAAGCTTACAGGAAAGCTCTTGGATACAGACGAGTGCTTTGAACGCTAGACGGAATTTTTTGAATGCTAGACGGAATTTTTGAATTTTTAACTTGTTAAATTAGGTTATGATTGCTTTGGCATCTTGAGATTTCCGCGTCAGATTTGGATACCAAAAATCAAGCTGTTTATTGGTCTTATCCTTATCCTATCAACTTATCCATTTCCATCGATAAACGCGAATTATCTGTCAAAAATTCTTTTGGATTGATGCCAAATTTTTTTCTAAAAGCGGTGGCAAAGTAACTACGGCTAGAAAATCCAACTCTCCGCGCTGCTTGAGAAATGTTTATTTCTCCTGATACTAACAATTTGCGTGCTTGTTCTAATCTATGATGATGTAAATACCCGAATACTGTTGTATCAAATACCAGACGGAAGCCTCGTTTGAGAGTGCAGTCATTTAAGCCAACTTGTCTGGATAACTCTATTAAAGAAGGAGGGTTTTCTAAATCGCGGAGCAAAATTTCTTTGGCATGGTGAATACGATCTACATCGTCAGGCTTTAGTGAAAAGGTATCACTTTTACCATGACGTGCAGATACATCTTCTTCAACCAGCAATACCATTAGTTCCAAAACCTTGCTTTCTAAGTACATCCTTTTCATCATTCCCTGATAAGGACAATTTAAGATTTGTTGTAATGCGACTTGCATTACTGGAGTCGTAGTTCCAGAACGAGAATAATATTCTTGATGAGAGTTTCGGACTAAATGAGTTAATTCTTGCGGCAGTTGCTTTTTTTCTTTACCCATAAAAAAGCAAAATAGTTCCGGTTCCATGTGAACATTAATCTCAATGATTTTTCCTGATTTAAATGATTTATATTTTTCCTTGGGCGCTAGTCCGCTACCCCACAATCTGTTTTGCCCACTACTAATATCACAATTCTTATCTTGGTGATCTCCTGCAAGGGAAAAGCTGTATTCTAAAGGATGTTGTCGTTCAGGGAGTTTTATAATCAAATCGTCATTTAATTGGTGTTCTGAAATAGCTAAATATAAACCATTCTGTAGTTCTATTTCTCCACTAAATCCTTGACCTAATTCTTTTGGAAAATAAGAAATGGTGTCAAATATATCCCAGCACCCGCCTATCCTAGACGGAATGTCATCGCATGTTTTTTCTACTTCTGGTATCTCTATAAATAAATCCCAAAAAGTTTGTTGTGAAATTGTGACTGTCATGACTAGTAGCAATAAATTATTATATCTGTTGCTAATTATTAGTAGATTTTGGTAAATCCTCAATGCAAATTCACTTTGATCTGTATTTGTGATTAAATACAGCAAGTAAGCACTTATTGATATAAATTAGCACTAATGTGAATAGATTAACCTATTTTATAGCACTAATTTGTTATTAAACATACTAAATTATTGCAATATTTTTTCAACTAATCGGAATTATTTGGCAACCTTAAGAATACTACTTACTGATAGCTAAAGCTTTATGAAAATAGGACTACAGCAATACTGGAACTTACTTGTAGAGTATCTCAAACCACAAAAGGGCAGGGTGATCAAGTTTGCGATCGCTCTCCTGATTAGCATCGGCTTACAAATCCTCAACCCCCAAATTTTACGTTATTTCATCGACACATCTGTGAGTGGAGGCGATCGCCAAAAATTATTCTTAGCGGCCTTGTTGTTTATTGGTGTAGCCTTAATCACCCAAATAATGTCAATTACTGCCACATTCTACGGTGAGAATGTGGCGTGGACAGCTACTAACGCCTTGCGTGCAGATTTAGTAGAGCATTGTTTGAGACTAGATTTATCCTTTCATAAATACCGTACACCAGGCGAATTAGTTGAACGCATAGACGGTGATGTGCAGAATTTATCAGAATTTTTCTCGAAATTTACTATTCACATCTTAGGCAATTTGCTCATGATGTTGGGTGTGATAGTAGTCCTGTTTATAGAAGATTGGCGAGCCGGTTTAGCTATTTTATTGTTTGCACTCACCGCCTTATCAACTCTGATCAAGTTGCGTACCATAGCAGTGTTTCATTGGGGAGGCTATCGCCAATATAGTGCCGAATTTTTTGGCTTCTTAGGTGAACAGCTAACAGGGATGGAAGACATCCGCGCCAATGGAGCGAAAAACTATGTCATGCAACGCTTCTATATAATTATTCGCAACTGGCTACCCATCTTTCATAAAGCCCGCCTTGCCGATACAATTCTCTGGGTGACAACCAACGGTATATTTACTGTGGGCAGCATAATTGCTCTCATAGTTGGTGCTTACCTATGGAGTCAACAGGCAATTACCATCGGTACAGTTTACCTGCTGTATTATTACACCAATATTCTCAGCGAACCGATTGAACAAATTCGCAACCAATTTGAAGACCTCCAGCAAGCAGATGCGAGTATTTACCGCATCACAGACTTATTGCAATTTCAATCTCAATTGCTTACAAGTGGCGAACAATCAATTCCCCCAGGCGCACTTTCTGTAGCTTGTGAGAATGTCTCATTTAGCTACCATGACCGAGGACTGGGTACTGGGGACTTGGTACTGCAAGATGTATCTTTTAATTTACCTGCGGGTCAGGTGTTGGGTTTACTGGGACGAACTGGAAGCGGTAAGACAACTTTGGCGCGATTACTTTTGAGATTGTATAACCCACAATCAGGTTCAATTCAGTTGGGGGGTGTACCTATCGACCAAACCCCATTGACAGAATTACCCGGAAAAATTGGATTAGTAACTCAAGATGTCCAACTTTTTCAAACCACTGTTCGGAATAACCTCACCTTTTTCAACCCACACATTACCAGCGATCGCATCTATGAAACAATAGAAATGTTGGGATTGTCAGAATGGTTGCACTCTTTACCCAACGGCTTAGATACAAACTTAGGGCCAGATAGTAGCGGCTTATCAGCAGGACAGGCGCAGTTATTAGCCTTTACCCGTGTGTTTCTCAAAGACCCTGGTTTAGTCATTCTAGATGAAGCCTCTTCACGCCTTGACCCAATGACAGAAAAACTCATTGGAAGGGCTATAGATAAACTATTAATGGGGCGGACTGGCATTATTATTGCCCATCGTCTAGCAACCGTAGAAAAAGCAAATCAAATCTTGATTTTAGACCAAGGTAGAGTAACTGAATACGGTGAAAGAGAAGAATTAGCAAAAAATCCTAACTCACGTTTTGCTCAACTATTACAAGCTGGGCTAACAGATTTATTAGTTTAATCGTGATTATGTCAATTCACTTAATTATATTCTTTTAATTACGTAGAGGTATAACGTCTTCCTGTAAGGTATTAAGAATTACGAATTATTATGATTTACTCAACAAAAAAGCTTACTGGTTGGCAACTATTATGGCAATTGATTTGTTACAAACCAAAACTTTATTTAATTGATACTTGCTTCTGGATTTTTATTATGGGCTTACCTGCCCTACCAGGATTAATTATCAGAGAATTTTTTAATAGTCTCACAGGCAAAGCTCTATTTGGTTTATCCGCTTGGGCATTTATTGCTGGTTTACTGGCTTTGAACTTAAGTCATATTGCGGTCATATTTTTGGGCAGAATCACCAAAACTCAGCACCGTTTTACCATGAGGTCTTTACTCAGACGCAATTTGTTAGAACGTCTTTTAAATAATCCTCATGCTCAAGTTATGATTGCTAATGGGCATACCGAGAAGACTGTATCCCAAGGTGAAGTCATCAGCTTTTTTAGGGATGATGCTGAACACATAGAAGATAATGTGGCATGGGTATCGGAAATATTTGGAGAAGGATTATTTACTGTACTTTCTTTAGTCATTTTATTAAGTGTCAATGTGCCTCTGACACTATTTGTTTTCCTTCCCTTAGTGGGGATGGTAGTCATCATCCAAAAAACCGAAACCCGCATCAAACATTATCGTAAAGCTAGCCGTCAAGCGACTCAACAAGTAACGGGTATTTTAGGGGAAATATTTAGTTCTGTGCAAGCGATTAAAGTAGCTGGTGCAGAACAAAATGTACTCGCTTATTTTCGCACCTTAAATGATAACCGTCGCGAGATGATGGTTAAAGATAGCCTATTAAAAGCCCTTCTCAATTCACTGTTTCAAAATATGGTGAATTTCGGCACAGGTTTAATTTTAGTGATGGCTTCTTTTTTTATGCAAAGCGGCGTTAATCAGTTGACAGTGGGTGACTTTGCTTTGTTTGTCTATAACCTGTCATTTGTCACAGGATTTTTTAGCTCTGTTGGCGGATTTATGGCATTGTATAAGCAAACAGAAGTTGCATTTGAACGCATGACTGCTTTAATTGCTGGTGCATCAACAGAGACTCTGGTAGCCCCAAATCAACTTTATCTCCAAGACTTAGGTAGACATAAAACAACCTTACCTCTATTAGAACAACCCGTAGAGAATGAGAGTCATCATTTACAATCATTAAAACTCTCAAACTTAACTTATATTTACCCTGGTACTACTCAAGGAATAGTAGATATCAACTTACAAATACAGCGCGGTAGTTTAACTGTAATTACTGGACGTATTGGTTCTGGAAAAACTACATTACTACGAGTTTTATTAGGATTATTACCCAAACAAGCAGGGGGAATTTATTGGAATGGGCGGATAGTTGAAGACCCGGCTAATTTTTTTGTACCGCCTCGCAGTGCTTATACACCGCAAATTCCCCAACTTTTTAGCTACTCCTTACGAGAAAATATCTTGCTGGGATTGTCTAAAGATGATACTGATATTGAAGCAGCATTAAAAATAGCTGTGTTTGAGCAAGATTTAGCAGCTATGAATGAAAAGCTAGAAACTTTGGTGGGAACAAAAGGTGTGAGGCTTTCTGGTGGACAGATGCAACGGGTAGCGGCGGCGCGGATGTTTGTCCGTCAGCCAGAATTACTCATATTTGATGACCTTTCTAGCGCCTTGGATGTGGAAACAGAATTGACATTATGGTCGCGGATATTTGCTAATACAACTGAACAACGGGAAAATCCTTGGACACCAACTTGTCTTGTAGTCTCTCATCGTCGTTCTGTTTTACGCCGCGCTGACCAGATTATTGTGATGAAAGCAGGTAGGGTTGTAGCCCAAGGAAAGTTTGAAGAGATTTTAGCTGATGAACAAGCTGATTGGATTTTTTAGTCTATTCGGGAGTCCCCCGACTTACTTAGTGACACTCCTCATTACATCCCTCTTGAGAAAATTATCTAATAGCTGCTAACCTAATTGTAAATATCATCTTTAAGAGCGTGCAACTAGAGATTGCTGGTATCTTATCAATCAAAAATATGGATGAAATGTTTGAAGAGACAGCTAAGCTGACGCGCATCTAAATTTGATAATTTAGCGCCTAAACCCATTTGCTGCCTTAGATTGCCCTGTAAAACTAGATGACGAACAGCTTATCAATGGTAATCAGCCTCATCAAACTGAAAAGCTCAAAAAAAGGGGATGGATATCTCGCTTGAGAGCATTAACTATGCAGAGGGGGATGTAATTTTTCTGCAACAGCATCCACAAGCAAATAACTATCAACAAATTACTAATCATCCTTTGTGGCTACAACTGAATGCAGTTAAGTCGGGCAAAGTCTATGAGGTAGGGGGTGATTATTGGCATGGTGGTAGCTACATTGCCGCCAATCTCATTCTTGATGATTTATTTAAATATTTAGCAGAATAACAACGGTAACACCTATGTATAAACACACTCTATTGATTTGTAAATGATATCACCTTTCGAGAAAAAACCCGTAGAACACCAACATAAAGATGTTATATAGTTTGAACCCATGTTTATTAGAAGTTTACTCTGTTTTAAGCAGGTATTTTGCTAAATCATCAAGAATAGCATTAGCAGAAAGGATGCTACCATGCACCCAATAACCAGAATCAACGGTGTAAACTTTCTTATTTTTAACTACATTTAGTGTTTGCCACAGAGGAGTCTTTTGATATTGTTGAAATGCCTCTTTAGCACCTGGGTCTACTGCTATAAACAAAGCATCTGCATCAAGTAAATCTATGCGTTCCAAGCTTAGTATTATTAAAATATCGTCAGGGGTCTTAATCAATTGACGTTGATGAAGTGGCATAGAAACCCCTACTGCATTGACAATTCCACCAGGAAATGAAAACTGGGAACTAAATTCGGGAATCTTCATCCCACCATGAATACGGCTAACAGTAACTTCTAACTTCTCGAATTTTTTTTCTAATTGTTCTCTAATACTTGTAAGTCGCTGTTCGTATTGAGTGAGTAATTCTTCAACTTTTTCAGTTCTATTAATAATTTTACCGATTTCTCGCAAAGGTGTTTGCCAATCAGATTGAAAATGTTTTACTTTAACTGTAGGAGCTATTTGGGACAATAATTGATAATTTCTTGGTTCTAGACCGTATACACCCACAATTAAATCTGGGTTTAATTCCAGTAATTTCTCTAGATTAATCTGGAACTCTTTGCCGATATAGCTTATTCCCGTTATTCTCTTTTTGAGAAGATTAGCTTTGCTGGCAAAGAACTGTGGATATGTTATTCCTATTGGTATTTTGTCTAACGCAACTAAAGCTTCTAATGCGATTGAGTCTACAGCAATAATGCGTTGCGGCTTTAGGGGAACACAAGTTTCTCCTAATTCATGCTTAATTACTCCCGGTTCGCCCATTTTTTCGGGAGTTAGAAGAAATGCTACTCAGGAGTAAAAGATTGACCACCAAGTTGA
>NZ_JACKZS010000501.1 GCF_014222285.1 Nostoc sp. UCD121
TGAGGTGAAGCTGCGTCAGATTGGTTAATTTAGCGATCACCTCTGGAATCTGGGTTATTCGGTTGCCATCGAGGTGAAGCTGCGTCAGATTGGTTAATTTAGCGATCACCTCTGGAATCTGGGTTATTCGGTTGCCATCGAGGTGAAGCTGCGTCAGATTGGTTAATTTAGCGATCACCTCTGGAATCTGGGTTATTTTGTTGCTACTGAGGTGAAGCTGCGTCAGATTGGTTAATTTAGCGATCACCTCTGGAATCTGGGTTATTCGGTTGCCATCGAGGTGAAGCTGCGTCAGATTGGTTAATTTAGCGATCACCTCTGGAATCTGGGTTATTCGGTTGCCATCGAGGTGAAGCTGCGTCAGATTGGTTAATTTAGCGATCACCTCTGGAATCTGGGTTATTTTGTTGCTACTGAGGTGAAGCTGCGTCAGATTGGTTAATTTAGCGATCACCTCTGGAATCTGGGTTATTCGGTTGCCATTGAGGTCAAGCTGCGTCAGATTGGTTAATTTAGCGATCGCCTCTGGAATCTGGGTTATTCGGTTGCCATCGAGGTGAAGCTGCGTCAGATTGGTTAATTTAGCGATCGCTTCTGGAATCTGGGTAATTTGGTTGTTACGGAGGTGAAGCTGCGTCAGATTGGTTAATTTAGCGATCACCTCTGGAATCTGGGTTATTCGGTTGCCATTGAGGTGAAGCTGCGTCAGATTGAGATTGGTTAATTTAGCGATCGCCTCTGGAATCTGGGTTATTTGGTTGCTACTGAGGTCAAGCTGCGTCAGATTGGTTAATTTAGCGATCGCCTCTGGAATCTGGGTTATTCGGTTGCCATTGAGGTCA
>NZ_JACKZS010000502.1 GCF_014222285.1 Nostoc sp. UCD121
TTCCTAGCACTAGGCGGTTGGCTGACCGGCACCACCTTCGTCACCTCTTGGTATACCCACGGATTAGCCTCCTCCTACCTAGAAGGTGCTAACTTCCTAACAGTGGCAGTATCCACCCCCGCCGACAGCATGGGACATTCCCTATTGCTGTTATGGGGTCCAGAAGCCCAAGGCGACCTCACCCGTTGGTTTCAACTGGGTGGCTTGTGGCCATTTGTTGCCCTACACGGAGCCTTTGGTTTGATTGGCTTCATGTTGCGGCAATTTGAAATTGCGCGTCTAGTAGGTATCCGTCCTTATAACGCCCTCGCCTTCTCTGCTCCCATTGCAGTATTCGTCAGTGTATTCCTGATGTACCCCTTGGGACAATCAAGCTGGTTCTTTGCACCGAGCTTTGGCGTAGCGGCAATTTTCCGGTTCCTGCTATTCCTGCAAGGGTTCCACAACTGGACACTCAACCCCTTCCACATGATGGGTGTTGCTGGTGTATTGGGCGGTGCATTATTGTGTGCCATTCACGGTGCGACAGTAGAAAACACCTTGTTTGAAGACGGTGATGGTGCTAACACCTTCCGCGCCTTCAATCCAACCCAGTCTGAAGAAACCTATTCAATGGTGACAGCAAACCGTTTCTGGTCACAGATTTTCGGGATTGCTTTCTCAAACAAACGCTGGTTGCACTTCTTCATGTTGTTCGTGCCAGTCACAGGTTTGTGGATGAGTGCCGTCGGCATAGTCGGTTTAGCACTCAACCTGCGAGCTTATGATTTCGTCTCCCAAGAATTACGGGCGGCGGAAGACCCTGAGTTTGAAACCTTCTATACCAAAAACATTTTGCTGAA
>NZ_JACKZS010000503.1 GCF_014222285.1 Nostoc sp. UCD121
GGTTTAAAATTAAAAAAATAAGGTTTAGTAGCTAAAAAATCAAAAGTTCTCTTTATTTCGTAATTTGCATTTTCTAACTGCTGTTCTTTTAATAAAAAGTTATTATGAATAATATTGAGTATTTTTTTGTTAAGAAAATCTATTTTGTTTGTCAGTTGGTATAAGTCGACCAAAGTAAAATTATATTTTGATATCGAACAAGAAAGAATATTTTTATCTTGCAATAAATTAAATAATTTTTCACAACCAATGATCTGGACTGAGCTAGAATTATGTTGTAAATATAAAAATGCTTTTTCTAATTCATACTCGATTCCATCACTAAATTTAGATTTTATAACTTTATCTGGAAATGCCTCTTTAAAAAGCTCTTTTGGAACATCATCAAACATCCTTCTATATATTTGCTGATCTTCAAAATCAGTGCGGATAAAGTTAGATGGATGACTTAAGTTTTCTCCTATAGTTCTAATCCTATATTTAATTAGCTGGTCAGGCAAAATATATATTTCATGCTTTTTAATTAATTTAAGCCACATTTCAAAATCTTGTAACTGAATAGCAGCTACGTTAAATAGTCCAGCATCGAAAAGCAATTCTCTACATATAAAACCAGTTACAGCATTAATATAGTTACCCTTAAAAAAGAAATGTCTTAGTATCTCAGACTTAGTTCTATTAGGATGATTAAATAAGTTTTCTGCGAAATGACTATCAGTTATTATCTGGCTGTTCTCATTGATAAAATTTACCCATGAAAAAACAACTTTTTTTTGGTATTTAATTAAATAGTTATATTGTGTTTCTAGTCTATGAGGATAACAAATATCA
>NZ_JACKZS010000504.1 GCF_014222285.1 Nostoc sp. UCD121
CCCATCAACAGTATTATTTTCTCCCATGAAGACGGTACGCGACTGGGCGTGGAGCATCTGGTCGCATTGGGTCACCAGCAAATCGCGCTGTTAGCGGGCCCATTAAGTTCTGTCTCGGCGCGTCTGCGTCTGGCTGGCTGGCATAAATATCTCACTCGCAATCAAATTCAGCCGATAGCGGAACGGGAAGGCGACTGGAGTGCCATGTCCGGTTTTCAACAAACCATGCAAATGCTGAATGAGGGCATCGTTCCCACTGCGATGCTGGTTGCCAACGATCAGATGGCGCTGGGCGCAATGCGCGCCTTTACCGAGTCCGGGCTGCGCGTTGGTGCGGATATCTCGGTAGTGGGATACGACGATACCGAAGACAGCTCATGTTATATCCCGCCGTTAACCACCATCAAACAGGATTTTCGCCTGCTGGGGCAAACCAGCGTGGACCGCTTGCTGCAACTCTCTCAGGGCCAGGCGGTGAAGGGCAATCAGCTGTTGCCCGTCTCACTGGTGAAAAGAAAAACCACCCTGGCGCCCAATACGCAAACCGCCTCTCCCCGCGCGTTGGCCGATTCATTAATGCAGCTGGCACGACAGGTTTCCCGACTGGAAAGCGGGCAGTGAGCGCAACGCAATTAATGTAAGTTAGCTCACTCATTAGGCACCGGGATCTCGACCGATGCCCTTGAGAGCCTTCAACCCAGTCAGCTCCTTCCGGTGGGCGCGGGGCATGACTATCGTCGCCGCACTTATGACTGTCTTCTTTATCATGCAACTCGTAGGACAGGTGCCGGCAGCGCTCTGGGTCATTTTCGGCGAGGACCGCTTTCG
>NZ_JACKZS010000601.1 GCF_014222285.1 Nostoc sp. UCD121
CACTCCTTGTGGTCAGTGCGAAAATTGTCGTGAAATCGAGCAGGGACGTTTTGTCGATCTGATAGAGATCGATGCCGCCTCCCGGACAAAAGTCGAAGATACCCGTGACTTGCTGGATAACGTGCAATACGCCCCGGCCCGTGGGCGTTTTAAAGTGTATCTTATCGATGAAGTCCACATGCTTTCGCGGCACAGCTTCAATGCGTTACTGAAGACGCTGGAAGAACCTCCCGAACACGTCAAATTTTTAC
>NZ_JACKZS010000505.1 GCF_014222285.1 Nostoc sp. UCD121
GATAATAATTAAGCTAAAAGTTAAACTATGAACCTACAAGACTTTGAAGCCCAGTACCGTGAAGCTATAGCTGAAACGCTCAATGAGCTGCAAACCGCAGTTTTGCTGTTAGCACAAGTACAAAATAAAATTTTAACAATTGGCACTTCTGTACAAAATATTAGTCAGCAAGTTGAAGAGTTTATTGAAGAGCAAAAAGCCGAATAAATGTATGCCAAATAAAAAACTCTATCTATGGCAACAAGTCAACTCTTCTTCAATTGTAAGTATAAGATCCTTGAGTTTTAGAGGTTTGACAAAATATCGGCGTGCGCCTAAACTCATAGCTAATTCTTGATCTGCTTTAAAAGCAAAAGCGGAAACCACAATGATAGGTATTTTTGACAAATCAGGTCTTTGCTGGACTTGTTTTAAGAGCGAATACCCGTCAATATCTGGTAACTTCAAATCTAATAACATTAAATCTGGTTTAAATTTATCTATAGTAGAGAAAAAAGTAGAGCCTTCAGATAAGCTTTGGACATCGTACCCACAGTAACTTAGATAGTCACTCAGTAACAACCTATTGAGATAATGGTCTTCAACTAGCAAAATTCGTCTAACTTTGTGTGAGCGCAATGGCTGATCTATATTGAAGAATTGTGCTGTCATTGCTACCTATTATCTGATTATCTTAAGTAAAAACCAACAATTATTACCATAAACTAAAACGGTAGTACATTTAAACTGTAGAATTAATAAAAATTGACTTATGTAATGTAGTCAAAGATATTAATAAATCAAATTTAACTATACTCCAATACTTAAT
>NZ_JACKZS010000506.1 GCF_014222285.1 Nostoc sp. UCD121
AATGGGGAACAGGCAACAGTTTTTTCTATTTCCTCTTCCCTGTGTGTTGGTAAGAGATCCAATTTGTCATTCCCTGTTGCCCGTTCCCTGTTGCCTGTTCCCTCAAGTTGTATAGAACGTTGTTCTGGTATTGGCTTACGCAAAGATGCAAAAGCCGCAGCCTTTGAATGCTGATTCTGCTGTTGCCAGCCCCGAAAGGTTGGAGCAAGATGACTCAATTTCTCGTAAGGGAGTGGCCCATTTGCGAAGATGAAATCATCAACACCTTTGTCTGGGCCTGGCAAGTTGATGACTTTTACTCTTGCTCCAGCTTCTTGTAACAATCTTCCAGTTACGGAAATATCTCGTTCGATATGGAGCTTAGTTTCGGGCTTGGTTTCGTAGTCAAAGCAGAACTTGAAAACTCTCCCTTGTGTGGCGAAAACGGCTAACTCTTCATGAAGATAGGACTTACCGATTTTTTTGCCAAACTCGTCTTTTGGAGAGCGATATCCTGCTGAAATTCCAGGTAGCCCAATGGTAGCGTGACCCTGACTCAACAGGCTGGCCGCTTTTTTGGCTCCCTCTGCGATGGCACACGGTAAATTATATTTCCATACACAGTACCAAAATCCCGATTTGCGCTCCTGCTGGGTGGGATTAACTTTATGTTTGGAGTAAATGCGTTCGGCAATATCTTCAGAGACATTGAGCAAGAATATACTTAATTCAACCTTTGGGGGATGCTCATATTTAATGAATTTCCCTTCAATTATCTG
>NZ_JACKZS010000055.1 GCF_014222285.1 Nostoc sp. UCD121
GCATAACACACCCTACAGCTAATTTATATTTCTTCATATACATTGAATTTTTCTCACCGACTTACTTATTACAAATAAAAAATAATTTAAATAATTGAATTTATCTCCAATCATATAGTTCCCAATTGGCACAAGTTTATAACGCAATCAAAGTCAGTGCAACTACGTGAATTCGTTCAGGTATGTAAGTGATAAAGGGAAATTTGTCTTAGGGTATTTCTGACCAATAACAAGATACAACTATTGGATGAAGTGTAGCGATCATATAGAATTCTTGAGATTCAATTGAGGCATTGAGAAGTCCATAGAAACGGAGGTTGTTTTTTGCCAATCCTCCGTTTCTAATATTTCTATTGTCACTCAAAAATGAATAGGTAAAGCGTTGCAAAAAGTTTAGGTAACATTTTGTAGCCTACTGACAACTTCTGATGTTTGTCCAATAGTATTAAATCGAGACAGGGTGCTATTCCTCTTGTACATCAACCCAGATACTACCTTCTTCCACACGAATAGGAAATACTGGTAATGCCTTTGGTTGCGAAACCAACGAGAGTACTTTACCTACACCAGGTGGCCAGGAACACCAGCCTTGTACCTCACCAGTCCGCAAGTCAAAAGCACTGCGATGGAAGGTACAAACAATTGCTCCACTTTCAGTAATTTTCCCACTTTTCAACGGTAATTTTAAGTGGGGACAGTTGTTATCTACAGCATAAAGCTGATTCTCATGATTCAAAACCAGAATTTTCCGGTTGCCAACTTTCACCACTTCTCGCGTACCCGGGGAAAGTGCTTCGACTGCAAGAACTTTAGTCCAGCTCATTAGGTTCTCCTCTCCTAATATATCTGCTTTCAGTTTCTCGCAATTGTGACCAGTGCGATCGCCTTTCAGTACTAGTAAGCAGTCAGTAAATTGCAAACTTCTGCCGAAAAAGCCATGTCTACGATGAGCTTTGCTAACCTTGGCGAGATATAGCCGCTATAAAATTTTACATTAAACTTCATTTATACACTGGATAAACTGATTTTTGGGTAAACTAAAAAAAGCAGCTTTTATCCTTGCATCATAAAGCTTGTAGCTTATCACAGACAATTTGGAGGGATATAAAAAATGATTAAGACAAGTTACGAATTTGACCAGTCTATTCTCCCCGCCGGATCTTCATTAAAGACTAATATTTTGCTACGTTTTCGTCCTGACATAGCTGAATCTCCCCGACGGAACCTTAACCTTTCTCTTGTAATTGACCGTTCCGGCTCTATGGCGGGTGCTGCCTTACATCATGCACTCAAAGCTGCTGAATCTGTGGTAGATCAACTTGAACCAGATGATATTCTCTCAGTAGTGGTTTACGACGATGAAGTAGACAGCGTTGTACCACCCCAAGCTGTAACTAACAAAGCCACACTGAAAGATTCTATCCGCAAAGTGAGAGCAGGCGGTATTACCAACTTATCGGGGGGATGGCTCAAAGGCTGTGAACACGTCAAAACGCAACTTGACCCGCAAAAAATCAACCGTGTTCTCTTGCTTACCGATGGTCACGCCAATATGGGCATTCAAGACCCCAAGATACTAACGGCGACATCAGGGCAAAAAGCTGAGGAAGGTATCACCACAACTACATTAGGTTTTGCTCAGGGTTTTAATGAAGACCTGCTGATTGGTATGGCAAGGGCCGCCAGGGGAAACTTCTACTTCATTCAAAGCATTGATGAAGCAAGTGAAGTGTTTAGTATTGAGCTAGACAGTCTTAGAGCAGTGGTAGGACAAAACCTCACAGTGAAACTTGAGTTGGCTGAAGGTGTCAGTCTTGTTGATACCTTAAGTCTTGCAAAAGTTAGCCAAAATGACGCTGGTCAAGCTGTTATCAGCTTGGGAGAGCTTTACGAGGGTGAAGACAAACTTCTCGGTTTAAGTTTGGTGATATCAAGCGCTCAAATTGGTGAGTTACCTGTGATGAAACTGCATTACAGCGCCGACGTTATCCAAAATGACCTCATTCAAAACGTTTCAGGCACAGCAGATATTATCGCCAAAGTTGGCACTGTTGAGGAAGCCGCTTTTGCCTCTACAAGCCATATCACTCTTGAACTGAGCCGCCTCACCATCGCTAAGGCTAAAGAGATTGCCCTCGATTTAGCTGAACATGACAGACACCAGGAAGCAGAAGAAACCCTGCGTAGCCTGGTGAAAGATTTGCGGGATAAAGGTTTAAACGAGAATTTTGAAATTGCTGAAGAGATCGATCAACTTGAGTATTTCGCAAGTCGAATCGCCCAAAAAGCTTTAGGTAATGCCGGACGTAAAGAATTGCGAGATCAGTCTTACCAGACGATGAACCGCAATCGTAACGACCTGGTGGGGCGCGGTGTTACTGCTGGTGATGAAGTGTACGCAATGCCGGTTGTCAATGAAGTTGGCTCAGGTGTTGAATTGTATTGCGTTCGTGATGGGGGTAAACTACGGGTCAAAGTCATCTCTGAAGGCTACGATTCAGCTAAGAATGTCCAGTTTCCCCGGAGTATTCGGGCTGAGGGAGCAAGGTACGTTGTTGAAGGGCTGGAACTCTCAAGCGAAGGTACTTTCTACCGTGTACGTGGCAATATCACTCGTTTTGCTCAACCCGGTGAAGCAGATATCTTCGTTGCCCCTAGACAATCGAATATAGCTTATACAGGCAAAGCCTCTAAAGGGCCTGCTAGTGCTGCCGATCTTCCCATAACCGATATTGTCAAAGATGGCATTCTTGTTCAGTGTGTCAAAGATGGCAGCAAGCTACGCGCTAGAGTGGTTTCCGACGGCTATGAACCAGATTGGAATATGCGTTTTCCGCGATCGGTTCGTGAGGAAGGGATGCTTTATGTCGTTGATGAAGTCAAAACAGCACCTGATGGAAAGTCTTATATTGCGTGTGGTGAAATTAAGCGATTTGTCCAACCCACTACTACCAATTAGCTCATAAAATCTCTGCGTTCTCTGTGCCTCTGCGGTTAAATAAATTGCTTTTAAACCGCAGAGTACTTGGAGCTAACTATGCCTCGATCGCAGGGTGATAATCATCTGGGTTATCAAAGCCCGCAATCCAAGCAGCTGCTTGATGACAATTCCGCATATAAGGGGGAACCCGCAAGATATGAATATGTCCTGTAGATGGACAGGTTACTTTTAAGACCATAAGCGGCTCGTCATCCTCAAAAGGAATGTAGACTAGTTGACGTTCTCCACCAGCATCACGATCGCGATCGCGGATTAATCCTCCCACTTGCTGCAAAAATGTCTCGTATCCCAGACGCTCAATCAGCACGCGGCGCAACTCAACGTTCTCTATATTGAGAATATCTTGCCCTGTTAGAGACTGGGATTCAAAGGCAATCTTATCTGTCACTTCCACGCCTCGCCAGCGCCAAACAAAACCATGCCCCGCAGATACACTAGCAATCCCACTTTCGGCTAACTCGATCCAAAAAGTAACGTGGAGTCCTGTGGGAAGGGTTGTGAGGTTTACACAGCCGCTGATATCAAGACTTTCACAGGTGAGATTTTCCGGTAGATTGTAAAGATCCAACGCCCCGCTTAAATCCAGATGTCCTAAAACGCGCATCCCATCCCAGGCGCGATGTTCAAGGATCAGTTTTCGAGCATATTCAGCCGATACAGGCTCTTGGCTTTGGTTTGGGCGCTGCTTAATTGGTTTATTCGGCACGCGTCCATTAGACATGATCTTGAGCATTAGTCTACTACCTCCACATAGGCATCAGGGCGATATTCGCGTTGTCTCCAAACGTGGTAAAGCCCTTGTGGTAATTCAATCGCCCGATGTTCTTCATGAACTAAAGTGGCATTTGGTTCTTTAACTTCAAGAAAAAGGTCACTACCATGTACCCACAACTGAACAGCATGGGATTGTTGAATGCGATGGCTATGTCCTGTAATTTCACCATGAGCGAGAGTAGCACCTAGACGCTTCTGAGCGCCGACAGGTAAGCTAGCAATATGTCTAATTAAAACGTCGCCATGTCTGTAGAGAATACTAGCTTGGGGGTTATTGCTGTTGTTAAACATCTTTTTTATAAGCTCATCAAATAACTACGAATTACGTTAGCGCAGCGTTAGCGACGTAGGAGCGTCATTACGAATTACTAACGCCCTAGTCTCAAACCTCTTTCCATAAGCATCTGAGGTTCGATATTCTCAACTTTTGGTATCGCTTCTAGCTGAGGAATCTTTGCGATCGCATCTGCAATATTACCTGATTGGGCACGCAACCAAGCGGCGTGAGGCGCATAGTCAAGGATTTGTACTACTTCGTAACCCGCTCGATTAATTGCCTCATGCTGAGACTTTACATCAACGCCTTCAGCAAAGCGGATGAAAACCAGTCCAGTTGGTACTGCTAAAGAACCATTGGGTTCTATTGTGTAAACTGGACTCAGTTTACCCTGCTCTGATTGATTGGGTTCGCCTGGAAAAACTGCGTAGGCGTAGCCCATCGTAGACATCGCACCATCGTTAAGTTGTAAAATTGCTCCTGGTGCTACCGTCTTGGGTTGATTATTATAATGTATTGCATAGTACCCAGACTTCCGAGTGTAAGATATGGCAGTGCGATCGCTGCCAACCCGAATTTGTTCAGGATAATCAGAAAAATAGTCGTTTTGAAATTTCACTTCAGGAATCAGGGGTAAAGAATACACCTGTAGAAAATACTCAGCCGGAAAATAAAACATCTTTCTCAAGTTCTAATGATGTTATAGCGTTTTCAGTGGTATAGAATACAAATCTTTTATCGGGATGCAAACTATATATCCCTAGTAATAGTGGAGATTCGAAAAACAGCCTGATTTTGAATTTTTCTTTTCTGGAAAAACGAATTAAAAGTTTGTATGAACTTTAGAGAGATTAAATTCTGTTGCAGCTGGATCTTTTTAATGTCGTAATACACATATAACACATGAAATAAAAACCATCCATAAACTAAAAAACGCACACTGCGTATAGCAAGCTTTACAAGTAGTGCATAATACGATTTCCCAATGCCCAATTTTCAAGACAAATATCCCAGGAGATTAAGTTATGGTTCAGGTTCGCTATGGTGGACAGAACGGTCAACAGTATGAACTTGCTATCAGTGAAGAACACGTTGTAGTGCGTACCGAAAGCCGCAGTACTCTAATTGGTGCAAGACCGTTTGAAGTCGCACCTGTGTCACCCACAGCTCGTAGCATCCTCAATCAATTCGAGTTAACAACGCGGTTTCGACAAGCGGGTGTAGAAATTTTGCGTGCGAAAGTTCCGACTCAGGGTGTCGCTTTGCGCGATCGCGCCCGTGAAATTCTCAACCAAGAGTCTGAAGTCCAATTTGCCGGACGTGTCTTGATCGATCCAGCCTCCAGCCAACCGATAATTTACACCGAAAACCTCTTCGTTAAATTCGATAATGAAGAAGAATCAAGGGTCTGCCAAGAGATATTGGGACGTTACAGCTTAACAATTAAACGCCAACTTGAATACTCACGAAATGCTTATTTTGTCAATGCACCTACAAATACTGGTATAGCTATCTTTGACATCGCCGAGAGACTTCTGAATGAGGAATCAGTCGAACTGTGTCATCCTGAACTAGTGCGTGAATCACGCCAACGTCAGATTTTCCCGCAGCAGTGGCATTTAAAGCAAACAACAATTAACGGTAAGGTAATTAACGCCCATGCCAACGTTGAAGCAGCTTGGAAGTTGAGCGATGGCACAGGAACAATTATTGCAATTATCGATGACGGTGTGGATCTCGATCATGAAGAATTCCGTTCCTCTGGAAAGATTGTTGCCCCGCGTGATGTCACACGTAAAAATGACAATCCCAGACCGGGAAACGACAATAACCACGGGACAGCTTGTGCAGGAGTAGCTTGTGGCAACGGGAAATTTGGTGCATCAGGTGTAGCACCAGGCGCAAAATTGATGCCGATTCGTTTAGCTTCCTCGTTGGGGTCACAGGATGAAGCAGATGCTTTTATTTGGGCGGCTCAAAATGGTGCTGATGTGATTTCTTGTAGTTGGGGCCCAGCAGATGGGACTTGGTTTGAGCCAAACGATCCTCTACACAAGCAAAAAGTACCTTTGCCTGACTCCACAAGATTGGCTATGGACTTTGCAATCAATAAAGGACGTAACGGTAAGGGATGTGTAATTTTATTCGCGGCTGGCAATGGTAACGAAAGTGTAGATAACGATGGCTACGCCAGCTACCAAAAGGTAATTGCGATCGCGGCTTGTAACGACTTTGGCACAAGAAGCGCTTACAGTGACTTTGGTCAGGCGGTGTGGTGTGCCTTTCCCAGTAACAATGGTGATAGTTCTCAAACCCCTGGAATTTGGACAACCGATCGCGTTGGTGTACTTGGGTATAATTCCGGTAATGTAAATCTGGGTGATGCCGGAGGTAACTACACAAACGAATTCGGCGGAACTTCTAGTGCTTGTCCTGGTGCGGCTGGTGTCGCAGCATTGATTATTGCCAGAAACCCAAATCTGCGTTGGGATGAAGTACGAGATATTATTAAACGCTCTTGCGATCGCATCGATCAAGTTGGAGGTAAATATGATGCCAATGGTCGCAGCCCTTTCTACGGTTATGGTCGAATCAATGCTCTCAAAGCTGTAGAATTGGCCAAGCCGGCGCAAACATCGCCCATTAGCAGATTCCAGGCAGTACAAGATATCCCAATTAACGATTTGCAAACATCAACATTATCGTTGGCGATCGCTAATACCAGCCTGATGAAATCCATCAAGGTTAATGTAGACATCGAGCATACTTACATTGGGGATCTTGTAGTTACTCTTCTTCCCCCAGTACAAATAGGCATACTTCCCATTATTCTGCACGATCGCCAGGGCGGAGCTACAGATAATATCAAAACAACCTATGACGAGGTAAACACCCCAAAACTTGCTGCCTTTAAAGGTAAAAGTCCCCAAGGAACCTGGACTCTGGAAGTTGCAGATAAAGCTAGCACAGATACAGGAAAGATTCGCAGCTTTACCATTGAAATGGGATTTTAAGCCAATACGTTTGAGTTAGGGAGTATGGGGATGAGGGAGTAGGGGAGGCAGAGGGAACAAGGGAGGCAAGGAAAGAAGAATTATTGACCAATGCCCCATTCCCCATTCCCCATTCCCCATATCAATTAGCTTTGAGTCACAGGCTCTTTCGCCAAGAACTTCTCTAATTCTGTCAGCGCATCAGCATCAACCTTAGTTTGCATTGGGCAGAACTTAGGCCCACACATCGAACAAAACTCAGCAGTTTTATAGATATCTGCTGGTAAAGTTTCATCGTGATATTCCTTAGCTCTTTCTGGATCGAGTGATAATTCAAACTGACGGTTCCAATCGAAGTTGTAACGCGCCTTAGAAAGTTCATCATCTCTATCCCTCGCACCGGGGCGATGTCTAGCAATATCAGCCGCATGAGCCGCTATTTTATAGGCAATCAACCCATTCCGCACATCTTCGGCATTTGGTAGACCTAAATGTTCTTTGGGTGTTACATAGCACAGCATTGCAGTACCGTACCATCCAGCCATCGCTGCTCCAATGGCTGAAGTAATGTGGTCATAACCGGGGGCAATGTCTGTCACCAATGGGCCCAAAACATAGAAGGGTGCTTCAGAACACTCTTCCATTTGCTTACGGACGTTGAACTCAATTTGATCCATTGGCACGTGTCCTGGCCCTTCTACCATTACCTGGATATCATCTTCCCAGGCTTTGCGAGTTAGCTGTCCGAGGGTTTTCAATTCAGCTAATTGTGCTTCATCTGAAGCATCATGAGTGCAGCCAGGACGTAGAGAATCTCCTAAACTGAAGGAGACATCGTACCTTTTGAAAATCTCAATAATATCTTGGAAGTGGGTATAAAGCGGGTTTTGCTTGTGGTGATGTAGCATCCACCGCGCCAAAATACCGCCGCCACGAGAGACAATACCGGTGATGCGGTTTCTCACCAAGGGCAAATGCTCAATCAAAATCCCAGCGTGGATAGTTTGATAATCTACCCCCTGCTGGGCGTGCTTTTCAATGATATGGAGAAAATCATCAGCAGTCAGGTTCTCGATTGTGCCGTGGACACTTTCTAAAGCTTGGTAAACCGGCACCGTACCAATGGGAACAGGTGAAGCTTTAATGATTGCGGTACGAATTTCATCCAAATTACCGCCGCCTGTAGACAAATCCATCACGGTATCAGCACCATACTTCACCGCCAGATTCAGCTTATCAACTTCTTCCTGAAGATTAGAAGAGTTGGGGGAAGCGCCGATATTAGCATTAACCTTACATTTAGAGGCGATACCAATAGCCATCGGCTCTAAATTAGTGTGATTAATATTAGCGGGGATAATCATTCGCCCCCGCGCCACTTCATCACGAATGAGATCGGCAGGGAGATTTTCTCGTTGGGCGACGTAGTGCATTTCTTCGGTGATGACACCTTGGCGGGCGTAATGCATTTGCGATACATTAACCTGCCCACGCCGTTTAGCAACCCATTCTGTCCGCATATTATGATTCCTCAATAAACAGCTTCCCTCCGCTGGTATTACCCAGACTCAGGTGTTAAGGGTGTGATCTCAGCCTGGTTATGTAGGCACCCCTAGCATGGATGTAGTGTATCACTTTCGTTATGTCTGGGAGCAAGGGTGTTAACAATTTATGAGGTGAGGGTGGTGTTAAGCTGTTTTTCTGAGTCTAATACTACTTCATGGATTTTTTCTGGAGTCATTGAGGCGGGATAAGTCCTAGAGGGAAATTTTACCGTCAAACGATCTGCGTGGCAGGTTTGAAAGATTTAGCATCTAAGGGATTATAACAAATGTCCATTAATCTAAAAAAGGCGATCGCATCCTTTACACCCTGCAACTAAAAACTTTTAACCACAAGGTACTATGGGGCGATCGCTTTGACTTTGTACAATTAAACAACAACAAAATTAGTTGCACTTAGTGACAATCCATCGCTGAGGTGCGCGAATTGTACCTGAGTAAAGGCGCCACCGCTACCATCTTGGTCAAAGAACAGCGCACCTGTACCGTTGTCGTAGATAAATCGTTGAGCGTCCGTTGTCGCGGCTGAACCGATGGTAAACTCACTAGTCGAGAGTGCGCCTGTTACTAAAGATCCGCCGAAACCAATAGCCGAAACCTGAATAACTTCAACAATCGGGTCGAAGTCATAAAGACTATCAACACCTTCATCGTAATTATTGAAGGCAAATGTATCAGTGCCCTCTCCCCCAAATAGATAATCATTGCCTCTGCCTCCAGTCAGGAGATCGTTGCCATCATTTCCGAAAAGGAAATCGTTACCATTACTGCCTAGAATAGTGTCAGTGTTAGCTGTACCAAAAATATCTAATTGTTCAATATTTTTATAGTTAACTTGATACGTCCCAGCTGTAATTGAACCTTGGTTAGTGACTGTATCGAAAGTTGAAGTGATTCCCTCAGTAGTAAAACTACTATAATCGATAGACAAATAGTCGTCGCCCGTACCTCCATCTACCGTTTGAGTCACTAAAACAGAGGGAGTAACAGAGGGGGCGCTCAAATGGAAGGAGTCGTTGTCACTCCCTCCTTTAAGGGTGTTGTTGCCACTAGCACTGTAAGCATAAAGTTGATCGTTCCCCAAGCCACCGCTTAAAAGGTTATTTCCAGAAGAAGAAGAAATATCAAACACATCATCCCCGGTTCCTCCCTTAAGGGTGTTGTTGCCAGTGGTATGGGCAGCAAAAAGTTGATCGTTCTCAGAACCACCGTTTAAAAGGTTATTTCCAGAAGAATGATAAATATATAAATAATCACTTCCTTCTTCTCCATTAAGGGTGTTGTTGCCAGTGGTATAGGAAGCAGAAAATGCATCATTCTCAGAGCCACCGTCTAAAAAATTTTTCCCAGAAGAATTGTTAATATTAAAATAATCACCTCCAGATCCCCCCTTAAGGATGTTGTTGCCAGTGGTGTTAGAAGCATAAAGTTGATCATTCCCCAAGCCACCGTCTAGGCTATTATCTCCTTCGCCACTATATAAGATGTAATTACCATCTCCTCCAGAGAGGCTATTATTGTTAGTTGTACTTATGATAATGACATCATTAGCATCAGTACCATTGATATTTGCCATAACTTCTATTGACCTAAATTGACTTTTCAGAGGCTTGCTGTTTTAATGCACATAAACTATACCAAGAGTTGACACTTTCGGTATAGTTTATGTCGCGATTGAGAAACACAACTTTTGACTTTGACCAGCCTTTTGACAGGCTGAAAAGGACTTTTTGGCTAACTTACTGACACAATACAGTTGATTAATCTAATCACTATAGTGTTTGTTTAGTTGAGCGTCACTACTTGGAATGGCATTTTTTTACTCCTCGGACTTAGTATAAAAATCTTATGGTGATTACGTATTTATATCTTGGAAATCTAAATAAGTTACTGATGAGAAAAGATAAGAAAAGAGATTTTTATTGTGCATTTTGTACCCAGATGAAGCATAAATCTTGGCACAGCCTACATTCTAGTCTAATACAAAGTTGATGGGTGTCTCTTGGATAAGTCAAAATTATGCCCTCAGACTGAGAGGTTGAGGGCTACTTACACAAGTGAAATATCCTAGAGGAAATTACTTAGATGAGCTATCTATGCGTTAATTGAACCGAATTCGGATTTGATATTACAGATTAGACAACAAAAAATTAGTTGGGCTTAGTGATAATCCACTGCTGAGTTGCGCTAATTGTACCTGAGTAAAAGTACCATCGATACCACCTTGGTCAAAAGCCGCACCTGAGTTCTAAGCGATGTGGACAATGCGGACACATTGTAGATAAACTGCCTCTAAATATCAGAGAGTGGGATTGCCAAAATGCAGTACACATCACGACAGGGATATCAACGCGAGTAAGAATATTTTGGCTGCGGGACTCGCAGTTTCAGCGCCAGTCACTCATAGGGGAAACCCCCATCGCTTTTAGCGTCTCCCCTTGAGAGAAGACCGCGCTGGCTTGTCTGTGGAGCGAACATAAGACCTGACAGCCTTAAGGCTGAAGGGTGGTTGCAAAAAAACCGTAAGGCTCGCCTTGAGCGCAGTCGAAAGGGAAAGAAGCAGAAACCTAAGTCGTGAGTCTTAGGAATCCCCGACCGTTCACGGCGGGGAGGATGTCAATTAGTACATCTGTTTCAGCAAGTAGGCACAGCTAACTTGGCGTGTTTGTTAACGTAGTCCACAAATAATTGCTTCAGCCGGGGACTCACGCTGGCGTGTTCAAAGAATCCAAAACCCAGATTCTTAGCTCTTGCTAAGGTTTCTTCTGGTGTTAATCCTTCCTGGATAGCGATACTTAAGAGTGCAATTCCAGTCGAGCGCATCCCTGCTGCACAATGCACAACTGCTGGTTTAGGAATTTCTTCGAGTGCTGTGAGGATTTTGGTAATGGCCTCTTCATTCAAGTTTTTTAAATCTACCTTGAGTGGAACATTCTTATAATGTAGCCCCAATGCTTCAGCTAATTTTTGCTCATCCTTGGAAAATCCTAGCTCATCAGGCGATCGCAAATTTAGAACGGACTTAAAACCTTCTTGGATAGCTTGCTCAAGCTGTTTTGGTATAACTTGTCCTGTTGTCGTTAAGTTTTCGTTAATCTGTATGGCGTTGATCACATTTACTCCTTTTGACTTTCTAATGTAATGGCTTCCAGCTGGGTAAATAGTCGAATCAGCAAGCTTTGAGAAGTTATTAAAATAAGCACTACAAAATTAGCTAAATATCAAAAGATATCGCTTGATTACTTCAAAATATGTCTTTTGAAGTTGGTTATTTTATTGCTTTATCCATAATATACGGTTTGCCGATAGATTTAGTGGTAATTAGAGCTTATTATAATTTATGCTGATAATATTATCAAAGCTTATGTATCAGCCGTCTGCAGTGGTTCTCTATTACTGACAGAGGTGTGACTCAATTGGAAACTGCTAATATCAGTAAAGCAGTTGAGAATTTGGCTAGTTGATGGATTGCGATGTCTACGACGGGTGGTTCCTGAGCGCAGTCGTACCACTTTGTGGAAGCAAGCTACGCGCAGCGTCTCCGACAGGAGAAGGGCTACGCCCTACGCAACTAAAATTTCTTTCTTATAACATGCCAAAAAGTCAAACAGACATATAATCTGAATGTCAGTCATGAATCTATGAGTGCTAACGAAATATCTCTTCGACCTGCCCAAGAAACAGATGCGTGGGTGCTGAGTGCAATTCATATTGCTGCTATCAAAGCTTTGCCTGCAACTTTCTACACTCAAAAAGAACTTTTAGCTTGGCGTAATTACCGCGACAAACCGGATAGTTCAAATATTCTGAAGAGTATGAAAGTGGAAACTTGCAAAGTTGCGATTAAGGGAGATGCTGTTATAGGTTTTGCTAGTTTTATCGTTGATGAACTCATTGGACTGTATGTCCATCCTAAATATCAAGGTAAAGGGATTGGGCGTGCTTTAGTTCAACATTTTTGTGATGAAGCAACCGATCAAGGTATAGATAAGGTAATTACAACTGCTAGTCTTTATGCTGAAGGATTTTATTTACGACTGGGATTTACTGCGATCCAAAAAGCACCTCATTATTTAAGCAAGGGGATAGTTGTTCCAGTTACGAAAATGAGTAAAATATTAGCTACGACACTGAGATAAATTTGAGCCTATACCAGATTTCCAATAGCTTTAAAAGTACTGGTATCAAGAGTATTTTTATTTAATTTACAACAACTTTGGAGACATAACTTATGATGAAAGTAAGTACTTGCCAGTATAAATGAATAAAAGCATCCGTTCATCAACTCTCACTCGTATACGTTTGATAGAAGCCGCCTCGCAAGTATTTGCCAGTTTAGGTGTTCAAGGAGCGACTACCCGTGAAATAGCTCGTGTTGCTGGTGTGAATGAGGTGACTTTATTTCGTCACTTTGCTAGTAAAGAACAACTTCTGGGAGCAGTCATCAAAAATGCCTTGGCACTCCAGACCGAAGCTCTTGCATACCCCGAAGCGTGGACACAGGATCTAAAAATTGATTTAAGACAATATGCTCATCTTTATAATACTATGCTAGAAGCACAGGAAGACTTAATTCGTACATTTATTGGAGAAGCTAAACGTCATCCTGAAGCAGCTAAACAAGTGATTCAAGAAGCTGCCAAGCCTTTAAGAGAAAAACTAGTTGCTTATCTGGAATCTAGCCAGAAACTAGGCACCGTGAGAGTAGACCTCGCTCCATTTCCAGCAGTCGATATGTTTACGGGAATGCTATTAGCAGGAATGCTGTGTCGCAGTGCAAAATTTAATCAAGGCAGCTATAGCTGTGAGGACTATATCGAAACCTGTGTAGATATTTTTGTGCGCGGTATTAGTACCTCTAACAGTTCTCAATGCGGCTGTAAATTCTGAGATAAAGTAGATAATTTATGTTAATAGTATTGATTAGAAATAGTTAAAATTAGCGTTTGGGGATAATTATTTTTCACAATTTAAAATTGTACCCAATTAAATTATTTATATTTAATTTGAGGTTCACAACAGTTATTCATAATTAGTAGTTGGAGTAGAGCCGCCATTAACTAAAAGCGCTTGTTGTTTTGCCAGCACCTGTTTGCGTAACAAGAGCAATTTTCTATCTTTTATACCTTCTGCGATTAATCCATCGACAGTTTTCAAGAGATAATCAGCGCAGGAACCCAATTTTCCAGATGCGGTGGCAATACTATTAACAGTAGTAGTTAATGGTACTTGATGAGCATACCTGGGATGCTGACGGTTAGCAACAAAGGCGATCGCTTTAAATTCTTGTGTACCATCAAATACTCTTACCCAACGGGCAACGTAGACACCAGCTAACATTTCCCGTCGCCAAACCAGCAATAATTCGGATGCTACATCAGCAGCAGCAATTCGATAAACAATACCACGACAACTACCGCCGCGATCGAGTCCTAAAAGTAATCCGGGATTCTCTGGAGTACCGCGACCGAGAATCATCCATGTACAAAAGCGCCGATGCCAACCATAAATTATCCCAGCACGGCGCTCGACGTATGTGATTAAGGGATTCCAAATCAGGGAACCGTAGGCAAATATCCAGATATCAGAATTTGGTAGTTGATGTTGTAGTATTTCATGGAGCGATCGCTGTAACTCATCTTTGCTCAGGGTAGTTAACTTGATTCCAGAGTGTGATGCTTCAAACAGTCTAGTCTGTGCGTTTCCGGCTTCGAGGTCGCTACGACTGAGTGACATATATAATGTAGATTATTTCCTTTCCTGTAAATATTCAGTAATTTCACTATAACTTTAATGTTCTTGTCCCGTTGGCCGGATAAGAATTTCGTTGACATTAACGCGCGACGGTTGCGTGACGGCATAAACGATCGCAGCAGCAACATCTTCGCTATGCAGAGGTGTGATTGCCTTGCGTCGTTCCTCAATACGTTGTTTGGCAACTGGATCGGTAATTTGGTTGTCAATTTCTGTATCCACCAAACCAGGTTCAATAATGGTGACGCGGATGTTGTCCTTGTGGACTTCTTGGCGTAAAGCTTCTGAGAGGGCATTAACGCCCCATTTGGTAGCATTATAAACACCGATACCCGCCCGTGCTGTCCGACCTGCCACTGAGGAGATATTGACTATGTGCCCCGATTTTTGCGCTTTCAACAGAGGTAAAACAGCATGAGTAGCATATAGCAGTCCTAGTACGTTGATGTCGAACGATCGCCGCCAGTCTGAGCTATTTCCAGCTTCAATGGTTCCGAGTAAGGCAATCCCTGCATTATTCACCAGGATATCGACCCTTCCCAATTCTGCATTTGCCTTTGCCACCAAGTTATTTACCTGGTTTTCATCAGTCACATCAGTGACAATGGGCAATGCCTTGCCACCACTAGCTTCAATCCGTTCTGCTAATGCCTGAATGCGATCGCCACGCCTAGCAGCCAATACTACTGTTGCTCCTTCAGCTGCTAAGGCGATCGCAGTTGCTTCTCCAATTCCTGCTGAAGCCCCAGTGATAATTGCTACTTGTTCTTTTAATTTACCTGTCATTTATTTAATTCCTTAGGATTAGTAATTCGTAATTGCTAATTGAGATTAGTTATTCTCCCCCTGCCTCTTCCCAATCCTCAACACGGATGCGACTGCTGCCCCACAAAGTATTAAGGCTGCGAAGCGAAAAGTTCCTTGGAACCCCACAACGATCGCATCAGGAGGGGCAACAGAAACATCTGCACCCGCAGACATGCTAGCGATTAATGCTCCGAATACTGCCCCAATTAAAGAAACTCCTACCGTGTTTCCTGATGTACGTGACAAAGATAGTAGCCCAGAAGCAATCCCTAGCCGCTCCCTTGGTACTGCTCCCATAACAGTGCTGTTGTTGGGCGATTGGAATAAACCTAGTCCAATACCGTAAATAAAATAGCGTGACACATAGCCTAGCTCAGTAATCTGAGCATCAAAGGTGCTAATGCCCAAACAGCCACCGATCATTAACCCCAGTCCAATTGGGCTGATTAGTCGAGCGCCAAAGCGGTCTGAAAGTATTCCCCCTAGTGGGGCAATTAACCCACTAAGTACGGGTGACACAGCTAGTAGCAGTCCCACTTTTACCGTCGGATAATGCTTGACGCTCTCTAGAAAGAAAGGGACGATGAGTAGCGAACCGCCGATAACAATGAATGCTAGCCACCCACTTAGCAAACCCATACTCAACTGAAGATTGCGAAACAGGTGTAGTTCTAGTAGCGGCTCTTTTATGGACGCTTCAACTACCAAAAAAATTATGAAACTTAAGGTAGCGATCGCTAATAATACTAGTGCATTGGTACTGCCAAAGCCCTGGCTTTGCCCTAGCGTCATACCCAGACCAAAACTACCCAGAGTCAATAAAGCCAATATAGCTCCAAAAAAGTCAAATCTCTGTTTACCCTGAATGCGTACAGAAGGTGGCACTACCCGAGCTATCAAGAAACTAGCGATAATCCCCAACGGTACATTGATGAAGAATATACTATGCCAGCCTGATAAGCTTAGGAGCAGCCCGCCTGCGGAAGGGCCAAAAGCAATTCCCAATGATACAACACTACCGATAACGCCAACAGCGCGACCTCGCTCCGAAGATGGAAAAACTTCTGTAATAATTGCCAAACCAAGCCCAGAAATGAACACAGCACCCAGTCCTTGAAGTGCGCGAAAGGCAATCAACCACTCAATACTAGGTGCAAAACCACACAACAGCGAACTGAGAGTAAATAGAACAAGTCCCCCTTGATACAAGGGTTTCTTGCCCCACATATCTCCCAAGCGGGTTGCCCCCAAAACTAAACCGGAACTGACCAACTGGTAACTCAATACAGCCCATTGGGTCGTCGGAAAACTGGTACCAAAAGCTTGCACTAATGTGGGTAAAGCAACATTGATGATGCCCACATCGAGGGTAGACATGAACACCCCAAGTCCGATACCGAGTAAGACCCAATTTTTCTGAGCCTTTGACAAAGCCAGAGGTTGTGTTTCCAATTGTGCCAAGGTTTAGCCTCCGCCTTTGATTTTACGGTTATGAATAGTTTGCATACGTATATTCATTATCCTCACTACCTGTTCGCTGCGATCGCTTTGTTGCTCAGAAATACTCTGGATGAATTGCAAAATTCAGTTTTATTTCAGGCATTATCTTCTCAGTCAGCAACACTGGCTTTTCTACTTGTCATATATCTTGGTAAAGTACTTACATACTTTTAACCCCAAGCTCCTTCGACTTTATCAAGAATAGTATTCCGTAAATACGGCAACTCGATAGATTCACTGTATTTTATACTAGTTAGCAAACTATCATAGACACCTCTAAGAAGCAAGTCCTAGAGATTTTCCTATAAGCAATGACTAAAAAAGCTGCCTTATCTCGATTTGCCTTAGCATTTATTGCAGGCTTTGTGTCTGTTTTGTTATTTAACCAAGGTATGTTGGCGTTACTACACACAGTGAATTTCACGCCTCGCACTCCTTATTCAACTGCACCAACACAACCATTTGGAATCCCACAAATTTGGTCAAGTGCATTCTGGGGAGGAATTTGGGGAATAATTTGGGTAGCAATCGCGCCTCGGTTTCAAAATAATAAAAGCTATTGGTTAGCAGCATTGGTATTTGGTGCAATTGCCCCAACGCTAGTAGCTTGGTTTGTGGTTGCGCCACTCAAGGGTCAGCCCATAGCTGGAGGCTGGAAATTTGTGGGAATAGTCACAGGTTTATTAGTTAATGGTGCTTGGGGAATAGGAACCGCCGGGTTGTTGAGATTATTCTCTAGAAGGCAATTGTTCAACAGCTAGATTTTTTAAGACTGTATCCCAAAAGCTCTCATTACTGGTACACTGCCACGTACTTTAATCAAATGTCCTAACGCACAGGACATTTTTGGAAAAAGCGAGGCCACAGTAGAGGTTTTGACGGTACAGACAAACAATGAGTAATGTTAGTATCATAAAAACTAAGCAAAATCCCTTAATCCTTGCCCCAGCATAAAGTGTAAAGATGTGTATACTAATAATGATTCGAGAATAATAGCTCAGAAAATAACGAGAATATTATTTGCGTTACTCAGTCACTGCAAGAGAAAAAGGATTTATCAAAATGGATTCCTTCGGTATCTACACCCTGGCTAATGATGTGGTGTTTGACCAACTAGTAGCTTTGCTAAACAGTATTGAGGTGAATGTTAGCGCAGATATTCCTATTTGTATAATTCCATATAATGAGCAACTAGATTTAGTTAGAAAAGAAATTAAGAATCGAAAAAATGTAATCTTATTTGATAATTGGGACGTAATTCAACACTGGGAAGAATTTGCTCATCAGGTTTGGGCAGCACATCCAAGGGAAAAAGATACAAAATTATCACGTCCTAGTTGGTACAAAAGTCATTTACAAAGAAAGTTTGTTGCCTTTGAGGGTATTTTTGATAAGTTCGTATTTTATGATGGTGATAGTTTGGCAATGAAGCCACTCAATAATGTAATTGACAAGCTAGAAACATCAGATTTTGTTTTTGATGATTGGGAACACCTTAAGGATAGGACTGTTGCAGCGTTAAATATTTCAGTTATAGAGAAAACTGGACTGTATACAGAAGCAGATATACGTCCTAAGCTGCATTGTTCTAGCTTTTTTGGCTCTAAGCGAGGATTGTTTACTGTTAAAGAAATTGAGATAATGAAGGAGAGATTAATTACTAAACAAGAAGTTGAGTGGATTAATGGACATGGATGGTGGGATGATTCTTTTTTGTTTAACTATATGACCTTGCGCTGCGATCGCCCACTTTTTAACTTTACACTTAGCCCCAACGGTGAAGAGAGAACAGGTAACTGTGCCAATGCAGATCCCTTTGTCAATATTAATAATGTTCTTTACAATCAAGATGGCTTAAAACCAATTCATCGTATACATTATATGAGCTATTCTTCTCGTGATTTTGCCCAGTTATCTCAAGGACAAGATGTTAATATATGTTATGCAAATGAATTTTTGCACTATCGCTTTCTTAAACAACCAGAACAAAGACCAAAACAGCTTAAACCAGCGAGTATAATTACCAAAACTAATAATTTTCTTAACAAAACAATGAATAAAATTCAAAGAACTATGCGCTAAATATAGCTCGACTGACGATGTATTAAATTAGTAATTGATATAAACTTTCTATCTTCTATATTTTCCAGTTATTAATATAAAATATGCCTAAAATTACTGTTTGCATTCCTACTTTTAATCGTGTTAATCTTCTTCCTTATGCCATTGACAGTGTACTGAATCAGTCTGAGCAAGACTTTGAGCTAATTGTTTGTGATGACGGTTCTAGCGATCACACACCTGAACTAATGTCACAGTATACAGACCAACGGATTAAATATATCCGTCATCTGCAAAATATTGGTAAAAGTAATAATATGCGCTCTGGCTTTGATGCTGCCAGTGGTGAGTATTTTATTAAATTTGATGATGATGATCGGCTCACACCAGATTTCCTCGCAAGTACCGCAGCGATTCTTGCTCAAGACTCTAGCATTGATTTTGTTGGTACAGATCATTGGATAATTGATATTAACAATGTGCGGGATGAGGCAAAAACTCAAGAAAATACTCATCGCTGGGGTAGAAAGAATTTACCAGCAGGTGTTGTAGATAATTTGTTGGAAGTTGTATTTGTTAACCAAAGTTTTCAAGTTGGCGCAACCTTATTTCGTCGCAAAACCTTGCAAGATTTAGGATTTATGCAGCCAAATATGCAAAACTGCGAGGATAATGATTTATTTGTGCGTTTAGCTTTGGCGCGAAAAAAGGGTTATTTTTTACCAAAATTATTGATGGAATATCGCACTCATGCAGAACAGCAAGGTATAAATAGAGCCATTCCTTATTTATTTGATAAAATGCGGTATTTAGAAAGTTATAAGTTTGATTCTGAAAAAATAGAGACAATCAGGAAAAATCGTCTAACTGAAACGCAGTTATTATTAGGTTTGCGTTTAATAGAAAAGGGTGAAACGCAAAAAGGCAGAGAGTTAGTTTTGGCAGGACAGTCTTTTTCAACTCCTAAAGCTTGGACTGGTTTAGGTTTATCGCTGTTACCAGTTGGGTTGCGAGGTAAGGCATTTAATGCACTGCGTCAGGCGCGGGGTTAGACATTGACATATTGCAATACGGTTCAGCTAGAGCCAAAAATCTTAACCTGCGTAGGTTGGGTTGAGGAACGAAACCCAACATTAAGCTTTAATGGTTGGGTTTCACTTCGCTCAACCCAACCTACGATTCTAATAACTTCTTGACCACTCATCAATAATAGTCAAAATTGTTTTATCACCCAAGTTTTTAACAGATTTTACTACATCACGGTAATCTTCAAATTTTTGCTTTGGTTTCTTATGTCGAGCATCTTCTATAGCTTTGGCAAGTTTTTCTGCCCCAGGAATTCTAGAGCGTTGTAACTTTATAGATAATTCATCTTTATCCAAAGAATTCAATAAACTAAGTGGATTATTCTGTTCACCCTTTTGGGGAATAAGGTTTTCAAGTTGCTTGAACTGATTCTCTATTCTCTGTCTTTCTTGTATAAATTCTGACTTAAATTCATTGAATTGCTTCTCAAGACGTAATTCTAGATTTGCTAGACGTGGTTCTAACTTGGTTATTTCTGGCTGTGGTGCTACAGGTTTAGTAGAAGAATCAATTCCTTTGAGAGATGCAACTTGCTTTAAAACTAAATTTTCTAATTTTGGGGCAATGACAAAGGCATTAACCATTTCAGCTTGCCGAGGATTTTTTTCTCGTGCCCTGACAGCAGCATAATATTCAAAATGTCCATCAATTAACGTATAGCTCTCTACTCCTGTCACTTTCACAACTAATGGTCTGATAATTCCTCCTGTTTCTATAATTATGTCTGCGAGGTTTTCCAAATCAGTCTCTGAAAAATTTGATCGAGGGTCATTAGAAGTAATACTTTTTACATCTACTAAAGAGAAATTCATCATTTATTTAACCCTATTCCTGTTAACACTTCGTCTGCTAGGATTTCAAATTCCATAGCAGATTTTTGAGCATCTGATTTTAACTCTTCTGCGTATTTAATAACAGATTTGGGATCAGGATATTCTAAATCTCCAACTGTTATAGTCTGATTCATACATTCTGATAGCACAGTTCTATCATAAATTACTGCTTCCATCAAAGGCAGATTGTAACGTTCTAAAATTACGCTTCTTTGCTTAGGAAAAGTATATTGTAAAAATTTAGAGTTAGTTGATATTTTTGAAGCCAGGATACCCATTAATATAATGTGTTGTTTTCCTATCATTTCTCTAAATTCATTAACTTCTATAATAAAATTTTTAACACTTAACAACCCTTGGTTTGCAAATGGCTTTAAATCTGAAGGAATGATCAGGTAATCAGCAGCTACAAGTGCAACTTTCGCGTATAAATCCCTGGATGGAGGCGTATCGATAATAACAATGTCATATTCTTGCTCTACTTTTTTTAATTTCGTAACTAATCTAGTTTTACTAGCATCAATTTGATTAAGTTTATACTGTCCTTCTATTAAATTAATATGTGCAGGAATAACATCCAATTCAGGGTTGTTAAAGTAATGTGATTTTCGAGTAACATCGGGTATTAAATAAAAATCCCCTGATTCTAATAAATGATAAATGTTAGAATCTCGTAAATCATCTTCTTCGTCAAATTGGAATTTTATTAATCCTGTAGCAAAAGTAGTATTTGCTTGAGAATCTATATCAATCAAAAGCACTCTTTTACCTTTTTTACGTAATGCTGCTGCCAGGTTGACTGCAACAGTAGTCTTTCCAACGCCGCCTTTATTGTGGTAGATTGCAATCGTTTTCATTGAATGTTGCCTTTTTGTCTCAAAATTTGAATTATTTTCTATCTGAACTTTTGATTTATCTATTAACTGTCCTTCTTTCAAGCTTTCTCTACCAATTAGAGTTTTAATTTGATCTATTTTTATCTCAACTTCTTTCCCAGAGCATTGAAATATTAACTGAATATCAGCCTGTAATTTTTGATAAATTCTAATCTCTTTGCCATTAGTCAGCAATCCATACCTGACATTCAAGCTGGTTAAATAATGCCTGAGTCGGGGGACATGATTATTTAAGTTTTGTTTGGGATGCTTTGCCTCCATAACGACACTCAGGGGTGAGTTGGCATCTAAAACAAAAGGAATCACCTGTGCAGCAAATGCTAAAAAATCTAAGCGGATGCTACCAACGGCAACTTCTTGATGCCAGGTGTCAGGAGTATAACCTAGCTGCGGTAGCAAATATTGCACTATGAGTTTGCTTTCAACTTCGCTTTCGTTACGGCATAGCTCAGGATTAAAAGGCAATATTTTTCTACCTTTAAATAATTATTGGACTTAGCACAAAACCTTATACTTGCCAGATTATTACATACCTTTAATTACTCTGTGTTATATAAATCACTTATAAAAATATAAATTATCATCATAAAATTAGTACTTTTGCTGATACAGGCTCAACTTTTGAGAGCTATTTTCCCATTAAACTTGTAAATGGCTAGAATCAAAGTGTTTACCTATTTGTGCTAAAGGTTTTGGCTACTGTATCTTGTCCCCACTGCCATCAACTCGTTGATAGTCAAGCTATTAGTTGTCCCTATTGCCGGACTACACTCAAAGCTTACGGTCATCCCGGTATTCCATTGCACCGCGCCACTGGGGATAGTTATCTGTGCGACACCTGCACCTATCACGCTGATGATACTTGCAATTTCCCTCAGCGTCCCTACGCCAAAGACTGTACCCTCTACCAAAATATTGAACAGACAAAGTTAGACTTGGAACAGCAGCGTTACACTAACAGTTTTGCAATAACTGTGAAAACTTGGGTAAAACGCAATCAGGCTTTGCTGTTGCTATTAGGTTTATTATTGGTCTGTTTGTTGTTCGTGATATTAAGGTCTTGATTGGTGTTTAGTGGGGATTGGGAATAGGAAATGGTCGAAATTAACAACAATGCCCAATCCCTAAAGTTTAAACAGTGGTGATTTTGGATGCTTCAGTTATAGCTTCAACTTGTATCGGTGGCGCTTTTTCCTCAAAGGCGGCTAAGTCGAACCAAAAAGTTGTGCCAATGCCAACTTCACTAACTAGATGGACTTTACTACGATGTCTGTCGATGATATTTCTGACAATCGATAATCCTAAACCTGTGCCTTCTAGGGTGTGAACTCGGTTTTCTACGCGAAAGAAGCGTTCAAAAATTGAGTGCTGGTCTTCTGTAGCGATGCCAATTCCAGTATCGGAAATTTCAATCCGCACTGGAGAAGATTGGCTGTGATTGGGTTTGAAATCTAGTTGGTAAGCGCGGATTGCTACTTTACCACCAGCTTTGGTAAATTTGAGGGCATTACCAATTAGGTTGCCAAAAACTTGTACTAACAGATCGTAATTACCCATTACCAGGGGTAAATCAGTATCAACTTCCTGAAGAAGTTCAACACCTTTATCTTTTGCATTGAGTTGGTAAGTACGCAATGTTTGCTCGATCGCTTGGGCTAGATCCACTCCATCGAAGTTATACTGACGACCAGATTCGAGTTTTGATAAATCTAATACATCGTTAACTAGGCGGGTTAGGCGATCGGTTTCATGGTTAACTGTTTGCAAGAACTCTTGCCGTTCTTCTAATCCTAAGTCTTCGCCGTAGTCATGCAGGGTTTCAATATAGGTTTTGATGTTAAATAAAGGCGTTCGTAGTTCGTGAGAAACGTTGCTGATAAATTGGCTTTTTGCATCGTTTAATTCCACCTCACGGGTTATGTCTTGGACGGTAATCGCAATGCCTTTGATGCTTTCTCTTTGCAGGTTGAGTACTGTAGTTAAGAGAATACGGATTGTTCGTTGGGTGGGTTGGTTAAGAAAAATGCGGAATTCGGCACTTTCACATTCGCCTGCTGCCATTTCATACAATGGGCCACTGATTTCCATTTGTACTGCTGGCGGCAAGTGATGCAACACATTGCAGCCGACCACATCAGCCGTTTCCCAGCCAAAAATCCGCCGCGCTGTGGGGTTGACTAATATCACCTGCATGTTGTTATCAATCAACACAGCACCATCTGCGATCGTGGAAACTAGGGTTTCTAGCTTGGCTTTTTCGGCGGTCAGTTCTTCAATATTCTGTTCTTCATAGCGTTCTAATCGCTCTGCCATCTCATTAAAGCTTAAAATTAACTCCCCTAGTTCGCCCCCTAAAGGTAAATCAATGCGCTGCTTGAAATTCCCGGTAGCAATTTCCTTTACCCCCACCAGGAGTTCTTTTATAGGTTTAGTGATGGTCAAAGCGTTTATTACTCCTGCCAAAATCACCATTACCCAAATCGTGATAAAAACGGCAATGGTGACATCGCGGGTAAAATTGGTGGAGATGACAGCAGTTTGATTGGGATTGATACCGATCGCTAATACACCTAAGTATTTCTTATTAACTATCAGAGGAATAAATACATCGGTAACAATCCCATCTGGGGTCATGTGTTGCCGCACCATCGGCTTTTCCCCATCACCAGGGTAATCTTCTGGCAGTTGTATTCGCCGTTTAATGGTGAGAGAATTTTCTACCTCGGCTTCCCAAAAAGGTATGCCAAAGAAGATTTCCCCGGTTTCATCAGCGTAAAGCATATAACGCACGCTAGAGGTGCTGCTGTAGAAGCGTTGAGAAAATTGGGCAACCTCTGTGAGATTATTGTCAGCCACGAGGGGGGCAACATTGGCAGCAAGCAGCAAACCCAAGTCACGCCCGAAGCGGGTGTCATTCATCCGCGCGTCCTGCTGAATTGTATTCACAGCCCAGAAGGTCAAACCACTCATCACCAAGGAAACCACCAATGTAGCCACAGCCAGCAGCTTAGTCTGGAGGGTGAACTCAGACCACCAACTTGCGATCGCATGTCGAATTGTTTTTAACAGAGTTAGCATCTTAAATAAAGTTGTTAGTAGTCTTTGTTATAAAGCCCAACAACTAAAAAATTAACAGTTAATTTGACAAATATGTTAGAGGAACGGGAACGGGGATTATCAGAGGATATCCCTGTTAGGGTTGTCTTAACGAATTTACCTCATTTGGGCGATCGGAGTTGAAAAAGAGGCAGGGGGGCAGGGAACAAGGGGAGCAACGCGAAAAAGTTAGATTATCGTGAAATAAAGAGAAAATTTTAGTAATTTTTTCTACTGAAATAGCCATGAATACACCTTTTTCTTTTTCTTCCCCTGCCTCTTGTTGATATCCAATTGAGGATTAAGGCGTTAAACCCTATTTTTTTAATATTGGTTACGCACAGATGAGTAGTCTAACAAAAATCCCACCTGTTGAGATTTTGAGCGAGTTACCCAACTGGGGTTAGCGGCGGCTAGTAAACTGCTCGCACTTTTTTATAGCTATCAAAAGCCTCTGTTTCTAGTCCCTGGATATAATATTGGTTAGAATCAAAGGCTCCATGCGTGGCGATCATCATGGCATGAATCAACGCCTTTGCTTTCAAGAGTGTTTCTTGAAACTCCATTTCAGGATCGGAAAGCGCCACAATGCCGCCGCCAATGCCAATTGAGGTTTGCTCTGGAGTCAGCACAGCAGTACGAATGACAATATTCAAATCAGCCGAACCATTCAATCCCAAAAAGCCGATCGCTCCTGAGTAAACTCCCCGTGCTTCTTGCTCTAATCGATCGATAATCTCAAGGGTTCTGAGTTTGGGAGCGCCTGTCATTGAACCGCCGGGAAAGGCGTTGCGAATGCAGTCTGTGGCGCTCATATCAGCGCGTAAATGACCGCGAATAGTCGTCACCAGTTGATGTACAGTCGCATAGGTTTCTACATCCATCAATTTGGGAACATGGACAGTGCCGACTGCACAAACCCGTCCTAAATCATTGCGAAGCAAATCCACAATCATCAGATTTTCAGCCCGATCTTTTTCACTGTTTTGCAATTTTTCACGCAGGATAAAATCTTCGTTGGGTGTTTTTCCTCGTGGTAGCGTTCCCTTAATGGGTTTTGTTTCCACCCAGCCTTGACAATCAATGTGCAGAAATCGCTCTGGAGATGAGCAGGCGATCGCTACATCGCCAAAGCGCAAAAATGCAGAGTAGGGAGCAGGATTGATGCGGCGTAATGAACGATAGAATACCAGGGGATCGGGTGTTGTGTCTGTGTGAATCTTGTTTGTTAAACAAACTTGATAACTTTCTCCTTCGTGAATTTCTTGCAAACACATCTGAATATTCTCAAGATAAGTCTTTTCAGACCGACTTAATCGGAAAATAACAGGTGTCTGAACTTCTGGTGGAACAATAGGCGATAGGGGAAGAAGATGGTCAATCTGGTGTTTTATCCATTCAAACCAGGCTTCTGCTAATTCGTATTGTCCCTGCTGAATTAGGCAAAGTAGATAGAGGGTTTGCTCCTGGTGATCGACTGCAATCATTCGATCGGCCAACAGAAACATGGCATCAGGTAAGCTAGAGGCGTGATTTAATTTAGATCCGCACTCTGCTTTTAGTTCATAGCCAAAGTAACCCACAAACCCGCAGTTGAAATCGAAGGGTAAATGATCAGATGGGCAATGTCGTCGTTCAATTTCATCCTGGAGATATTCAAAAATCCCCTTTGTCTTACAGCTTATGGTATCGGACTGTGTAATGGTGAGTTCCTGCGTTAGCGAAGCGCTGCCGCCTACGGCAGATCGCGTCTGATAGCGAATCAGCAGACTGTTTTCGCCACTGCTATCTCCCATAAAGGAAAAGCGAGAAAGACCAGATTCAACCAGACTGCTGTCTAGCCAGAAGGTATTTGGTGATTCGCCAAACAAATGCACAAACATTTGCTCGCTATCAGGATACAAATTCAGCTTGTGTGTACAAAGTTGAAATTCCTGTTGCTGTTTTTGGGAACAAGAACTTGCAGGTATGGAAGCATCACCGCTATCTCCTACCCAATAGTGTTTTCTCGGACTATTGCCGCGCTCTTGAGCAAATTTTAGGGTAATCTCTCTAAAATTCTCGAATAAGGTTTGTCCATATTGAGTACAGATTGACTCTGGATGAAACTGCACACCCCATAGCGGCAAGGATCGATGGCGCATTCCCATCACCAGATTGTCCTCTGTCCACGCTACTTTTTCTAAACAGTCTGGTAGGTCATTTGCAACCAGCAAAGAATGGTAGCGCACAACAGAGAAAGGAGAAGGAATCCCCGCAAACAAATCAGTACCACTGTGATAAACTTCACTGATCCGACCATGCTGAACTTCAGGTGCATGAATAACTTTTCCTCCATACTCGTTACCAAGTCCTTGATGTCCAAGACAAACACCTAGAAGAGGTACTTGGGTATTTTGAATAGCTTGACTACAAATCCCAAAATCTTTTAGATTCTCAGGACGGCCTGGCCCTGGTGAAATTACAATGTTGTCAAATTCCCAATGTTGCAGTTCATCCCATGTAAATTGATTGTTGTAAATCACAGTGGGATATTCTGCATTTACTTCTGCAATTAATTGGTAAAGATTAAAAGTATAAGAGTCATAATTATCAATAATTAGGGTTTTCATCTTGGAAGTTTCGGTGTTGTTATCCCTCTAGCCTAAGAGGATGTTTGAAAAGTTGTGATTGATGTATATTCCGAAATGGAAATAAGCTTAAAACCCTTACCAATGAAAAATGACAGCCTTAGCCAGTTAGCTTTAATTGCGCCGACCTACTTACGTAGATTAAAACCCCTAGTTAATCGCTGTATAATTCAGCTATTAGCTAGGGGTTTTGACCATTGGGAAACTGGCAAAAGTCTAAATTGAATAAGACACCGGGAAGGATTTCGCATCCTTTGGCTTGACATATATACGCTGTTTCGGTTCTAACTCTAAGTCATTAAAGCGATCGCGTGTTAAATGCGCCATCACCACTTGCCCATCATCGAAAGTTAATTCTACCTGAATTTCCCAACCCAAATGTATCAATCGGCTCACTGTCGCAACGGTAGTAGTACCGTTAGCAACCTTTTCTAAAATCACATCTTGCGGACGCAAAAATACTTGTGGATGTGGCGCATCAAACCCGCTACTTTGAAAAATCTTCGAGTTGCTGGGTAATACATTTACCGGGCCGATGAAGCTCATCACAAATGCGGTGGCAGGATTATCATATATTTCCGATGGTGTCCCTACCTGTTCCACGCGCCCTTTATTCATGACCACAACTTCATCGGAAACTTCCATTGCTTCCTCTTGGTCGTGGGTGACAAAAACCGTGGTAACATGAACCTCATCATGTAGGCGGCGTAACCATGCCCGTAAATCTTTGCGGACTTTAGCATCAAGTGCGCCAAAGGGTTCATCTAGGAGTAACACTTCAGGTTCTACTGCTAATGCCCTTGCTAAGGCTACCCGTTGTCTTTGACCACCAGAAAGTTGTGATGGATAGCGATCGCCTAATCCACTCAATTGCACCAAATCTAGTAATTGTTCTACCTTTCCTTTAATCTTCTTTGGCTGTGCCTTCCGAATTTCTAAGCCAAAAGCAATATTCTGCCTGACGGTCAAATGCTTAAATAGGGCATAGTGCTGAAATACAAAGCCAATATTGCGCTGCTGCACGCTTTGGTATGTAGCATCCTTACCAGTAAGCAGGATTTTGCCGCTATCTGGCATTTCTAAACCTGAAATTAACCGTAATAGCGTAGATTTACCCGACCCCGACGGGCCAAGCAACGCAACTAACGAACCACTCTTAATTTCCAGGCTAACCTCATCAACTGCCTTGAAACTCCCGAATTGTTTGGAGACATTCTCAACTACTATGCCCACTGCTGCTATACCTCTGCAACTAAATCTACAGATCCTTGGTAGGATTACTGTGTCTTACATATACCATACATAGTTATTTATAGATGAACAAGATTTAGCTACCGCAACTGCCGCAGTCGAGGAAGCTACAATCAGCGCCACTGCAATCAAGAAAACCACAATCCGGGGGACTACAATCAGGAGTCATATTAAGTATCTCGGCACAATTGCAGCCCAAATCGGCACAATCTAAACATTCAGTATTGTTGCTGTTAATAAATGATGTTTGACCAACTTTACCAGATGCTTGTTTTCGTTGCTGTGTTTCTGCTTCCTCCTCTGTGGATTCTTCGGAATTTTCGATTTGCATAGACACATAGCGGAAAGCTACTGCGTGTTTCCGCAAAATATGGTTAGCTTCTTTACAAGCTTGAAATCGTTCACGACTATTGACTAATGCTACTTTTAACCCTTCCTTAGCAATTACCCGCTTGAAGTACCCAGAGCAAGATTCGCCGCCATATAGTATTCTGTGGGCACAAGCAAAACCTTTGTGTGGGGAAATGTGCTTTTGATATCCGGTAATTGCGGCGGCACTAACTTGTCTAGTAAAAGAATCGAACAAGGAAATCTGCATATTGGGGACTGGGGACTAGGCAATATTCTTCATTCTTCCCAATTCCCAATTCCCAATTCCCAATGCCCAATTCCCAATTCCCAACCCTCAATTCGTATCGAAACATTAAGGAATATTGCATTTAAGCAGAAACCTAGAGGAAAAGCGCCAAATCACTAGAAAGACCGTGGTAGTATGCTCTCGGTAAATGTGAAGATTTGGGAGAAAGACCTTTGACACTACGGGTTGCTGTTATTGGGTCAGGCCCTGCTGGTTCATCTGCCGCTGAAACACTGGCAGCCTCTGGGATTGAAACCTACTTATTTGAGCGGAAGCTAGACAATGCAAAGCCTTGTGGGGGAGCAATTCCCCTCTGTATGGTGAGTGAATTTGACTTACCACCAGAGATTATCGATCGCCGGGTACGGAAGATGAAAATGATTTCACCTTCTAATCGGGAAGTTGATATTAATCTGGTAAATGAAGATGAATATATAGGAATGTGCCGCCGGGAAGTGCTGGATGGCTTTTTGCGTAATCGCGCGGCAAAATTAGGCGCAAATTTAATTAATGCCACTGTTCATAAACTTGATATACCAGGAAACAATACCGATCCCTATACCATCCATTACGTTGACCATACAGAAGGTATCTCACAGGGGATTGCCAAAACCCTGAAGGTGGATTTAATCATTGGGGCAGATGGGGCTAATTCTCGCGTTGCCAAAGAAATGGACGCTGGGGATTACAATTATGCGATCGCTTTCCAAGAGCGAATTCGCTTACCCGAAGACAAAATGGCCTACTATAACGACCTCGCCGAAATGTATGTTGGTGATGACGTTTCGACCGATTTCTACGCTTGGGTTTTCCCCAAATATGACCACGTAGCTGTCGGTACTGGCACAATGCACATCAATAAAGCCAGCATCAAACAGTTACAAGCTGGTATCCGCGCCCGTGCTTCCGAGAAACTGGCAGGCGGTAAAATCATCAAAGTCGAAGCACACCCCATCCCTGAACATCCCCGTCCCCGTCGTGTCGTTGGTCGCATCGCTTTGGTGGGAGATGCTGCCGGTTATGTTACCAAATCCTCTGGCGAAGGTATTTATTTTGCCGCTAAATCTGGGCGGATGTGTGCCGAAACCATTGTAGAAACCTCTAACGGTGGTAGCCGGATTCCTACAGAAGGCGACCTCAAGGTTTACCTGAAGCGTTGGGATAAAAGATACGGACTCACCTACAAGGTGCTGGACATTCTGCAAAGCGTGTTCTATCGTTCCGACGCTACCCGCGAAGCGTTTGTGGAAATGTGTGATGACCTTGATGTACAACGGCTAACATTCGATAGCTATCTGTATAAAACGGTTGTCCCAGCTAATCCCATCACCCAACTGAAGATTACTGCCAAAACCATTGGTAGTCTAATTCGGGGTAATGCCCTTGCACCTTAATTGAGGGCAAAGGACTGGGAATTCCAACAAATAAATTACTCAATTTTGTGGGGTGGATATCTTACACGCTGATTAATCAGGGCGGCAAGATGCCCACCCCACAACATGTATCAACACTTCGGACAGAATTAAACAGTCAACTAATGTCTTAGTCAGAGATACCCCCTTTTAACTCAATACATAAGAATTTCTTCCTTATCTCTTCCTTTGCGTCCTTTGCGTCCTTTGCGGTTCGTTAAAAAATTTACTTTGACAAAGCTTAAAGCCTTAACCAAACCGTATTCCCTTTTAACCGCCATATTTCAGATAAAAATAATTCTGAAAAACCCCATCCGGGTCATACTTGCGCTTGAGGGCGAAAAATTTAGCAGATTGTGGATAAGCTCGACGAAATTGTTCAGGCGTGGCATGAAGACGATAGGGTAGATAATACCTACCACCAACCGCTAGGGCTGCCTCAATCAGTTTCTGGGTCATTACCTCCATCTTTTCCTCCCCCTCTTGAGTGCGTTGCTGATGAAACAGCATCACCAATCCAAAAACTTCCCCATCGGCATATCTGAGAAAACTGTCGTTATCTTGGTGAACATTTCGCACCGTGACATTGAGCAAATCCCCTTTGGACTGAGGAATAATCACGCGACACTTCTCTAAAAAAGCTTCCAGAAATTGAGGGGGAATAAAGTACTCATGCAGGATGTCAGTCTCTGCCTGATGACGATTTTCAAATAAGGTGGAGGGACGGTTGAGAATCTGGTTTCTCAAAACCCGGCTTCCGGCTTCTCCCCCAACGATTTTTTCTAGTTGCCAGCGCAAGTTTTTGCCATAGTCACTGCCAATGCTGCCACGGAAAACCGTCCGAGGTAATTCAGAATCTGACTGTTTTTCTAAAGAGACAATAGCCCGACTTCCTTGGGGAATTTGGCGGTAAGTGGTGAGAATAGCTTCTTGTAAAAAGCTTTCCGGTGCAACAGAAAGTCTACCGTATGCCATACCAATATTGGCTGCACCATCTATCCGTTGCCGATAGGTATCAATATAGTTCTCGCTTTTAATCACGAACCGTTCAGCTATATACGTCTCATTGGGTACTACTCTCAAATCCACATCAAGAATAATCCCGAATAATCCGTAACCGCCTAAAACGAGAGAAAATAACTCTGGGTTTTCCTGTCTGGAACACTGTACAACCTTGCCACTTGCCAGCATTAACCGGAAACTTTCGACCGTGCTAGCAAAGGGGGGACTATTATGTTGCCAGCCATGAGCATTGGCGCTCATCGTACCGCCAACAGAAAAATCATTGTTGGACTGCATCACGGCAACAGAATAGCCACGTTCATTTAGGTAAGGAATAATATCAGACCATTTAGCTCCTGATTGTACCGTCAGAATTTTAGTCGCCGGATTGAATTGCATCCGGTTGAAGTTAAGCATCGCCAAGGAGATGCCTTTAGCATACAGAGTGTGACCACCCATAGTATGGCGGGAACCAGCGATCGCTACCTTCTTACCTTGACGTAAAGCATCTCTAAGTACAGACTGTAGTAGCACCTCAGTAACTCCAGGCTGACTTTTAATCTGCTTAATTGTCACCTGTGTCTGATTCAGGTGACTGGCATCATCAACCGTGCCAGGAGGCAGGGGTTGACGGTCATCGCGATCGCTCCAGGCTGTTAAAGTCAGGTGAGCAACAGGTCTGGCAATGACTGTTAGGGCAATAGTGGTAGTTGCCACTAGGACAAGCAGGATAATCTTTAGCCTATTTTTTAACAATTTACTCCGGTAGAAACGCTGCATAACTTGGATTGAGAGGGCAAAATAGAAAACATGACGATTGAATCCGATTCCTCTAATCCACCAACCCCAGAACCAATACCTGAAAAGGACTTGCAACCTGATGACTTTGACGGGGGTGCAACTGAGAAAAACCTAAGCTCAGAAGTACTAGCGACACAACAAGCACTAGCGGCGATCGCATCTTTGAAATCTCCGCAATATACAAATGCTTTACAACAAGCCCGTTCTGAGGTCAAGCAACCCACTAGCAACCAATTTATAGTTAAGCCAAGGGCATTGCTGATTACTCTAATAGCGATCGCCATTACCTTTATTGGAATTATCCTCAATAACTGGATCGTTGGCATTATCGGAACGCTGATAACTTTGCTGTTATCCTTAGCCATATTATTGCCTTGGTTCCAAGAAGTTTTAAAGGAGTGGTTTTCACCCCAAGAACGCACCCTGTTTGTGGCCTTTTTGGGATTACTAGTAGCCATCATCGGCTTGATTAGGTTCACAGGTGTGAGCGATCGCTTACTTGCTTTAGGACGCAAAATTAACTGGGATATTGCTGGAACCCTAGCAGATTGGTTTGGTGCTTTGGGACAAATTCTGATCGCCATCATTGCCGTTTATGTAGCGTGGCGGCAATATGTTATTTCCAAAGACTTGACAATTCAGCAAAACCTGCTCACAGTTCAGCAAAATATTATCACCCAGCAACAGACAATTGATTCTTATTTCCAAGGCATTTCAGACTTGGTGTTAGATGAAGAAGGATTATTAGAAGATTGGCCCCAAGAAAGAGCGATCGCTGAAGGACGCACTGCGGCAATTTTAAGTAGCGTAGATGGTAGTGGTAAAGCGAAAATTCTCCGCTTTCTCTCACGTTCCAAGTTGTTGTCACCCTTAAAACGCGATCGCTTATTAGGTCGAGCCATTCTCGATGGGACTGGCGGATATGCAGAAGACCGTCTGGAAGGTTTGCGTGTCATCGATTTAGGTGTAATGCTAGCCGCAGCAGACCTTTCCGGTACTGATTTACGTTGGACTGACCTCAGCGAAGCTAATCTTGTCCGTGCTAATTTGACCGGTTGTGACTTAGTAAAAGCCAACCTCTCCCGCACAATTTTATATAATGCTAATCTCAGTGGTGCCGACATCAACGGCATTCGCCTATTCTACGGTTTAGTAGATAAAGCATCGCCCCGTAGCCGCACCGAACCGCCAGATTATGAAACCGGCGAACAAACTGGCGCTGTAGTGGAAAATGCCGATTTCAGTAATGTGCAACGGATGCCTGAATCTGCACGTTGCTACTGTTGTACTTGGGGTGGCGAAAAAACTAGAGCTACTATTCCTGGTGGTTGTGAAGGTATTCCTAATAAGTTGGGAAGATAGTGATACCAAATTCAATACCACAATGAGCAACAAAACACTTGTAGAGACGGCGATTTATCGCGTCTCGAAAACCCAAAATTGTTGCCAGTAGCCTTTAGAGTACTCTTAGTAATTCTCACCTTCAGGTAGAGTGAGGATTTCAACGCCATCTTCAGTTACAGCTAAGGTATGCTCACATTGAGCGGATAGTTTGCGATCGCGCGTTACCGCAGTCCACTTGTCACCGAGAACTTCGACTTCGTAAGTACCTTCATTAATCATTGGCTCAATAGTAAAAACCATCCCCGGCCTCAGGCGCTTGCCTTTACCGCGAGTACCATAATGAGGAACATCCGGCGCAGTGTGGAAAATGTTACTGATGCCGTGTCCAACAAAATCTCGCACTACAGAAAAGCCTTGCCCTTCAGCATACTCTTGAATAGCTGCACCAATATCGCCAATCCGTCCCCCCGGTTTCACTTCAGCAATACCCAGACGCAAACACTCCTCTGTCACCTCTACCAGCTTTCTCGTTTTTGGGGAAGGAGTGCCAACAAAAAATGTCTTCGATGTATCGCCGTGATACCCTTCAACAATGGGCGTTACATCAATATTAATAATGTCACCGTCTTTGAGAATCTGCTTGGCGTTAGGAATGCCATGACAAATTACCTCATTGACACTGGTACAAATCGATTTGGGATAACCCTTATAGCCAAGAGGTGCGCTTTTTGCTCCATGCGCTTGCGTCCAACGTTCGGCTTCATCATTTAGTTCCAGAGTGCTAACCCCTGGCTTCACAAACGGTTCTAGATGCTGGAGAAGTTTGGCTGCTAAACGCCCAGCTTGACGCATTTTCTCTATTTCTCGTTGGGATAAAATGACAATTAGTTCAGTTTTCATTAACTTTTATCTAGACAAACTTACATAAACATAGTGAACCCTGTCTGTGCAGCTCTTTGAGCAGCATCAGCAACCTTTAAGGTATACAAACTCTGCTCTGGGGTAACGTACAAAGGAGTACCATCAAAAAGATGGTCTAACACCATAGCTGTGTCTTTGGCAAACAAACCCCGACGAGGGCCAACCTCTATAGATGTTGTTTCCCCTGGCTGGATGAAAATTCCTGTGTCGCCATCAAAGACTAAACCACCTTTTTCTCCGTGAACTTCAAACTTGCGTTCTGATTGCCAAATACTTTCGCCTTTGCCATAGACTACTTGGGCTAAAAGTCCACTGTTAAAGCACAGTTCACTAGTGCAAAAACAGGTTTGGTAATATTCCGGTTCTATTTCCCAATATCGCTGATGACAGTTAACAGTAAATACTGTACCAAATAAATCGATGAGGCGATGTAGGCGAGACAGGGCCCCAATTAAGGGAAAACCGAACAACTCGTGGTTATAAGTCCATTTACGGGGTGCAGGATTTTGGGGATTGATGGTGCTGTAGCGAGCATAAAACACTTCACCAATTTTGGCTACGTTTTGCTTCAAGGCTTGATGCAAACCACCCAAAAGTTCTAGGTGTTCTACGTGCAAGAGTTTTTTTTGTGCTTTGGCTAGGGCAATCAGTTCGTCTGCTTCGACTACATCCAAGGAAAGGGGATACTCTATAATTACATGTTTGCCGTTGGTAAGTGCTGCACGAGCGATCGCACCATGATCTCGATTAACAGTGCAAATTACTACCAAGTCTACATCTTCACGTTCTACTAGTTCTTGCCAAGAACTCAATGCTTTAATCTGGTACTCTCTGACAAAGGCTTCTGTTTTTTCTGCGGTATGACCAACAACCGCTATCAACTGCGATCGCTCATCATGGAGCAATGCTTCAGCCCGGAACTTTGCTGCATACCCAGTACCTACCAAACCTACACGCACTCTTGCTTTTTCCAAAGCTGCTCCTGAATTATACACGATCATTTTATATAAAAACTTGGCACACTTGGCACAAACTCATTATGTGACCTGCTTAAAAATAGGTTTTTATTAGTCTTGAAATTTTCGGAGTTGTTGCAAGAAGTTTCTTGATTTCAAACAACCTCTCAAGTTTTTTGATTGTCTTGACAAAAGTCTGATTTTATGGGTGATTAGCCTTGTTGTAAATTTAAATAATATCAAATTTAATCATGTTTTCTTAGTTAGAACATAGTTTTTTATTATGACAGCCCAACTAGGGCATTAAATACATAAATAAAACTTATCGGGATTAAGCAACAAAATTTCATTACTAATCGGCTTCAATTTCGAGTTACATAGTTTAATTTTTCTCGTAGTATCAGAATTGAAGCAAATATAAACTAGCGGCTAATTCTCAAGAACAGCCGCGACCTTTGCCTTAAGATAACTTATACTGCCGTTCACAAAAGAGAGGATTACTCAATGCCAACTTATAAAGTGACACTAGTCAACGAGGCTGAAGGGCTGAACACAACCCTTGATGTTGAGGACGATACCTATATTTTAGACGCAGCTGAAGAAGCTGGTATTGACCTGCCCTACTCTTGCCGCGCTGGTGCTTGCTCTACTTGTGCAGGTAAACTCGTGTCAGGTACTGTCGATCAAGGCGATCAATCATTCTTAGATGACGATCAAATAGAAGCTGGATATGTACTGACCTGTGTTGCTTACCCAACTTCTAATGTCACAATCGAAACTCACAAAGAAGAAGAACTTTATTAAGAGCAAAACTAAATAGCCAAATACCTATTTCTATTGGTGATTATAGTGATTCAACATCTTGACTGAGCGATCGTCCAAGGTCTCAATGTTGCAATACTAAACATCAATTTGTGTGTGCCTCTTAAAGCCACTTTGAAAAAAAGCCTGATTTTATATTGAGCAGGAACACAGTAAATTTAGTGTTCCTGCTTAATTTTTTAGTATGGAGTTCTACCTCAGCAATTTTGCCTTTTATTGACTCCTGATTCCTACCTCAAGATAGAGGCAAGAGGTAGGAGATAGAAACTTTTTCTAAACCTCATCTATGTTGAAACCTAGAGTTTTTTAAAAAATATATTTATGTAGGTTGGGTGGAGCCAAACGTAAACCAACATTACCACCTTATTTATATTAGGTTACGCGATCGCTGCACCCAGCCTACAAAACTACGGTTCTTAAGGTAGACGAGGTTTAGCTTAGAATTTAATCTCTTTGTTGAGAACTTGAATCTGAGTACCAGGATAATAAAATTGGAGAATTTTAGGACTTGACCAACCTAGTTTTGCTAGATTTTGAGCGCCAGTTTGACTCAAGCCAACTCCATGTCCTAATCCACCACCAATAAAAGCGTATCCCCACAGTTCTGGTTTGCCTTTATTCAGAGGTTCTAGGTAAAAAAGCGTACTTGTAGGAGCAGCAAAGGCACTACGAACTTCGTCTTTGTGGAGAATAAAGGTGCTTTTATCAGTTTTAACCGCGAGTTCCAGAATGCGTCCACTCTCGCTTCGCTTCACCACTGCCATAGCCTGAATTGTCTTAAATTTGGCGTGAGGACTGTTTTTGACCTGCAAAAATTTCTGCAAGTCCTTGATAATATCTTCTAAACGGGTTTCCTTGCGCCAACGAAAAGCATCCCATTTGCTCTCGTTAAATCCCTGTTGGATATTAATAAATTTCTGGAAGTTCTTTTCATCTGCCAAACTCTGCTTAGACAAGTTCCAAAAATTAGTCGCAGCATCTAGTACAGGGCGCAAATAGGGACGATCGTCGCCATTCCAAACATCGCTGAAGGAAGCAGTAACACCACCTGTAGTAGAAGAATACAGGGCATCTACGAGTTCGTTTTTATAAGTTACTACCTTACCCCTGGTGGAGGCGATCGCTTGATCTGTTTTAGCCGCCGCTCCATTTAGCCCATAATAAACTTGGCAGTGAGTATCAGCACACAACTGATAGTTATCTGCGGCAAACCTGCGTAAATTTCTTAAAGCATAAGTCCGGGCGAGAATTGCTTGGGCTTCTAGCGCCGCCTTTGGTGCATCCGTTCCTATTTCGTAAGGCACAACCCCACGTAAATAAGTTTCTAAAGGGACTTGGTTAACTAAAGTATATGTGCCGTAAGCATTTGGCTGCAAATTCAGCTGTCCAGAATAAAGACGAGCATTTTCTGGCTTTTCGCTTTTATTCACCCGAATCAAGTTTTTATCAGTGCTGATTTCCAAATCATCTGGGCTATAGCGTTTACCATCTACCACCCAACTAACTTGCGGCACTTGTTTTAAAACTTTAGTATCAAGATATACTTTATCTTTATTAGAAGCTTGGATGTTCTGCAATAGTAAGCGTCGCAATAAAGGAGTGCTATAAACATCTCGTTTAGCCCAAACCTGCCAGCGTTCTGGCTGGGTGATTTCCACTTCTATTCCCTGAGAACGCCATTTCTTAGCACTATCTTCCGCAGTTTCAAAAGTACGGTATGTGCCTAAGACTACCATTTCTTCAACTGCTAGCTGGGGTAAAGCTTGCATAACTGTTTCCAGCTTTACAGGATTCTTTGTCACCAGGATTTGCTGCTTGTTACCCGCTTGAAATTTTAGCTTTAAGCGATCGCCTTTTGTCGGTTCCAGTTGCAGTTTGGCTGTGGGTTGTGAACCAAATCGCTGCACAATCCCAATTTTCAATTCTATATCCTGGATGTTACTCTCAGGGCCTGATGCAGCAGTCAGTCCCAATAGACAAAATGTCGTCAGCACAGTGTGGGAAAAACGCCAAAACAAAAATTTCATGGCTACCTGATAGCGTACCCCTATGGGAAAGCAAGCTACGCGCAGCATATCGAGCTTCTTTTGCCCCCTAATGCGGCGTTGGAGCTTATTTTCCAATTGCTTTGCAGTGCGGTCTTTTTGTCGCATGAGCGCTCCAATGATACCATTACCAGTTTTGCCCCAAATACAGGTTGCAAAACGAAGTCATAACGACTATGATTTATTTAAAGACACAAAATAGAACTAGTTGGATAAACTCCTTATGGTTAGAGTCCAAGAAATTCCATTAAATCAGATAAAACGGCCATTGCCCCGTGCAAACGATCCAAATAAAGTGCAAGCCTTAATGGAATCGATTGCGGAGATTGGGCAGCAAGAACCTATTGATGTCCTAGAAGTAGATGGACAATATTATGGCTTTTCTGGTTGCCATCGGTATGAAGCTTGCCAACGTTTAGGCAAAGAAACCGTTTTAGCCAGAGTTCGTAAAGCACCCCGTAGCGTTTTAAAGATGCACTTGGCATAGAGAATGAGAGTAGGG
>NZ_JACKZS010000507.1 GCF_014222285.1 Nostoc sp. UCD121
CGCTCAATTCTCCCTAACTCCCGCAAAGCTAAAGCTAAACGATTCTGCCGAGGATAAGAAGCTAATTTCCTCAACATCAAAGAGGCAGTCACCGTCCCCGTCCGAATTGAACTAGCAAGGCGTAGAATCTCATCCCAAGACTCCTGAATCAATTTCACATTAATCCTGTCACCTAGTAGGGGTGCTAAAACCGAATCAGGGGAACTAGGTTCAAAAGTATACAATTTCTTATCAGGTAAATCTCGCATTCTGGGTGCAAATCTAAATCCCAGCAAATGGCACATCGCAAACACCTGCTCGGTATAACCGCTTGTATCTGTATAATGCTCCTGAATCTGTAAATCACTCTCGTGATACAACAAACCATCCAAAACGTGTGTTGCATCCCTAATCGTGGCGTTAATTACCTTAACGTGAAATGGAGCATACTGGTCGGAAATATGCGTGTAAAAAATCACGCTTCTATCCTTACCGTACTTGGCATTGATCTCTTCATTAAAACTGCGATGTCCACCTGCTTTAAACCGTTGGCCATCAGAAGAAGATGTTGTCCCATCACCCCAATAAGCAGCAAATGGGATCTGTGCATGAAAATTCACTACCTCAGCTAAAGCCTTGGAATAAGTTTCATCTCGAATATACCAATCCGCCACCCAAGCTAAACGCTCAAAAGACATTCCTTGAGTTGCGTCAGCCATCCGCGTTAAACCTAAATTAATACCATCAGCAAGCAAGGCACTTAACAAAACAACTTTATC
>NZ_JACKZS010000508.1 GCF_014222285.1 Nostoc sp. UCD121
CGAATTCCTGGGAAATTTATGATCGAATTGACACCGAGACAACAAATTTTTATACAAGATGATGTGCCTACCCGTTTGCATCATCTCGCTGCACACCTTGAGCAAATTCAATTTTTGTGGACTGGGGTATCATCTCAGGAATTGATGCTGACTCTGGTCAAAGAAAGTCGATACTTTATCGAGTGGACTGTACCAGATATGGTGAAAGCAGATGACATTGATAGAGCAGCAGAGTTGGTTGACTTAGGTCGTTTGCTGACTCGATGGCTATTCAATTGGGAGAACATTTGGTCGGATGCCGAACAAAAACAATCTGCTTCTCTTGAAACTTCATATTGGTTACGTCGGGTTTTGGAAATATCACGTACAGAATCGGAATCACTGAGTGCCTGAACTCTATGAAGTCTTCCGTTGTCTAACCAACACCGAACGCAAGTACTGCCGACAAGCTGCTTCTCCCCGATATATGAGAATCCGCAGCGCCTGTACTTCCTGGATTGGAGAAACACAGATTTCGGCAATCGCATTAATCAAATTCTGTTGCTTCTGCACATAATCTTGATGCTGCTGCTCTAACACAGCAATTTTGGAGTTTAAATGTTGTATCTGCCGTAATGCTTGCGTCAGGGACGATTCTTTGCTTTGAGAGCGATTATTCAGAGTTAACGTCATTTTCTTACTCCTCTAAAGATTTTTTAAATGTTTGCCAATCGGGGCATTTATCACCTTGCCAGCCTCTGGGGTGAACAGCGC
>NZ_JACKZS010000509.1 GCF_014222285.1 Nostoc sp. UCD121
ATATTTACTAGCGCAATTTAGAGAATCATTAGCATATTAGACTAAACAGAGAAATAGCAATGTGCCATCTCCGCTATATCTAACCCTATTTCTGGTATCCCATTTTATTTTGAGGACTGTTTTCATGTTTTTTAGCAATTGCAACAATAGTCGAAATTGACTTGACTTCATTATTCATCTTGCCAGTAATAAGTTGGTTGTATAAATATTTAGCTTATTCTAATGAAAAAACTGATGGATTAGCAGCAGCATTAGCTTCATGACCACTTTGCCAACCACCCATATTAGAAAAAATTTCGTACCTAACAAGAGGACGATTTTCGCCACCTACATTAAACCACACGCAACTACGTTCTTGTTCAATGTCAATCGAAACTATTGGAGGAATACATCGCCAAGATGCAACTTGCTTTGACCAAGTTTGAAAACCGCCATAATTTTCATTCTTGATATTCATTTTTTATTTTTCTTCCCTTGCTATAAGATTTAGACAGTCTATTATTCATTTATCTTTGCTTGCTAATTGTTGCTATTTGACATGAAACCGATGATTACCAGATTGGTTTGTGCAACCATGCAACTGCATTGGTTGTAAAGTATAATATTCAATCTTTTTTTATAATTTTGTTGTCAATTTTCTCATAAAGTTAACTAAAAAGTTGATTTAAAATATTGTTTATTTGCCCGGAAAAGCTATAAGAGCAACTGTGAGTAGCATCATTATAAT
>NZ_JACKZS010000056.1 GCF_014222285.1 Nostoc sp. UCD121
GGGGAGCAGGGGAAGAATACCTAATTCCCAATTCCCAATGCCCCATGCCCAATGCCCAATTCCTAATTACAAATACCCGTGTTCTGCTAAGAATGCGGGTGTAATGCCATCTAAACTTGTTTCATCATGGGCTGTGGTGTTTGGGTTGCCAGAGTAAAGGAATTTTTCGACGTATTTGCCGAGAATATCCCCTTCTAAATTCACCAAGCTCCCAGCAACCAAATAGCGAAGATTTGTCTCGCTGTATGTGAGGGGGATTACCGATACTTTGAACTGAGAGAGTTCTGAGTCATAAGCGGCTACTGTGAGACTGATGCCGTTGACAGCTATGCTACCTTTGGGGACAATGTATCGTGCGATCGCATCAGATGCAATAAAGGTCATTTCCCAAGAACTAGCCGTTTGTTCTGCCACTAGCAATCGACCGATGCCATCTACATGACCCATCACAAAATGACCGCCAACTTTGCTGCCCACCTTTAACGACGCTTCTAAATTGACATATCTCTGTTGCGTTTGCTCACCTCCTAACGTCGTGCGGCGTAGCGTTTCCGGCGAAGCTGTGGCGATAAACCCGTCTTTTAAAACTTTTTCCACTGTTAAGCAAACGCCATCGACTGCAACACTGTCACCGTAAGCCAAATCTTGCATAATTACTTCACCAGAATGGCTTACACAAGTAATTTGCCAAGAATCGCCCCCCAAGGGTTCTATCGTTCCTAATGCTTGGATTAATCCTGTAAACACGGCTTTTTTGTCAAACTAACTCTATTTATTGCCTAAACTTGCCTGAAATGAATTGGTAATTGTCACAGAAATGTCGAACATCCAAGTATATTTTCTGACTTTTTTTCGTATAGGAATATTAACACATTAGCATCCTTCACAAGGCATACTTGGGTAAGAAGGTTATTGTCTAAGAAGACCAATTTGACTTACTCTGGTTTTCACCACAAGTTCGGAGTTTAATAGAAGCAATTATAGAGAACGAATGCTTATGTTTATTACTGTCACCAAACCGCCTAAAAAGGGGTACTATTTGTTACACGGCACCCAAGGCTCTCGAAGCATTGCAGAGGCTTAGGCAATGATTGAAATGAAAGTCGCTGGCATAGCATTAGATGCCATAACCCGCAGCCCGATCGTCCTTTTGAAAGATTCTTCAGATCGGCGGGCTTTGCCAATTTATATTGGTCAGGAACAGGCTAGGGCAATTATGGGCGCACTGGAGAATCAAAAGCCTCCCAGACCCTTAACCCACGACCTGATTGTGAATCTTCTAGAGACTTGGAATATGACTCTAGAAAAGGTGATCATTCATTCCCTGCAAAAGGATACATTTTATGCAGCTTTAATCGTCCAGCAAGGCGAGGTTAAAAAAGAAATTGACGCACGTCCTAGCGATGCGATCGCCATTGCTCTCCGTACAAATACCCCCATCTGGGTAATGGAAGAAGTGATTGCCGATGCTTCTATCCCTGTTGACCGCGATGCAGATGAAGCCGAACAGCAAGCCTTCCGTGAATTTATTTCTAATCTCCGTCCTGAAGATTTGATCAAGCGCTTTGGTAATGGCGACAGCTAGAAAATTTCTGAGTGCTGAGTGCTGAGAAAGAATAGAGAATCTTAAAAGTAAATTCTTTATTCTTTCTTTTTCACTTTTTCATTCTTGTACAGACAATATTAATCGTCTGTTTACTCAGCACTCACTACTCAGGACTCATTTTATGCAATACCGACGCTTTGGGAAAACGAATCTGCACCTCTCGGTTTTCTCTTTGGGAACAATGCGCTACCTGGCCTCTTTTGAAAATGCTCACCAGATCATTGAACAAGCCTTAGCGCTAGGAATTAATCATCTGGAAACCGCTAGAGGTTACGGCAAAAGCGAGGAGTATCTTGGTAGGGCATTAAAAGCTGGGTTATCAGTACCCCGAACGAAGCTTTATATCACTACCAAAATCTCAGCCACAGCAGATGCTGACACCATGCGTCGGTGCATCGATGAATCCCTAGAACGATTACAGCTAGATTATTTAGATTGCTTAGGCGTTCATGGCTTGAACACTTGGCAACATTTGGAGTGGGTGCAAGCCAAAAATGGCTGTATGCAAGCCCTAGAGGAAGCTGTTGCTGATGGTCGAGTGCGACACGTGGGTTTTTCCAGCCACGGGTCATTAGAGCTAATTGAGGCAGCTATAAAAACAGATTTTTTTGAGTTTGTCAATCTGCATTATTACTATTTTTTTCAACGGCACGCACCAGCAATTCAACTAGCTGCCGAAAAAGATATGGGCATTTTCATTATTTCTCCTGCTGATAAAGGGGGAAAGCTGTATACGCCACCCCAAACCCTAAAAGATTTGTGTCAGCCGTATTCCCCCTTAGAACTAAGCTATCGTTTTTTACTTACTGACAACCGTATTAATACTTTAAGTATAGGGCCAGCCAACCCAGATGAATTAATAGAACCTTTGCAAGTTGCTGACCATGATGGGGAGCTAAAATCAGCAGAAATTTCTGCTTTCCAGAGGTTAGAAAATCACCAAAAATTTACTTTGGGAACTGATAAATGTAGCCAATGTTATGCTTGTTTGCCTTGTCCAGAAAATATCAATATTCCAGAGGTATTACGGTTACGTAATCTCGCAGTGGCATACGATATGAAAGACTATGGACAATATCGTTACGGAATGTTTGAGAATGCTGGTCACTGGTTCCCTGGGATGAAAGGCGATCGCTGTACAGAATGTGGAGACTGTTTACCTCGGTGTCCAGAAAAGTTAGATATTCCAGCTTTATTGGCAGATACTCACCAAAAATTAAGTGGGAAAGCAGGTCGGAGGTTGTGGGGATAAAAATGTAAGCGTGAGAGTCACCACTTAGCCGCACACCCGTCATTCTGGCTCCTAAGTTCTAACTTCTTTTTTGGTAAAATTAATAAAGATTAAATAAAGTCAGGAAAATCCGCCCAAGCTGGGGTATCTTTTCCAAAAAAAGATGAAAATTAAAAAAAAAGAAATATCCTACGCCAATCCCTGACGGTTTTCCGCTACAGTGGACGGGCTGTGAACTTGGTATGGACTACCAGCCGATCGCTTACCATTCTGCTGGCGAGTTTAACTTTAGTGGCTGGTCTTTTACCGGCGGCGATATCCTACATCAGTAAATTAATTGTTGATGCAGTGGTATTTGCCTCTCAAGTTAATTCACAAAACAATGGTTTTGTCAATATTTATCATTCCCTATCTTATGTAGGATTAGAAGCGATCGCTGTAATTCTACTAGCAGGTAGTCAACGGGGAATCCTCATTTGCCAGTCTTTATTACGGGCGCTAATGGGTCAACGAGTGAATGTACTCATCTTAGAAAAGGCGCTGACACTGGATCTTAGGCAGTTTGAAGACTCAGAATTTTATGACAAATTGACCAATGCCCGACGAGAAGCATCAGTTCGTCCCCTTTCGTTAGTAAACCGCACCTTTGGATTGGTGCAAAATGCCCTTTCCCTGATTACCTACGGTATTTTACTAGTAAATTTCTCAGCTTGGGCCGTGGTGGTGCTGATTTTGGCAGCGATGCCTGTATTTATTGCCGAAACAAAGTTTGCTGGAGAAGGCTTTCGCCTATTTAGTTGGCGGGCGGCAGAAACTCGTCAACAGCATTACTTAGAAAATCTGCTAGCAAGAGAAGATTTTGTCACAGAAGTCAAACTCTACCAGTTGGGAGAGATGCTGCTAGGGCGTTACCGCAACCTGTTTCATCAACTCTATGGTGAAGACCGTGATTTGACTCTGCGGCGAGGATTGTGGGGCTATCTCCTGGGTTTAGTCAGTACTGGTGCTTTTTACCTAGCTTATGCTTGGATTGTACTAGAAACAGTGCAAGGTAAGATTTCCTTGGGAGATATGACAATGTATCTCACCGTTTTTCGTCAAGGACAATCAACTTTCTCCAATGCCCTCACATCTATTGGAGGGATGTATGAAGACAACCTATATTTATCAAATCTCTATGATTTCCTAGAAGAAGAAGTACCAAAGTCTTGGGGTAAGGCAACCATTGGTTTAAATCCCCAAGATGGTATCCGTTTTGAGAACGTATCATTTACTTATCCAGGAAGTTCTAAGCCAGCCTTGACAAACATTTCGCTACACTTGAAACCCAGAGAAAAACTGGCAATTGTCGGTGAAAACGGTTCCGGTAAGACTACTTTAATCAAACTACTTACCCGACTCTACACCCCAGATTCTGGGCGAATTTTCTTAGATGGCTTGGACTTGCAGGAATGGGATGTGGATGTGTTGCGTCGTCGTATTGGTGTGATTTTCCAGAACTTTGTCCGCTACCAGTTCACTGTGGGCGAGAATATTGGCGTGGGAGATGTAGAACAACTCGAAAACAAAACCCTTTGGCAAACTGCTGCGGAAAAAGGCATGGCCCAATCTTTTATTGACCAATTACCTCAAAGCTTCCAGACTCAACTTGGGCGTTGGTTTAAAGGAGGACAGGAACTTTCTGGGGGACAGTGGCAGAAAATTGCTTTGTCTCGTGCTTTTATGCGATCGCAAGCAGATATCTTAGTATTGGATGAACCAACATCAGCAATAGATGCCCAAGCTGAATTTGAGATTTTCAATCATTTTCGCGCTATTACTCAAAATCAGATGGTGCTTTTGATTTCCCATCGCTTTTCTACAGTCCGAATGGCTGACAAAATCGTAGTTATAGAAAACGGCGAAGTTATAGAACAGGGAACTCACGAAGAATTGCTACAGCTAAAAGGACGTTATGCCAAGTTGTTTCTGTTACAAGCAGCGGGTTATCAGTAAATCGCTAAAACCACTGTATACTAAGCATTTCAGATTTACGGATAAGTCTAATAGTGATTTGAAATTATAGCTTTTCCTAATGAAACGAGTTACATCATAGCCTCCTCCTCGCTTGGGAGTTGGGGGTTCTTTTACCTCATTCAACTGAAAACCGCGATATAAAGAAAACCAGACTTTATTAAAGGCTGCCACAAATATCACAATTTTGGAAAATAATAAAGTAAGTCGAGTATCACAAGACTCACTTGATGTCCTCATTTATTCTAGGAAAATATGACTCATTCTTTCCTTGAACGCCTGCGTAGTCCAGATAGCCCAGTCCTCGTCTTCGACGGGGCGATGGGAACCAACTTACAAACCCAAAACCTGACTGCTGAAGACTTCGGCGGCCCACAGTATGAAGGTTGTAACGAATATTTAGTCCACACGAAACCCGAAGCTGTCGCTAAGGTTCACCGTGACTTTCTCGCTGCTGGTGCAGATGTCATTGAAACGGATACCTTTGGTAGTACGTCCCTGGTGCTGGCAGAATATGACTTGGCAGACCAAGCCTACTACCTCAGCAAGACAGCCGCAGAATTGGCGAAGCGTGTGGCTGCGGAATTTTCCACGCCAGAAAAACCCCGGTTTGTGGCTGGTTCCATCGGCCCGACAACCAAACTCCCAACTTTGGGACATATTGACTTTGACACCATGAAAGCTACTTTTGCTGAACAAGCAGAGGCGCTGTGGGATGGTGGTGTTGATTTATTTCTGGTGGAAACTTGCCAAGACGTGCTGCAAATTAAGGCGGCGCTGAATGGAATTGAAGAAGTGTTTGCCAAAAAAGGCGATCGCCGCCCGTTGATGGTTTCTGTGACAATGGAAAGCATGGGCACAATGTTGGTAGGTTCAGAAATCAGCGCTGTGCTGACAATTTTGGAACCTTACCCAATTGACATTCTCGGTCTAAACTGCGCCACAGGCCCAGACTTGATGAAACCACATATCAAGTATCTGGCAGAACATTCACCTTTCATCGTTTCCTGTATACCCAACGCGGGTTTACCTGAAAACGTCGGCGGTCAAGCACACTACCGCCTGACACCGTTAGAATTACGGATGTCGCTGATGCATTTTGTTGAAGATTTGGGTGTCCAAGTGATCGGGGGTTGCTGTGGGACGCGTCCAGAACACATTCAACAATTGGCCGAACTTGCTAAAGACCTGAAGCCTAAAGTTAGACATCCAAGTTTAGAACCAGCAGCAGCATCAATTTACACCACTCAGCCTTACGATCAAGATAATTCTTTCTTGATTGTTGGCGAACGTCTCAACGCCAGTGGTTCCAAGAAGTGCCGCGATTTGCTAAATGCCGAAGATTGGGATGGACTCGTTTCAATGGCGAGGGCGCAAGTCAAAGAAGGCGCACACATCCTCGATGTCAACGTCGATTATGTGGGACGCGATGGTGTGCGGGATATGCACGAACTAGTTTCGCGCATTGTTAATAATGTCACACTGCCCTTAATGCTTGACTCCACCGAATGGGAAAAAATGGAGGCGGGTTTAAAGGTTGCCGGTGGTAAGTGTTTGCTGAATTCCACCAACTACGAAGATGGAGAATCGCGCTTTTTAAAGGTGCTGGAGTTAGCGAAGAAATACGGTGCTGGTGTAGTCATTGGTACTATCGACGAAGATGGAATGGCGCGAACAGCAGACAAAAAGTTTGCGATCGCACAACGCGCATACCGTCAAGCTGTAGAATATGGCATACCACCTACAGAAATATTCTTTGATACCCTAGCGTTACCCATTTCCACCGGGATTGAAGAAGACCGAGAAAACGGTAAAGCCACCATTGAATCCATCCGACGCATTCGTGAAGGATTGCCTGGGTGTCATGTAATTTTGGGTGTTTCCAATATTTCCTTTGGTTTAACTCCAGCCTCGCGGATGGTGCTGAACTCAGTGTTTTTGCACGAAGCGACGACGGCGGGAATGGATGCAGCCATTGTCAGTGCTAACAAGATTTTACCCCTCTCGAAGATTGACGAACGCCATCAAGAAATTTGTCGGCAGTTGATTTATGATGAGCGGAAGTTTGAGGGTAATGTTTGCGTTTACGATCCCTTGGGAGAGCTTACCACAGCGTTTGCCGGGGTTACAACTAAGCGCGATCGCTCCTTAGATGAAAGTCTCCCTATCCCAGAACGTCTCAAACGCCACATCATCGACGGCGAACGCATTGGCTTAGAAGAACATCTGAAAAAAGCCTTAGAAGAACATCCCCCCTTAGAAATTATCAACACCTTCTTGCTAGATGGCATGAAAGTTGTTGGGGAATTATTCGGTTCGGGACAAATGCAGTTACCCTTCGTGTTGCAATCTGCGGAAACCATGAAAGCGGCAGTTGCGTTTTTAGAACCCTTCATGGAAAAATCAGAATCGGGCAACAATGCCAAGGGAACCTTTATCATTGCCACAGTCAAAGGCGATGTCCACGACATTGGTAAAAACTTGGTGGATATCATCTTGTCTAACAACGGCTACAAGGTGATTAACCTGGGAATTAAACAACCAGTAGAAAACATCATCAACGCTTACGAACAGCACAAAGCTGATTGTATTGCCATGAGTGGCTTGCTAGTAAAATCCACCGCTTTCATGAAAGAGAACTTGGAGGTATTTAACGAAAAGGGAATTAGTGTCCCCGTGATTTTAGGAGGTGCGGCGTTAACTCCCAAATTTGTCTATGAAGATTGCCAAAATACCTATAAAGGTAAAGTCGTTTATGGCAAAGATGCCTTTTCTGACTTGCACTTCATGGATAAATTAATGCCAGCAAAAGCTACTGGTAACTGGGAAGATTTGCAAGGATTTTTGAACGAAATCGAAACGGCTGAAGTTTCGAAAAATGGTCACAAAGAACCAAAAGCTAAGACTGCTGAAGAAACATCTGCTGAACCAAAAGTAGTAGATACAAGACGTTCTGATGCTGTGGCGATAGATATTGAACGTCCAACACCGCCTTTCTGGGGAACGCAGTTATTGCAGCCTAGTGATATTCCCATTGAGGAAATATTCTGGCACTTAGATTTACAAGCTTTAGTTGCTGGACAATGGCAATTCCGTAAACCAAAAGAACAATCTAAGGAAGAATATCAGGCTTTCTTAGCTGAGAAAGTTTACCCAATTTTAGAAACTTGGAAACAGCGAATTATTGAAGAAAATCTGTTGCATCCCCAGGTGATTTATGGGTATTTCCCTTGTCAATCTGAGGGGAATTCTCTACATATATATGATTCAGAGAACCAATCACAAAAGGTTGCAACTTTTGAATTCCCCAGACAAAAGTCATTAAGGCGGCTGTGCATAGCAGATTTCTTTGCACCCAAGGAATCGGGAATTATTGATGTCTTCCCGATGCAGGCGGTGACTGTAGGGGAGATTGCCACAGAGTTTGCTCAAAAGCTATTTGCGGCTAATCAATACACCGATTATCTGTATTTCCACGGTATGACGGTGCAGGTGGCGGAAGCTGTAGCTGAATGGACACACGCCAGAATCCGCCGAGAGTTAGGTTTTACTGCTGAAGAACCCGACAATATTCGGGACATATTAGCGCAACGCTATCGTGGCTCACGGTATAGTTTTGGTTATCCAGCTTGCCCAAATATCCAAGACCAATACAAGCAACTGGAGTTATTGCAGACTGACAGAATTAAATTGTATATGGATGAAAGTGAACAACTTTATCCAGAACAGTCGACCACTGCAATTATTACTTACCACCCAGTAGCAAAATACTTTAGCGCTTAATCCATATCGCCTCCCCCTCTCCTTAATAACTACGGTGTACACACAAGTCTTCTAGAGCTGCCCCAGAGCCTTTTGATCCCCCCAACCCCCCTTAAAAAGAGGGGCAAAAGTCTCTTAAAGTCCCCCTTTTTAAGGGGGATTTAGGGGGATCTCCAACGATTTTAGGTTTGTACAGAGATGTGTGTACACCGTAGCTCCTTAATAAGGAGAGCAGGGTGGTTTCATACAAAGAAAGAAAAAGCCTTTCGGACTTGATTGGCTAAAGCACGTTGAGCTTAAGGGATAGTGCGAAAACCGAGAAATGTGGCAAGAGTGATGATTGGAGTACAGATATTACTGGGTAATTCACAATACAGCGAATAAAATGGCAAGAGCAGATTTCCTATCCTGGAGATTCCTCCCTATGAAAGTAATCCAAGCTCTTGCTCGTTATTTTCCAGATAAATGCGGTGGTATTCAAGTAAACCTCAACGATTTACTGCCAGAATTGCGATCGCTCTTAGCATTGGCGGAGCGATCGCATGATATTGACATCTTGATAGCAGCCGCCAAATTAGGTTCCCCACATGGTGATACTTACAAGTACAACGATGTAGAAGTTTATCGATATCCTGTATTTCCAGTACCTAGAACACAACCGAATCACGGTCAATTTCCTCATGGAAAATTTGAAGATTTTGCTAATTGGCTATCTCACCAAAAAGCAGATATTTACCATCAGCACCATTGGGAAGTATCTTGTGGATTGCCTCATCTACGTTTGGCAAAAGAATTAGGCTTGTCAACGGTTGTAACAATCCATTATCCTCTACCCTTATGCCAGCGAACTACTCTGATGTTCAATGGACAACAGGCTTGTGATGGCAAAATAGATGTGGTGCGTTGTTCCCAGTGTGCTGATAGTTTAAGCAGAAAGCTACCTGCTGCAATGGTCAAAGGTTTTAGCTATCTGCCCGAAGCTATTTTGGGGAGAGTACCATTGCCTGTAAGTGCCTATCTTCCTGCCTCAGTAGACGAGGGCAACTTAGGACAATTTGTGCGTCCTTTTGTGATACCTGGTTATGTTACTGCCCGCAAAAAAAGTCTGCTAGAAATGGCAAAATATGCTGACCGCATTGTAGCAGTGTGTGATTGGCTTTATGAAGCTCTACTGATTAACGGCATTCCTGAAAAAAAACTCGTTCTCTCTCGACACGGAATTTCTGACGCTACACAAGAAAAATCAACACTGGTATTACAGCAATCTGGTACTTTAAAAGTAGTTTTTTTAGGACGCTGGGATATATATAAAGGTATTGATATCTTAGTCCAAGCAGTTAAAGATTTACCTGCGGTGATTCCCATTGAATTGATAATTCATGGCATAGCGCAAGATGAACGATATCGCCAAAAAATTTTTAACCTGATTGACAATGACCCTCGAATTCGCGTAGAGAAACAACTAACTAGAGTTGAACTTACCCAGGCTCTAGCCAATTACGACATCCTAGCTGTACCTTCCCAATGGCTAGAAACTGGGCCTTTAGTTGTCTTAGAAGCCCATGAAGCCGGCCTTCCTGTAATTGGTTCCAATTTGGGGGGTATTGCCGAACTTATAAAACATGGCATTGATGGTTGGTTAGTAACTGCTAATGATACTAAAGCTTGGACTCAAGCTCTTGAGCGATTAGCAACAGATGCTAATTTACTTAATAAATTGCGCCAAGGTATTAAACCTATTCGCACAGTAAATATGCAGGCAGCAGATTTAGCAACCATATATAAAAACCTACAACGGTAGTTTCAAGAATTAAATACTAGTACAGCACGGCGTAAATAAACATACCATTTCAAATGGTGCAACAGCTTGGAATACAATTCTTTTGACTTTTGGCTTTTGACTTCCGCCTTGCGGTACTAGTCCTATAGTCTGTGCAAACGCCAGTGTAATGCAGCTATTGACTATTAAACCTAATTACTGCGTATTTGCTTGAAATTATAAATATTTATTCTACCGCCTCCCTACTACAGTGAGGTTTTAAATTTTTTCATATTATTTTGCCCCTAGCTGATATTTTTACTTGAACAAGTGGGTATTATAGCCTTAGTATGCTGACAACATCTTCATAAAGCTAGCTTTGAATGAAATGGATTTCTACAAAGCTAATTTTAAGTCATACTATTTTTCTACAAAATTGAGCTTAATTAGCTTGGGAATGCAGGTTTTTTCTGTGAGATCAGCCTTCTATATAAGGATAAATTTTTATTTCATTAGCAGACATAAACTAAATAATTTCGAGAAGATCAGTATTTTTCGGTATTAAGTAAAAAATGAACCCATGATATAAAGTGAATAAATCTTATTGGTTAATTTACTACTGCATTTTTAAAAATGTTTAAACAAGGTTAATTCTCGCATAAATCAAAAGTTTCACTTTTAGTTTATATCTGACACAATAGGCTGGATATCTATAAAGTCAAATATCCTCACATCCGTAAGCAAACACTTGGGAGGGAAGCATCTATGTCTGTAAGACGTAAGTTATTCAAGGCACTAATATTTTATTTTAAAAAAATTAGTAACCAGTTTTTGTCTACAATAAAAAAGCAAATAATTTGGTTACTAAGAACTTTTTTCACCACTACTAGAAGACATGGTGCGGGAAATGCTGGTTTTGTTTTACCAACGGTAGCAATGGTATCTTTAGTTGTTGTACTGTTAACAACAGCAATTCTATTTCGCTCGTTTGAACGCTCCAAGAATGCTAGTAATGTTCGAGTAAATGAGGCTGCACTCAACGCTGCAACTCCGGCAATTGACCGCGCTAGAGCTAAAATAAATAAGCTATTTCAAGATGGACGACTACCACGAGCCACACCAACAGATGACGCGTTGTATTCTACTTTGAGCGGCAATATCAATGAATATACATTTGGTGATGAAACTCAACTTCAACTGGCTCTAAATACCGATCAACAAGCAAAAAGAACCGAAACTGCTGAAAAAGCGAAGACACTAAATACTGCATGGTTATATCCTCTAGATACTGATAATAACGGCAAATTTGATAGCTACACGCTTTATGGCATTTACTTTAGAAATCCTCCCATAAACGCTGGTGTATATAAATATGCCAGAAATCCATTAGAAGCAAGAACTTTACCAATGACTGCTGGTAATGTCAGTGGAGATTGTGGAGATACGCTAGGTACAAGTGCTACCTTAGTAGGTAATACTGGCTGGTTTAAAGTGGGCAATAAGTTGAAAAAAGCCTTTTTTGTCTATACAGCAACTGTTCCTATTACTACTACACCATCTAATAATAAATACGAACTTTACAAAGGTAATAAAAGTTTTTCTGCTTTAGAGTATCAACAAGAACGTGTCCAAATTCCTGTAGTTAATAATGCTGTTCTTTATGAAGATGATATAGGACTTAGCCCAGGCCCCGCCTTCAGATTAAATGGACGAATTTTTACCAATAGTAATTTTCTCACTGGTTCGCCAGCAAATAGTGTCAAGCTATTTCAAGTTAGCAGTAAGGAATCCTGTTTCTACGATAACGATAATGCCAAAATAGTAATTGGTGGAAACTTGGGCGCTGGTGGTTTTACAGATACAAGTGACTTAGGCAATGTCACTAAAGTGCATTTATTTAGAAAAGGAGAAGCTACAGATCCTGTTGAAGTCGATTTTGCAAAATCAACTACTCCAGCATCAAACGAAGCGAATTTCATGGCTTATAACAGCCTTGCCTATACTCAGCGTATCACTCGGCTAGTTAACGCCCAAATAGCTACCACAAATCCTGATCCGACAGAAGTTACCAAAGGTATTCAACAACAAAAGGATAAGCTTGCTTTAACAAGTTACACCACAGCAGAAAACGACGCACTACGCAAACAACAGCTACAGCTTTACTTTCAAAAACGCACCCGCCGCGTACCTTACAAAGAAGTTGCTGCTGGAAGCACTGAATTAGTTGCATTAGGTACATACGCCACAACTACTCCACTTCAAGGCAGTGGCGATACCCTACGCCCTGTAGATGCTTGGATGTATCCTACCGATCCCACGGATGGGAAAACGGGTACTGGTTACGCTAATTTAACACTAAATATCAGCAGTAATAAACTGATACCTGGTGCAACGGAACCCACAAAACTAGAAAAAGACTATGGCGAAAAAGAACAATCCTTGGGTGACAGGGTTGTAATTGGTAATAATCTGCCTCAAATCTGGTGGGACAGCAATCAAAGCCAATTCGTCGGCCCAAATTTCCAAGATACCCAAAATATTAGCGGTGTTAACTGGGATCTACCAACAACACCTGCTACACCTCGCACTCGCCGCTCTCGCGTACAAATACTAGCTGATTTAGGCTCTACAGACCGAGATAAAGATTGGGAACTAGCAGCAGCTCAAGTTCCGAGTACCATACAAGACCCTGTTGGTGGTTTACGAGTGGTAACTGGTGCTGGGATTTATTTGCCTGATAATTACACAGCCGCAAGTACTACCTTCACTTCAGCTACCAAAGAAATTTGGTCTGATCTGATGCCAGTGCCTCAAGCTCCAGCACCCACACAAAAGACTATTAAGCCATATTGGATGTATGATTACTCTGCTGTAGGCGCAAATAATTACTCTTCAATACAGTATAAATGGCCCGAAATTGCCGATCCAACTAAGACACCATATCTGCGGATGCGAGCTACAGCTGTTTATCACTACAAAGCCACTAGTTACAACCAGCAAAGTCCACAGCCTATAGCTTGTGTAAGCAGCTTTTACGTCCCTACTAATAGCACTACTGCTAAAAATCAAACAGGACTTCCAGCTTGGGCTTCAGATGCTAATAGTTCAGCTACAGGTGGTCTATCCAACAACGGCATAGTTTACGGGCCTCCAACCAAAACAGTTACTGATTATCAGGCCCTACTGACTTATCAATCTCAATTAAAATATCCAAAAGGAGATATAAAAGGAGATCCAAAACGTCCAATAACTGATACAACTAATCCAGATTATTTAGCTGGACGTTCTATAGATGATGGACTGCTAGCAAAAGCTTTAGCAAAAACCACAGATCGTACTCTTTCGGAACAATCTACAATTCATGCTGCAATTTGCGCCCTACAAATTTTAGATGGCAGCATTTCTCCAGTAACCACTACACCTCCTATTCCTCACGGTGCAATTCAAGAAACTGCCTTTTTAGATGCAAGACAGGTTAGGGCAAATCAAACAACCACTACAAGTACTGATTACGATCTTGCAACAAAAGACAGACAACCTTTAGAAGTTCGCGCCACAGTATTAGATATCAACTCGCTTCGCACTACTACGTATGGTGCGGCAACTCCAGCGCAAGAATACTTACTGCCAAATAGCGGCATTATCTATGCTACTCGCAATGATGCATTGCCAGATTTGAGTTCAACAAAGACAGATTCAGAGGCGAAAAAACTTGAAAGCCCGGTGGATTATACGCTTGACCCAACGCGCCGTCCTAATGCCATTATGCTCATCAACGGCTCCCAAATCGGTCGCGGCACAAGTAATAATTATCGAGACGTAGAGAAAGGGTTGATTTTAGGTACCAATTTGCCTGTTTACGTTAAGGGGAACTTTAATCTTCACACCCAAGAAGAGTTCACAACAGCATTGTCAGATGATTGGAGCAATTTCTATACTCGCGCCAAAGCACAGCGCAATCCAAATTTCGCTTGTCGTCCAAATGACACAAGGCTACCAAACTGTACAACTGGTGATCTGTGGCGGCCTGCATCTGTGTTGGCAGATTCTGTTACTTTACTTTCTAATAACTTTAGATTAGGCTACCGCGATGAGGGAGATTATGGCTGGAGTAATAGCTATGATGCTCCATTCCCGATACCATCTGGATTCTCACAATACAATAGCTTTGTTCCCGTAGCTCGATGGCGCGACACCACTACAGGCATACCCAAAGACCTTGACTCAACTACAACAGGGTTTCAAGGTAGTTCTTACCTCAACAACTTTGTGACACCAATTGCGCTACAAATACCACCAGGGACGTATTTGACGGAAGTTTGTTCTGCAACTAACGTAGCAGATTGTAGTGATCCGACAAAAGCGACAACTGCATGGACAATCCAGACAGCCTGTGGAGGTGGAGGAGGTAATACGTTTTATAATGGTCAAATTGTTGGTAAAAATGGAAATCCAAACAATAGTCGAATAAAAACAGGATACATCTTTGATGATCCAGCGACGGATTATTCAGGAGGATGCTTTACTGCAACTGCTCCTCGGAGAATTGCTTTTGTACGTGATGCAACGACTGGTCAATTAGTTACTCCTCTTAGAGTCTTAGGAGTTGATAACACCAACCCTGGTACGGTACGAGAATTTCCTCTAGGATCGACAACATCCACTACGGGGACAACACTATTACCGCCACCAAACGATGCGTTCATGCCCTGGCTGAAGCCTGTTATAACTGCTGGTGCTGTTAGTGGATTTGAACCAGTTCTACAAATTAACCAACCCTTTGCTACTCCTCAAAACCCAGATAACACTGATCAGATTATCTCTGGAACCCACAATAATTGGTTGCAAACAGCTACTGAAACTACCTTTAATTTAATTGCTGTGGCTGGAGATACCCCAGCGCGTCCTACAGAAGACAATGGTGGTCTACACAACTTTGTGCGCTTCATGGAAAACTGGAACCCAACAGGAGGAACAAGCGATGCCATTAAAGCTAGGATTAGTGGCTCTTTCGTCCAGACTAAACGAAGTGCCTATGCCACAGCACCATTCAACACATCTATATCAACTCAATCTGATAATTTTAAGTATAAGATTCAAGGCAACAACAGCAGGACTCCTTTCTATCTGGCTCCTACACGGCAATGGGGTTATGATGTAGCGCTGCTATCTCAGTCGCCTGACTTATTAGCCCAAAAATTGGCAACCATACCAGACGATTTGCCAGATGAGTACTTCCGGGAAGTTGGTCGAGATGACGCATGGGTGCAAAGTTTGTTGTGTGCGAAAAAACCCGATACTAGCACTCCTCCTGTATATACTGCTGCAATCGATTCCGATCAACGTCCTAGTAACTGCCCATCTTAAAACTTCATACTACTCTCCTAAACTGTAACTTTCACTTTAGGGGAGTAAAATTTCTCAATTACATTTTTGAATGCAAATTGGTATCAGAAGCTGGTGATAAGTTAATGATTAAGCATAAACTACAACAACAAATCATCCCTAATGATGAGTCTGGTTTTACGATTATTGAGTCTTTGGTAGCAATAGTTATAGTTGCTATTTTAATGGCAGCGATCGCACCTACGATCGTCATTTCAACAGCAACCCGCGTTCAATCTCGACGAGTGGAACTTGCAACTCAAGCGACAAAAACATTCATTGATGGCATCAGAACTGGAGCTATTACTACAGTGCCAAGTACACTAGTTACACTTGCAACTCCAACTGCGGCCGCACCTAGAAGGGTTTCAGATGTAGCAGGTACGCCACCTATAACAGGTAGACCACAAGATTATTTAATTAACAATATTACAGATATGCCTACTCCCACATTGGCAACTGGTCTGTATTGTTTCAATAAGAATGGCATCATTAGTAATCCAGATTGTTCAAGCAATACAAACAATCTGTTTTATATTCAAGCTGGTCGAATTGTCCAAAGTACTGGGATAAACGATGGTTATCGTCTGGCAATTCGGATCTATCGGGCAGATGTTGACTTTAGCAAAACTCTCAAAGCCAGCACCGATACTACTAATAACAGACAAAAAACATTCACAGGTGGACTAGGCGATCGTCAAGCACCATTAATCGAAATGACAACTGATATTGCTAACAGTTACACGACATTTCAGGCTTTGTGTAAGCGACTTGGTGTTGCAACAAATCAAAATTGTCAATAAAAAATTGAGCAAGTTTACAATTGGCGATGCTCATTATGCATCTATTAATAATAAAGAGAATATCACAATATGGTGAGGACACTAAAATTTTTACTCAGAAGCCAGCTAAAACGCTCTAGGCTAGTTCAACAAGTTAATGGTTTTACAATGATTGAATTGTTGATTGCCATGATCCTGGCATTCCTGATCCTCACGCCGTTGCTAGGATTCATGGTTAATATTATGGATACAGACCGAAAGGAGCAAGCAAAGGCAAATTCTGAGCAAGAAATTCAAACTGCGCTAGACTATATTTCCCGTGATTTACAACAAGCAATTTATCTTTATGATGCTGATGGAATTGAAGCTATCAAAAATCAATTACCTAATTCGAGCGCAACAGATAGAGTCCCTGTTCTTGTCTTTTGGAAGCGAGAAATAGTTAACCAAGCGCTTACAATTACAGGAACCGAAAAAGATGATACTTTTGTATACTCATTAGTTGCCTACTATTTAATTAAAGACTCTAGTTCTAGTTCTACTTGGTCTAATGCAGCTCGGATTGCGAGATGGCAAATTAAGGATGGTGTACCAGCTAGTACTGGTGTTGATTGTACTGGCTATACTGGCAAATATATTACTGGTAATTGCCCTAGTCCAGGTTTTACCCTATTTAAACTCGATGGAGTAGGTACTATTAATGACAAGATGAATGCTTGGGTAAAAGCCACAGAAACTTATACTGCTGATACTACAGTACTTGTTGACTTTATTGATCAAACCAAAACTGATGATACAACACCAGCACCTGCGGCAACTTGCCCTACTGATAACAACACCTGGCAAAAAGTATCACCAAACACTGCTAGCTTTAATACACGTAATGCTGGCAAAATGACTGGTTTCTATGCGTGTATCGATAGGGTTAACACAACAGCACAAGTATCTTTACGAGGCAATGCACTCGCACGTTTACAAAGCAATAACCTTAATTACACAGATACCAACAAAACTTATTTTCCAAGTGCAAGTATACGTGTACAAGGGCGCGGATATTTATTTACTAAATAAGTGCTGAAAATTAAAGGATTAATCAATGGCAACTAATTATGGAAAAGTTAAGTTTGAACTTATTGAACTCTATCCACAGGAATGGAAGAAGCCAACAGCGATGTTTAGTTAAGAGGCTAAGTTATGGTTGTAGATACGCTCAACAAGATGCTGGCTTTACCTTGCTAGAATTAATCGTAGTGATGGTGATGATTGGAATTTTAGCAGCGATCGCAGCTCCTGGTTGGCTTGCCTTTGTGAATCGGCAGAAAGTGAATAAGGTTAACGATGCTGTTTTAGCCGCACTGCAAGAAGCACAGCGCGAAGCTAAAAACAAAAAACTTAGCTACACTGTCAGTTTTCAGAAAAATACCACAACCCAAAATGCAGAGGTTGCTGTTTATAATACCAATGCTGGAAGCCCGACATGGAAACCTTTAGGAGCGGATGTAGGCATCAGCTCTGATAAATTTCTGCTAGGTGCAAATCTCACCAGTCAAAACACTGCTGGTTCATCTGTCTCTTACACTTTAAGTGCGTCAACAAAAATTACCTTTGACTATATGGGGACTTTACCCAATGCAAGCTTTGGAACACCTGTAGCCCCTTCGACAGAGCCACCTGGGTTAAAAATAGTGGTAGCTGTACCAAGCTCTCCAAACTCCACATCGCCTAGTAGCGTCAAGCGATGCGTCATTGTGAAAACTCTCTTAGGCTCAATGCTCACAGCAAAAGATGATAAATGCGGTTAAGTAGCTTATGCAGGAATCTTCATTTCAAATTACGTAATAATACTGTATATAAAACTGCACGTTGATAGCAAAATTAAAACATCAGGTGCAGTTTTTAATGTTCGATAGATTTATTTAAGAGCCAGTAATAAACTAGCTATTGGTTCAATATATAAAATAAAAAGCGTTTTAATCAAATCAAAATGTGAATTTTGTCAAATGGCTGAAAACCTTGATATTACTGTAGCTATCCCAACTTATAACGGAGAAAGTCGTTTGCCTGAACTACTAGAACGGCTACAAAATCAACTTCACACCGAAAATTTATCTTGGGAAATTATAGTTGTAGACAACAACAGCACTGATAACACAGCTAAAGTTGTTCAAACCTATCAACAGAATTGGCAATGTTCTTACCCTTTGAAGTATTGCTTTGAAGCACAACAGGGGGCAGCTTATGCCCGAAAAAGGGCAGTTGCAGAAGCTAAAGGTAGATTAATAGGTTTTCTAGATGATGACAACTATCCAGTGTCAAATTGGGTATATGCAGCTTATGCTTTTGGTGAAAAACACCCCAAAGCGGGGGCTTATGCCAGCCAAATTCACCCCGACTGGGAAGTAGAACCACCAGAAAACTTTCAGAGAATTGCCCCATTCTTAGCAATTACAGAGCGAGGTAATTTACCGTTATTATATGAAGCATCTAAAAAATTGCTACCTCCCTCTGCCGGACTTGTAGTGCGTAAACAAGCGTGGTTAGAAAGTGTACCAGATAAGGCGATTTTAACTGGGAGAGTTAAGGGCAATATGCTTACCAGTGAAGACTTAGAAATGTTGTCTTATATCCAAAAATCAGGATGGGAAATTTGGTATAACCCAGAAATGGAAATTTCCCATAGAATACCTAGATCCCGTTTACAAAAAGACTATTTAATTCCCTTTTTTAGAGGGATTGGACTTAGCCGTTATGTAACTAGAATGGTTAATATCAAACAGATATATAGACCAATTGCTCTTGTATCTTATATGATAAATGACTTACGCAAAATTACTTTACACTTACTCAAATACCGAACTAGACTCAAAGACGATTTAGTAGTTGCTTGCGAAATGGAACTTTTTTTTAGTAGCTTCGTTAGCCCATTTTATCTTTGGAAAAATGGATATTTTAAAAAATAAATTATCAAAGCATTAAATAAATATTATGGTCAACTTATCAGTTGAAAGTTTAGATATTAGCATAGCTATCCCTGCCTATAACGGAGCAACCCGTTTACCTAAAGTTTTAGATAAGCTATTAAACCAGATAGGAGTAGAAAAACTTAACTGGGAAATTATTATTGTGGATAATAATAGTTCTGATAACACATCTGAAATAATCCAGAATTACCAAAAAATATATGATATAGATTATCGGTTAAGATATTTTTTAGAACCCAAACAGGGAGCCGCTTTTGCAAGATTGCGGGCAGTACGTGAAGCAAAAGGTGAGTTAATAGCGTTTTTAGATGATGATAATTTACCTGATCCTGATTGGTTAGCTCAAGCATATACCTTTGGATTAGAGCATCCTCAAGCAGGTGCTTGGAGCGGACAGATTCATGGGGATTTTGAAGTAAAGCTGCCAGAAAATTTTGAAAGAATTCAAGCTTTTTTAGCAATCAGAGAACATGGTTCAAATCCGCATTTATTTGATGCAGAGAGTTTAAGACTACCTCCTGCGGCAGCGCTTGTTGTGAGGAAACAAGCATGGTGTGAAAATGTACCACAACAACCGACTTTAAGCGGCAAATTACCTGGTATTTTTGTGCAGGGTGATGACTATGAACCATTGCTTTATATACACTATGCAGGCTGGCAAATTTGGTATAACCCTACCATGCATACTTATCATCAAATACCGCATTGGCGGCTGGAAAGAGATTATCTACTGACTTTGGCACGTGGCTGCGGCTTGTGTATTTTTCAGCTACGCTTGATCAATGCTAAAAATTGGCAAAAACCAATAATTTTTGCGAAAACTATTTTAGGAAATTTACGTAGGATATTACAGCACCTCATTCAGTATAAAGGGCAATTTAAAACTAATCTAATTGCTCTTTTTGAGCTTAACTTTTACTTAGCTAGTATGATGAGTCCTTTTTATTCTTTAAGATGGAAGTTAGACAAATTTTTTAAAACAATAAGTATACAACATGATTAAGTCAACTTTAAATAAAACATTAATTAGTGTAATTATCCCAGCTTACAATAGTGAAAAAACTATTAAAGAAACTATTGAATCTGTTTTAAATCAAAGTTTTCGCCATCTAGAATTAATTGTAATAAATGATGGTTCCCAAGACTCAACCTTAGAAATTATTACAAAAATTCCAGACTCACGAATAAAAGTATTTTCCTATCCCAATGCCGGGGGAAACGTTAGTCGTAACCGAGGGCTACACCATGCTGTTGGAAAATTTGTTAGTTTCTTAGACGCAGATGATATTTGGACACCTGATAAACTTAAATCTCAATTAAAGGCTTTGCAAGAAAACGTTACAGCAAAAGTCGCTTATAGTTGGACTGATTATATTGACGAAAATGGTAAATTTATACTTTCGGGGAAGCGTGTTAAAGCTAATGGAAATGTTTATGAAAATTTGCTAATAAATAATTTTTTAGAGAATGGTTCCAATCCTTTAATTTGTAGGAAATCTTTAATTGCATTAGGTGGCTTTGACGAATCTTTAGGTGCGGCTCAGGATTGGGATATGTGGCTGCGATTAGCCTCTAAGTTTAATTTTATATGTGTCCCATCTGTACAAATTTTATATCGCATGACTCCTAATTCAGTTTCTTGCAATCTTGTCAGACAGGAAAGATTCTGTTTGCAAGTGCTTAAGAGAGCCTATAAAGAAAGACCTTCTCTAGGAGACACTACGGGAACAACACTAAAGGATAACTGGAACCTTTGTATGGCAAATTTATACAAATACCTGGTCTGCAAAGCTCTACAAAAGCCATTGAATAGAAAAAAAGGTCTAGAAGCGGCTATATTTTTGTGTAAGTATTTTATTTATGATCCTTCAAGACTTCAGAACATAAATTTCACCTTAAAACTCTCACTAAAAATTATCACGATCCTTATTCTGCCGACCTTGCTAGACATTATTACTAACCAGCGTCAAGTTAAAAGGCAAGAAACTGAAACATTGCTCAACGACTGGGTAGTTGAAAAGCGATCAGAAAACAAAAATGGATATCCAGGTGCATTTACCGTCTCTAGTTAATGCAAAGAAGCTTTTGAATAAGCACTCCAGTAGTGGTTTTACCCTACTAGAAATGTTAGTTGTTGTTGTATTAATTGGTATATTAGCTACGCTGGGAATAGCTAATTGGCTAGCTTTTGTAGAGACTCGCCGTCTCAACACTGCTCAAAACGAAGTTCACCTTGCTATTCATCAAGCTCGAAGCCAAGCCACTAAAGAAAAGTTGACTTGGCAAGCCAGCTTTCGTGAGCAAAACGGCATTATTCAATGGGCAGTTCATCCTGCTACAGTAAATCCATCTGCGGTTAACTGGAATAATATAGATTCCAATGTACGCTTAGATTCTGAGACAACCTTACAATTGTCAGATAACATACGTAAAGTTCAATTTGACTACAGAGGTAATGCTAAAAGCCCTAATGATCTAGGACGGATCACGCTATCCAGTAAGTCTGGTGGTAAAGTCAAGCGTTGTATCATTGTTTCAACGATTTTAGGGGCAATGCGAACGGCAAAGGAGCAAACTACAAGCGATAACGACAGGTATTGCTATTAAAATATCTCTTAGTTTATTAAAAAAGGTATTGTGTGCTGAATTTACCAGCAAACCCAAAACAGCACCTGATTATTTTTACTCGCTATCCAGAACCAGGTAAGACAAAAACCCGATTGATACCTGCTTTAGGAAATCTTGGTGCTGCCAATCTTCAACGGGAAATGACTGAATATACAATATTTCAGGTTCAAGAATTGCAAAAAGCCATTGCCATATCTGTGGAAGTGCGATTTGCAGGTGGCGATTTGCAACTCATGCAAGACTGGCTGGGGTTAGATTTGGTTTACCAATCTCAAGGTGGAGGCGATCTAGGTTCACGGATGACGCGATCGCTTTCCGATGCTTTTCAATCTGGTGCAGAAAAAGTAATTATCATCGGCACTGATTGTCCTGGAGTCAATGCCGAGATTCTAGCAACAGCTTTTGAAAAGTTACACACCTTTGACCTCGTACTTGGGCCTGCAATCGACGGAGGATATTACTTAATTGGTTTGCGCCAAGCTATCCCAGAGTTATTCGTTAACATCGAGTGGGGAACTGCTCAAGTATTCCAAAAAACTGTAGACATTGCCCAAAAGCTTCATTTATCACACGTGAATTTGTCGCCTTTAGCTGATGTTGACCGACCCGAGGATCTGCCGATTTGGGAACAAACCCTTGTGGGTGAGATAGAAGGATGACGGAGATAAAGGAGATATAGTAATTTTTATATGGATGCACAACCCACTAGGGGCACATATCTGTGCGCCCCTACAAAATACTTATGTTCCAAGCAATTGAGAACTGAAAACAAGAGAAATCGGGTAATTAATAAGTCTTTTACCACGTTACGGTTTATACTTAAATTCTAAAATACCACGAATTTCCTGAAGACACTGTACATAACAAATGTTACTGTGGCCTAGTTGAAAACCAAGAGGCAGATAGCCTTTAGCAATATTGAATCTGCTTTGTATTTCTACACAACAGTCACGGTCATGGGCACAATATTCAAGTAACTTGAAATATGAAAATCACTCGTATTCACCGCCAGTTTGAAAAACTATGGTTAACCGTTTTACTTCCGTGAGTACTGCCCTCACCGTTAAGGTAGTTGGAATAATCTGCATTTTGTCCTTTTTTGTGGACTTTTTGATTCTATTGTTACCCTTTCAACCGACTGATCGGGTATGGCAAATCAACTTGGCAACAGCACTAGTCGATCGGGGGATTGTTCCTCTAGTGGGGCTGGGGCTGCTGTTTGCTGCCTATTGGATTGAAAACACTGATGCAGGAAGCGATCGCCCCCAAGGGATCGATTTAAGATTTCCCGCCGTGATTCTCTCAAGTATTTTAGGGTTGATGTTCTTGCTGATTTTTCCCCTGCACCTCAATAACGTCAATCAAGCTAAGACTCAAACACTCAATCGAATCACCCAAGAAGCAGATCAGGCAGAAGCTCAACTCAACACTCGCTTATCGCAATTGCAAGCACAACTGAATACTGAGCAAGGAAAAGCTCAATTAGATCAACTGCGAACCCAAACCAAAGCTCAGTTTAGTGAAATCCTCAAAGACGATCAAAAATACAAACAAGCCCTTGAAAGCTCTCAAATTCCCGCAAATATCAAAGAGTTACTGAAGAAGGCTAAAACAGATCCCCAAGCACTTGACAAAGCTATCGAACAACAAACAGATATTAAGACACTGCAAACTCAACAACTGAGCCAAGTTCGCCAACGCAGAGAAGAAGCAGAACAACAAGCTAAAGATGCTGCTTGGAAGTCTGGACTGCGGATTGGGATTAGCAGTTTGTTGTTATCCATTGGTTACATTATCATCGGCTGGACAGGCTTAAAAGGTATGGGTGCTGTACAAGGTGGTAAACCTAGAGCTACCGCCCGTTAATCCACTATTAGCATGGCAGTAAGACTTATACAAAAATTATTCGGTTTATTTATACTGCCATGCGCCTAATAGCTAACAACAATAAAAATACAATTATCACTGAGTAAAATCGCTATAAAACTTGAGTAATGTTCTCAATTTACATACTGACATATAACGAAGAACTAGATATTGCTGCTTGTATCGAATCAGCGATGCTATCGGATGACATTATTGTTGTGGATTCATGCAGTAGCGATCGCACTGTGGGAATTGCCAGTAGCTATCCCATCCGCGTTGTCCAACACGCTTTTGAAAGCCACGGCCGCCAACGCACCTGGATGTTAGAGTCTATCCCCCCGAAGCACGAATGGGTTTATATTCTCGAAGCTGACGAGCGTATGACACCAGAACTGTTCGCGGAATGCGAAAAAGCCAGCCAGAATCTTGACTACATCGGTTACTACGTGGCTGAACGTGTCATGTTCATGAATCGTTGGATTCGTTACAGCACTCAGTATCCCCGTTACCAAATGCGTCTCTTCCGCCACGGTAAAGTGTGGTTTACAGACTATGGTCATACTGAGCGGGAAGTTTGTGACGGTGCAACCAGCTTTTTAAAAGAAACATACCCCCACTACACTTGTAGCAAAGGTTTGAGCCGTTGGATTGATAAGCATAACCGTTATTCTACAGATGAAGCTCAAGAAACGCTGTATCAGTTAGAACAGGGAGAGGTCAACTGGAAAGATTTATTCTTTGGCAAATCGGAAGTTGAAAAACGCCGAGCCTTGAAAGATTTGTCTTTGCGTCTACCTGCTAGACCGTTGCTACGCTTTCTATATATGTATTTTATGTTAGGCGGCTGTTTAGATGGACACGCTGGACTTGCTTGGTGTACATTGCAGGCATTCTACGAATATTTGATTTTGCTGAAAGTCTGGGAAATGAAGTATTTACCAAAACCTAATTTAGACGTAACAGCAATTCTGGCACAAGATAGTCCACAACAATTACAGTGTGCGGATTCGGAAACTACACAGGCTGATGTGGCGTAAAGGGAATTGGAGATTCAAAGGATTCTCAGTCAAATCAACAAGTAGCGATCGCAAAATCAGAATTCAGAAATAGGGTAGCATAGCTAGCTGTGCTACCCTACCGCGCTTTAAATTTAAACAAAACCACCATATTAAATTAATGTTTATAACAGACTATTTTCATAAAAACTGCTCCCGATCAAACGTGAACGACTGACCATATAAAATAACTCCTCAGTTTACCTGGTGGTACTTTCAGAATCAAAAGCAGCTTTTGATTGAGCGCGATAGATTAGTAATACCTTATGACGTGCAACAATCATTTACAAGCCTTACAAGGAAAGGTGACATTTTCTGAGAATAACCAGCCGCCATCGGATTGGTTGATATCTATGTCTATGCTTGTAGGAAAATAGCTGATTTACAGCAACAAGTACGTATTTTTGCTGTAGCAGCCAAGCTGCTAGCGTTTTGGATAGTTACTTGCGGCAGAAGTTGCTTCAAGTAAAGCCTTTGCTATTTGACGAATTTGCTGGTATGGATACCAATAACAAAAGTTCCTCTAGCTTAAAACAGGAGAATCAGGGCTTGGTAATCGATCGCCTAAAACAGGACTTAAAAAACGACCTGATTGCTGGTTTGTTGGTAGTAATTCCCCTCGCAACCACTATCTGGCTGACAATTACCATTGCTAATTGGGTAATCAACTTCCTCACCCAAATTCCCAAACAACTGAATCCTTTTGATGGGTTAAACCCAATTCTAGTAAATTTACTGAATTTATTAGTAGGATTAGCTGTACCACTACTATGTATCCTATTGATGGGTCTGATGGCTCGCAATATTGCTGGCCGGTGGTTGTTAGATTTTGGTGAGCGATTATTACAGGCAATTCCCTTAGCTGGGCAGGTATACAAAACTCTCAAACAGCTTTTAGAAACAATACTAAAAGATTCTAATGGTAAATTTCGCCGGGTAATTTTGGTAGAGTATCCCCGCCGAGGAATTTGGGCGATCGCCTTTGTCACTGGTGCAATCAGTAGTGATATCCAAGCCCAGATGTCCCGCCCCGTCCTAAGTGTTTTTATCCCCACTACCCCAAATCCAACTACCGGATGGTACGCAGTTGTTCCTGAAGACGAGGTTGTGAACCTCTCCATGTCCATTGAAGACGCTTTTAAAATAGTTGTATCAGGTGGCATTGTTGCCCCGAATACGCCCTTGATTTTCCCTCAAGAATCTACAGTGGAAGTGAAACACGACGAAATCAAGCGGCAGATTATTCCCGTTGAAGAAATTTAAAATCAATCTGGCAAAGTCACAAGCAAATGCGTAATGTTGTTGTTTGACTGTGCCAAAATTGATAAACTTGTAAGTTTGCCCCGCTAGTTAATCAGTTCTCGCACAATCACCCCTGACTTTTATGCAACCTCGTAAACCCCAGCAAATTGCTCGTGAATTGGCGCTTTTAAGCCTTAGCCAATTGCCAGTCAACCCAAAAAAATTAGATACATTACCAGACGATCAACTAGTATCCAAATTGGTGCTAGGAGCAGTACGCACCCTGACTTCAGAAGTGCAAGATACCCTGGATAATGCCGCAGGTGAACTGCAACGCAGTAACGATCGCCTTTTAAGTAGCCAAACTCGTGCTTCTGACCTCAATTCTGCCAGAACAATGCTTCAAGAAGCGATCGCCTGCACCCAGACAGCAATCAATCAATTGGGTACAGCAGTTGATTTCCCCGAATTGATTCAACTAGCTAATCAGGATAAAGGAGTTCGTAATTACGCTAAAGAGCTTGTGATTACCGTCAACGAAAATCGACACATTATAGATGAACTCCTTTCTACTGCCTTAGTGGATTGGCAAGTAACTCGCCTCGCCCAAATTGACCGCGATATCCTGCAAATCGCTGTGGCAGAAATGAAATTCTTAGGAGTTCCAGACAGCATCGCCATCAACGAAGCTGTGGAGCTAGCCAAACGCTACAGTGGAGACGACGGTCATCGATTTATTAATGGTGTTTTGCGCCGAGTCACTGAGCAGAAAAAAACAGCATAGTAACACTGCCTAATTCATATACTGCTATGGAGAAAAGTCTGTAGCCGCTTCTGCGGCTTCCTCCGAGCGAAACTTTTACCTTGGCGCTAGCTCTCCTTTGGAAGAAGGGGAGACGCTGCGCGAACCGAAGGAAACTGATTCTCCTGAAACTAGCTATGAAAGGTGAGGATAACCGGGAAGTTTTCACCCCAAGAAAAAGTGCAAAGTTAAATTAAACTCATAACTTATAACTTATAACTCATATAACTAATACTGCTGCAATGGTTTTTAATTGGTTCCGCCGTCAATATAACGATTCCTCTGATACTCCCTCTGATAAAAAACAGGAAGAAACTACTCCTGCACAAGAACCCCAAGCAGAGCCAGCCGAAACCTCAACTGCTGAAACTGCACCAGACACAACGGCAGACTTGTTGGCGTTTGCTAAAGCTGCCTACAAAAATATTCAGCAAAAACAACAGGTTGAGGTAGTAGAAACCCCGCCTGATTCAGAAAATGCCTTAGCAGAAACTGAAGCTGTAGAAACGGCAATTGCGGAAATTACTGAATCAGAAACAACTAAGGAACCTGTTAGTACAACCCTAGGAACAGCACAGTCAGAAATTATCCAAACTGCTACTGAGGAAGAAAATACAGAAGATTCCTCAGTAGTTGCAATTGCTGAAGAGCCAGATGTCGAAAGCCCAGAAATAACCACAAACGAAATTGAACAAACCCCCACACCAGAGGCAACGCAGCCAACAGCACCAGCTAATTTATCCTTCTTAGAACGGGCGGCGGCAGAACGGCAAGCAAAACTAGATCAATTAATAGCCACCGCCATTGAAGTTCCAGAACCGGAGGTATTACAGCCAGTAGCTGCAACCTCAGAGATAGGAGAGGAAATTCCCGGACTGGTATTTGATGATGGGTTTGTCTGGTCAGCGAAAGTTTTAGCGGCTCAAGGTAGAAACCCAGAAGACGTTTCGATTGAAGAAATAACCTGGCTGAAAAAGCTCCGGCAAGGGTTAGACAAAACTCGCCGGAGTATTCTCAACCAACTGAAGGCGATCGTTGGTCAAGGGCCGCTTAACCAAGCTGCTGTGACGGAAATTGAAGCATTACTCCTGCAAGCCGATGTGGGTGTAGAGGCGACAGACTTTATTATTAATGCTCTACAAACAAAACTTCGAGAAGAAGTTACTGCACCGGAAGAAGCGATCGCTTATCTGAAAAAAATTCTCCGGGATATGCTGGATGCACCAAGCAAAGCATCCCACAAAACTAGCTTTACCCCAGAAAAAGAAACCTTGAACATTTGGTTAATCACTGGGGTGAATGGTGCCGGGAAAACCACCACCATTGGCAAAATTGCCCATTTAGGGCAAAAATCTGGCTATAAATGTTTGATTGGGGCAGCAGACACCTTCCGCGCCGCCGCCGTGGAACAGGTGAAGGTTTGGGGTAGTAGAAGTGGTGTAGAAGTAATTGCCAATCCTGGAAAAAATACAGATCCGGCAGCAGTTGTATTTGATGCGATCGCAGCCGCCCAATCCCGGCAAACAGAATTACTTCTGGTAGACACTGCTGGACGACTACAAAACAAGAAAAACTTAATGGACGAACTCGGTAAAATCCGGCGAATTATCGACAAAAAAGCTCCAAATGCCAAAGTGGAATCGCTGTTGGTTCTAGATGCTACTTTAGGTCAAAATGGACTACGACAAGCCGAAGTTTTCTCCCAAGCGGCCCAACTGAGTGGCGTTGTCTTAACCAAACTAGATGGCACTGCTAAAGGCGGCGTTGCCCTTGCCGTTGTGCAACAGCTAGGTTTACCGATTCGCTTTATTGGTGCTGGTGAAGGAATTGAAGACTTACGACCCTTTTCGAGCTATGAGTTTGTCGAAGCTCTCTTGAGTGGCTAATAGAAAAATTGGGAGTTAAAAATTTTTATTGACAAACTGAGAAATTTAGGGATAACTGAATCTGGTATTATCACTGGAACTAACTAAAAACAGTTAAAATCCTAAAATCATAAATTTGTCACAATAAATGGGTGACTTTTGCTAAAATCTCAAGCTAATGAACTTTTTCACCCCCAGGGCTTACGCAAAATACCTCTCAAACTCTTATTTCTCTGTGTTCTCTGTGCCTCTGTGGTTAGATTTTCCGTTACCTGTGCGTAAGTCCTAACCCCTTTGAAGGCTTTTTAAGTGGATTAGCAAGACATTTATTTGCTACACACAAAAGCTCGTAAACTTACATTTTGTAGAAACTTACAGGGTAAACAAAATAGTCACTCCCACAAATACAAATATTGTGGTGTGCGATGGACAGCAATCTGAACGGTGAGTAGTAAGTTAGAGAGCCAACGCGGGTGAGTCAAAGACTGCGGTATTTTCCCTCCGCAGTTAACTCATATTAGCTATGGCAACTTGTACTGCTGTCAAAGAAGCAAGCTAAAGCTATGCGTAGCATCACCAACAGGCGAAGCGACTGCATTAACAAGTCGGGAGAACTGCACGCTGCACGTAACCTTAAAAGTTAGATTACGAGCGTCAGATATTTGCCCAATGCTTGCCAAAAAGACGGCTTCCGACCATCAGAAATTCGGAAAATCGTCCACTGTGGACTCAAAAAGCGAATTTAGTGTAAGTAAGCTGTTTCAACACTCCCAGGTGTATTTTCAGCTACTACTTGCGAAAGAATCTACAAATATTTTTGTAGTAAATCGAGAGATTTAAATTCTGATGATCAAACGACAACATTGTTTCTGGCTTTTGACTTAAAGTTTTGGGAGGAGATTTTTTCTAGATTTAGTATCATCCTTGGCGATTATCAGGGTAATTATGGTATACAGATTAAGTATTTAAAGACTTATTTACATATTCTCAGCTTTAGGAATGAATGTAAGTATGTTTTTACCAAACTAAGCTCAGTTTGAGCGCTTATGGAGGTTTTTGCTCAAAAGACTTCTAATTTCCTAGTTTTCTATACCCAAACAATTACCCTGAAAGCGTTATAAATTATTCTTTGAATAAAGTATTTTTCTGACTTTAGGGATATGCTTTGGGAATTAAGTTATGAAAAAAGGAAAAGATTTCTGAACTATCACCAAAACCATAGTGCTTCTCGTTTTGATGCAATACACTTTGATCTTTCTTCAAAAAGGGTATGGTGTACACACTTCTTTCTACAAGGCTCCGGGTTAGGTGCATATTCCATACAATTGAGAACATAATAGTAATTTTTACGGGTTAGATTTTGACTAAAAATACATGATTTTAAATGACTAAGATTCCATCAAAAATATAATAAGCAAATAAAATACTGATAAAAGTTGCCTGTTACGTCTTTATACTCTTGCTAAAGTGACAAGTCTTGTCTAAATATGGTTTAGCAATACGAAAGCCAAAAAGCTTATAAGTAATCTAAAATCTGCCAATATAAAGTGCAATAGTACCTGTGCCTGTGTCTCAACTGCCCTCTCAACCCACTGACAACAATAGTAGTGCCGCGACGGATGTCACCCCAGTCGTGGCACTCAAAGAACTCGTGGCAAGGTTGCACCGGGAACAGAACAAAATTCAAGATTTGCTCAGTTCTTTAGGATTTGCCCTGAGAAGTTTCAATAATTTGAATCAGTTTTTGGAACTGATTCCGCTAATGGCAACAAGAGTGACAGATGCAGACGGCAGCGCCCTGTTTCTCTACAAACCTAATGGTCAAGTCAGGTTAGAACAGTTACATTGGCAAGATAGTGGACAGCGTAAGAATATCCGTAAAGCGCTAGAAATAGCCAGCAGTCAAATCACACTTTTGCCAAATACTGCCCCTCTAGCGAATGCGACGGGGATTTTAGATGACCAGATGCATCGCTATTTGGGGCCAGATGTACAAATCTTTGGTACGGCGATTCTGGTAAAGCATACAGAAAGGGGATGGCTCTATGTATTGAGCCGCGATCCAGAATATAGTTGGACAGAGACTAGGCAAAAGTTAGTTAGGTTAGTGGCAGACCAAACAGCAGTAGCGATCGAAAACGATGAACTAGCTGTAGAACTCAGAAAAAAAGAACGCTTAGACCAAGAACTAGAAATTGGTGCAGAAATTCAACGGCGACTTCTACCACGTCAATGTCCCACAATCCCTGGTGCAGTCCTAGCGGCCCGTTGTAAACCTGCAAATCGTGTCGGCGGTGACTACTACGACTTTATTGCTACCAATCAGAATAAAATTCGGTCTAAGACTAAAGGCGACACCGAGACTGGTCGCTGGGGTTTGGTTATTGGAGATGTCATGGGCAAAGGTGTCCCTGCTGGGCTGATTATGACGATGATGCGAGGAATGTTAAGGGGAGAAGTGCTACACGGGAATTCCCCAGCAAAAATTCTGCAAAACTTAAATAGAGTTATGTATGCCGATTTGGAAAATTCTCACCGTTTCGTAACACTATTTTATTCAGAATATAATCCTCACAGTAGAATTTTGTCTTATAGCAATGCGGCACACAATCCTCCCTTGTGGTGGCACGCAGCCACGAAAACTGTCAGCCGTTTAGATACTTTAGGAATGCTAATCGGTTTGGATGCTAACAGCCAATATGAAGATGCTCAGGTACAGTTAGAGCCTGGGGATACCATTATTTACTATACAGATGGCTTGACCGATGCGGCGGCAGCTGGTGGCGATCGCTTCGATGAAGAGAATTTTGTCACTGGCTTCAATACGGCTTGCAAGTACTGTAATGGGCCAGAGGAGATTGTGGATTATCTATTTGACCAAGTTCAGCAATTCATTGGTGATGATAAGCAAAACACTGATGATATGACACTAGTTGTTCTGCAAATTTTATAGTCATTAACCATTTTTCCTGGTCAAGTCATGAATAAATACCTAATTTTATGACAACTGGTTATGACAACTGGATATTTACCACGCCAAATTTAATTTTTAATTTATTTTTTCTTTAAATTTCCATAGCGATCGCTCAAATAATCGCAAATTAACCTTTTTTCAGGACTTGTTTGTATTTAGTCATTAGGATAATACATAAAAAATGATCCTTAGAATACATTTCTGTTTAAGCAAAAACTATATATTTTGCACATCTAGCACAGTAGGAAACGTCAAGGGGGAGAGCAGGTAAAAGGTAAAATGTACAAGGCAAAAAGTAAATTTACTTCTTCATTTTTGCTTTTTTATATCCTTGTCACGCAAGCATTTAGCCTGTTCCCTCTTGGCGTTTTAATTTTTCTTTTCTCCGCCGTAGCAAGTTCACAACAGTTACGACGGAGTTTTGCTTTCTTTGTTTCTTAGGTCTAAACTTGGCCGTTTTCAACTTACTTGGTCTTTAAGTTGCTAACCTTAATTTAATCATTTGTCAAGAAATTTCTAAAAAGATTTTAGTTGAAAAATTCCGAATTAAAATAGCTATTCTTGCGCTCCAGCTTTTTGCAGACTCCGCACTACATTTTTATAACCATTAAATTCTGCAATCATCAAAGCAGTATAACCACCACGGTTTTTTAAATTCACATCTGCCCCAGCTTGGAGTAATAACTGCACAATTTCGCCATAACCTGCTGAGGCAGCCCACATCAATGGTGTTGCCCTCGCTGAGTCTTGAAAATTCACATCTGCCCCCTTTGCCAGCAGCAAATGTATGATCTCTGTGTGCTTGCGTTCGGTTGCTTTAATTAAAGCAGTTTTGCCATCATCCCCCAGAGTGTTGGCATCAGCACCATAGTCTAACAACACTTTCACTGTTTGGGTGTGTCCTTGTGATACAGCCAACGTCAAAGGTACTTCACCAAGATTTTTCCCATTAATATCTGCCCCAAAACACAGTAGGGCCTCGACAATTTTGCTATGTCCCTGCAATGCTGCTACAAGCAGTGGCGTATCACCTAGACGGTTCCTAATTTGGACATCTGCACCCCTGTTAAGTAATACTTGCACGACATCAATGTAGCCTTCCACAACGGCAAGATGTAGGGCAGTTTCACCATCTTGGTCTTGGAGATTAATTTCAGCACCTCGATCTAGTAAAGCTGCTGCGATCGCACTATGTCCCCCTGCTGCTGCTGCCAATAATGCAGTTCCAGCATCAGCGTTTTTCGCATTCACATCAGCCCCCGCAGCTAGCAGTGCTTCCACAACCTCCAGATGCCCCAAGTCTGCGGCTAATGTTAAGAGTGTCTCACCCTCTTGATCTGGGATATTGACATCAACACCAGTTTGGAGAATTGCTTGTAAAATTTCTATGTTTCCCTGCTTAATGGCTAGTTTCAAGGCAGTATCATCATCTTTATCAGCAATATTAACCTTTGCACCAGCAGCCAATAAGACTCGTACTACATCGATATGACCTTTGAGGACTGCGGCCATTAAAGCTGTGCTGCCATCTTCATTAGTGGCATTGACATCAGCACCTTTGGATACTAAAAGTTTCAAAATGTCAAGTTGTTTGGCACTAGCTGCTAACATCAAAGCCGTCAAACCATACAGTTTTCTGGGTAAGTTGATATTTGCCCCAGCATCTAGGAGCGATCGCACAATTTCGGTGTAGCCTAAATTGGCAGCAAACATTAACGCCGTAGTGCCTTGGCTATCGCACGCATCTACCCTCGCACCAGCAGCCAGTAGCGCACATAGCCCCTTGATATCACCACTTTTAGCAGCTTTTAGCAGCAAAGTATCGTTGTTTTCAGTCATGAATGAGATCCCACACAGGGGTTTTGTTCGTCTACCCTCAAAACTCAGTCTGAGATTGTTTATGCACTTTGGCAAGAGGGTTATGCAATTAAAAATTGAAAATTAAAAATTAAAAATTAAGAAACGCAGCCTTGGCAAGCATTTTATCTATTGATTGGATGCAAATTAAAGGTAAGGGAGGCTTAACTCTTGTCTTCTCTGCTCATCCCTTAGACTCTTTTAATTTGTGCAACTTGAAGCACAGAGAATAGAGTTATGCTAATTTTTATGAAGATTTAATAATTAGGCGAGAACACTATGAGCTTGGAACTTTCTGCGTCGGTGAAATATTGGCTGAATTTCTTCCATCCGGTGCTGATGTGGGCGCTATTAGTACTCTCAATTTATGCTGCCTACTTGGGGCTGCAATTACAGCGTACCAGAAATGCTCAGGGCGAAGAAAAGAAAGAACTGATTAAAGGTAGATATAACGTCAGACACTACCAAATCGGGTCTATACTCTTAGGTTTGATGGTAGCAGGTGCAATTGGAGGGATGGGTGTCACTTACATCAATAATGGCAAGTTATTTGTCGGCCCTCACCTGCTGGCAGGATTGGGTATGACGGGTCTGATTGCATTTTCTGCTGCTTTGTCCCCTTATATGCAGAAAGGGGCAAACTGGGCACGCGCAACCCATATTTTGCTAAATTTCACGCTTTTGGGACTTTTTGCTTGGCAGGCTGTTACTGGCGTACAAATTGTCCAAAGAATTCTTACTAAAGCTTAGTCATTTGTCATTTGTCCTTTGTCATTTGTCATTAGTGTATGAGAAATGACAAAGGATTGTTAAATCAGTGCTTTTGTTTAGAATTAACAGCAAGGGGTATTGCTAAAGATTTCTGAAAATCTTGCTGAACTTTGCGGGTTAAACGACGAGAAACTTGGCGGACGATTTGGTTAAGTAAGCGATCGCCTGTAGATTGAATTATAGACTTGGGTAATCGCTGAATAAACCGGGGAAAGTGCAAATCAACTACTAAATCTAATTCCCATTCAACTCTCGTCACCTCACCGCTACTGCAAGCATCGTTTTCTATTAGCTGTAGAGATGCCCGATAATCTACGTCATAACCAGGCGATTGGTAATCAGGAATGGGGATTGTACGGATGCGGTAAATACCCTCCTCTGGGGGCAACAATTCTAAACCAATTTTCGGTTCTACTTCATAACCGAAAGCACCAAAACGACCAATTACTAGAGCGTAACCATTTTCCCCAAGTAATTGCACTTTCATGGGTTCAGCACAACGAGAAAACCATAAGGCGTGAGTATTAAGATACTCAGCAACCTTCTCTGCTGGGGCAGGCATTTCCATAAAATCTTGATAACGACCATAAAATTTTGTGATCGTCGCTACATTTATGTCTGTTAATGTGTCCTTCGCTTGTTCTTGGTTGGACGCTACAGGTAAAACTGCTTCTGTTATTTCCCAGGATTTATATTCGCCTTGTTTTGAAAGCATAAATGCATTACTGTATATTTTGGCGTTCTGTCTATACTAATAATTCCCCACGTGCTTGGGTCATTTCACACTAATATCTCATTTTGACCAAAACCTCATTAATCTGCCATCAACTCCATAGAATTACTAAAATAAAGAATTAAACAAGCACACAATAGTTTCCCAGGATAGCATTTCTCATGAAAGCATTTGTAGCAGGGGCAACCGGTGAAACAGGTCGCCGGATTGTGCAAGAGTTGATAGCACGGAATATTCCCGTTCGTGCTTTGGTGCGGGATATAGAGAAAGCTAGGGGTATTCTGTCTCCTGAAGCTGAGTTGGTTGTAGGTGATGTGTTACAACCAGAAAGTTTAAATGCTGCGTTGGGAGATAGCACAGTTCTGTTCGTTGCGACTGGTGCAAAACCTAGTTTTGACCCCACAGGCCCCTATAAAGTAGATTTTGAAGGGACTAAAAATTTAGTAGAAGCTGCCAAAGCAAAGGGGATTGAGCATCTTGTCTTGGTTTCTTCTTTGTGTACTTCGCTGTTATTCCATCCACTGAACTTGTTTTGGCTGATTTTGGTGTGGAAAAAGCAAGCTGAAGAGTATATCCAGAAAAGTGGTCTGACTTATACGATTGTGCGACCTGGTGGATTGAAGAATGAAGATAATTCAGATGCGATCGTGATGCAGAGCGCTGATACATTGTTTGACGGTAGCATCCCCAGGCAGAAAGTTGCCCAAGTTGCTGTTGAGGCGCTATTTGAAGCCGATGCACGCAATAAAATTGTCGAAATTGTTGCCAAACCGGAAGCAGCCTCAAAAAGCTTTAAGGAGCTATTTCAACAGTGCTGATATTCTAGAGGATTCTATTCTCTAAAATGAGCGGCTCAAATCTGATCGCACTTTATCAAGTAGCTTGCTTCATTTAAATTGACCGTACTTGATTTTACTTTCTAAAGCGATCGCTCCATCCCACACTCAAAACGTAGGGTTAAAGCGCATTCATTTCTCATACGGCGGTTTAACCCTGCACTCATTTACGATAGACAAGCGATCGCTCTTTTGTAACCTTCATCTCCACAAACAGCGATACAAAATGACTTTTATTGTGGGAAATACTCACTATTAAAAATCTCTTCGGAAGTAAAAGGGCATTGTTCTGGAAAAATCTCAGAGGATAAACCTGTTTTTTGAATTGCTTGCCTTCTGGCTTTAATATAAACTGCACCTAAGCAGTTAATAGAATAATTATAAAGTGTTTTGGAACGGAAATAAAACTCTAGTTCATCACGAAAATTAGTTATTTCTATTTGCCAGCCTCGCTGACAATTTTCTTTTTCAGTTTCCCAATAACAATAAAGTAAAAGATGAATTAATAATTGTTTTAAGTAACTTTCTACTTTTCGTCTTTGCTCAATTCCCAAAGCTTCAATTTCTTCTGATAAATGTTGCCAATCAAGATTATCAATATCTTTATTTTCTAATTGTTTAAATGTTGTTTCTACCCATAAATAATAATCTTCTTCGTAAAGGGTAGGCTCAACAGATTTTAATATTTCTGTTGTCATAGCTAATCGCGAGGAAAATCAACTATGTTAACCATAACATAATTAGTAGGCGTAACTCTTTTACTTAGTCGCTATTGTTGGCAGTATCTCGCTTGATATACTGGTTCATACACTTTTTTCCTAATTACCAAAAAAATGAGGAAATGAGAATAATAACTAACAATCAGGTGTGAACTTTGTCAAAATGAGTTCGTCAATGATTTGTGTTATCAAAGAGAGCAAATTTGAAGGAGTTAGACTCTGAAAGGCTTTGAATTCAAAGGTGTTGAAAAACTTATTGGGCCAATAGCTGCGCTTCTTGGCTTTGTGTATTTGTTGCAATGGTATATTGGAGACTTGCGATCGCCTTCCGATCCCATCTTTGCAGTTAAACAGCCGCCTTTGGTGATGAAACAGGGCGATCCCTATATCCGCGCTTTAATGCGAACCATCTCGGCGAGTGAAGCTAGTGGAAACCGTCCCTATTCGCTGTTATATGGTGGACAACAAGTCAACGATCTTAGCAGACATCCTGAAATATGCGTCACAATTGTGACAGGCCCCAATACAGGTAATTGTTCTACGGCTGCTGGGAGATATCAAATTATCAACATTACTTGGTATCGTTTAGCGCCGCGTTATCACCCAAAGCCGATGCAGATGATGTTTTGGACTGCTTATAGTTTTGAAGCAGAATATCAAGATATAGTAGTTTACCGTTGGTTAACTGATTCTAAAGTTTGGGGTACTGATATTTCTCAACTGTTACGTCAGGGAAAGTTAAATGATGTTTTGCGGCGACTCTCTCCGACTTGGACGAGTCTAGGATATGGTATAGAAACTAATTCTGTTAGTAGCTCTTTGCCTAAAGTTTATCAGAAAATGTTACAAGAGGAATTAACCGCAGCTAATCAACCAATAGCCCCGAATTTAACACCATCGCCAACTCCTTCTAGTAAGCCACTAAAGAAACCGTGAGATTATCTTAATTTCTAACTTGCTGTAGACAAGAAATATTTGATATTTTCCACAAATGCCAAGGTATGTTCAAAATGAATATTATGTCCAGCATTTTTAATTATTTTTAGCTGTGCAAATTTACATAGTTTAGCCATTTCTGTATTAATAGATATAAACTTTTCATCATATTCACCAGCTAGTAAGAGTATATGAATTTTATTCTCTTGTAGCTTATCCCACAAAGAAGGTTGACATCCAGTCCCCATGAAGCGCAATGATTTATCTAATTCCTGTGGATTGTTTTGCAAGCGACTTTCTATCATGCGATCGTATTGTGGATGATTTTTTATATAACCAAAAATTGGTTGATTGTACCAATTTGAGAGAAAAGCAGCAAAATCAGTTTCAATAATGCTTCTGCTTAATTTTCTAGCTATTTGAGCATCACGCCTAACTCGTTCTAATCGTTCTACTTCTGTAGCTAAACCTGGGGAGGCTGATTCTAATGCAACTTTAATAAAACGTTCCGGGAAATATAAAGTTAAGTATAAAGCTAATCTTCCGCCCATCGAATAACCAATCAAGTAGCATTTATCTATTTTTAATTCATCTAATAAATTGATTATTGCTTGAGCAGTAGATTCCATTTTATAGTATTTATCACCCCCGCAAACTTCAGTTTTACCATGTCCTGGTAACTCAAGTGTGAGATAAGAAAAATCCTCAGCTAGTAACTTTATGGCTTCATCAAATTCATGAATATTTCCTATAAAGCCGTGCAAAAAAAGAATTATAGGTTTGTTATCATTTATATTTAGACAATAGTTAAAATTACACTTCTTTAAAGTCATTGATATATATAAATTCCAAAATTACCTATTTGATAT
>NZ_JACKZS010000602.1 GCF_014222285.1 Nostoc sp. UCD121
CCGCTCACGGGACAGGCCGCCTGGGCCCAGCGCGGACAGGCGGCGCTTGTGGGTCAGGCCGGACAGCGAGTTGTTCTGGTCCATGAACTGCGACAGCTGCGAGGTACCGAAGAACTCGCGGATCGCAGCCGAGACCGGGCGCACGTTGATCAGGGACGTCGGGGTGATGGACTCCGCGTCCTGGGTGGTCATGCGCTCGCGCACGACGCGCTCCATACGCGACAGGCCGACGCGGACCTGGTTCTGGATC
>NZ_JACKZS010000510.1 GCF_014222285.1 Nostoc sp. UCD121
TTAAAGCACAGTGTTTTTTAATGAAGGGATGGGCTAGGGCTTCTTCGATCGTTAATTGGTGATCGTAAACTTTGATGTAATTCCCGTTTTCGTCCTTGATTGGTTTGTCATAAGCATCACGGGCGATATTAGAATTATCAATGTCGAGTAGTAGCCACTGAGAACCGATAATATTGGCCTTACTGCGCCATTTACCGTTTAACAGTCCGGCACAGATGGCGTGACCTGCTTTTATGTGTTGCTGGACATCGGCTAGAGTGCCTTCTACATCAATGAAGTTACCGGCCAGCTTTTTAAAGTCCCAGTCTTTGTTTGTGCCAGTAGCGTTAAACGCAAACTTGATTATGCGACTCTCAATCAACTCAAGTTTTGTCAAAGCAGCAGAATTTGCCCCTTGAGCATCTGCTGATTGCGGCGATACTGAGTTATGAGATTGTTGTAATGGTGACATGAGAGCTATTCCTCCTGAAGTGTGTTGGAGGAATTGGAGCTATCCCGAAAGTAATCTTCTAATACAAACGTTCAGAAATCGAATTTGATAAAATTCCTGAGTTGCCGTTTTTTGTGTAGCCAGTGTTACAATCGCTTAACACTCAAAAAGGTTTGATAAGATTACTATTAGGGATATTAATTAGGCGGCGAAACCTATACCCCAATTCCAATTGAAAGCCCGTTTGTCTCATCGAGACTTAGGGTTTTCAGCTTTTAGCC
>NZ_JACKZS010000511.1 GCF_014222285.1 Nostoc sp. UCD121
ATAAACAAGACTTAGCTCCGGTAAAAATTCGGCTCAAAGAAAACTACCGAGAACGCATATTTGCAGAATCCCAACAACTAGGTAAAAGTTATCTGGAGACGCTTTATTTTATTATTGATTGCTATTTTGTTTTTATAAAGGCTGGATTAGCCACACAACAAGTAGTTTTCACGCCGCTTACTACTAACGAAAACAGACTCCAGCAGCCAATTCCCCAGCCATCTATAGACCAAAAACTAGAAAATCCTGATGGCGAAACATTCAGTCTTGATTTTGAATTATAACCGTCAGATGAAGTTGGCAACGGTAATTCCCAACCCGTAGGGTAATTATGTTAAAAAAGTTTTGAATTTAGCTCTTGTGTAAGTATTTTAGTATTTATGTACTACATAAGATGAGTTGATGTCAGCGATTTTACCAAACAGTAGATTTTTATTCTGGATTTCTATAAAAAAATAATGCCAGTACTAATAAGTAAGCCTGTATGTACTAGCATTATTCAGTTAATTGGGCCTAGAACGGAGGTTCTTGATCTAGGTCTTCATCTGTCGAAGTAACGTTATCTCCGAGTAGTTCTTTGGCAAAATCGGGAGTTTCAAGCGAGTGAGGGGTTTTACTAACCTGGGTGAGTTCGTTGATGGGTTGTGCTGACATAAAGTTTCTGATTACGAATGTGGCAATCTTTTCTTTGTAATCACCCCTGTTATCA
>NZ_JACKZS010000512.1 GCF_014222285.1 Nostoc sp. UCD121
ATTCTGCATATTGTGTTATTGCAAAAGCAAGTGTAAGTTCAAAGTTTAGATTATCGGATGTATCTGTTATACTTTTTTACATTCATTGCTTGATGACCAAATATTTTATATATTATTTTATTTATGAATAACTTAAAAAAATGGAAGATTTTAAAATCAAAAATGGTTTTAGATCATCCTTGGTGTCGGGTCAGGCAAGATGAAATAGAGTTACCCAATGGCAAAATTATAGATGATTATTTTGTCAGTATTAAGCCTGACGTTGCGATGGTTTTACCTCTTACTAGTAATAAAGAGATAATTTTTGTCCGGCAATACAGACACGCCGTAGGGGAATTTTTCTTGGAACTGCCAGCAGGAAATTTTGACCCGACAAAAGAGAGTGCAGAAGTAGCAGCAATTAGAGAATTTACAGAAGAAACTGGTTATATTGCCCAAGAATTTAGAAAAATTGGAACTCTATACGATAAGCCGAGTAAAGATACCAATAAAATCCATTTATTTTTAGCGGAAAAGGTAAGTAAAGTTGGAGAGCAACAACTAGATACTACAGAAGAGATTGAAATTTTATTTATTCCTATAGAATTAGTTTTAGATAAAATTATTCAAGGAGAAATTTCTGTGGCGGGAACTGTAGCTGCTATCTTTTTTGGTTTTAGTTTTTTTTCTTTTTTAGAATCTTAAGGGTTATTTTTGTT
>NZ_JACKZS010000513.1 GCF_014222285.1 Nostoc sp. UCD121
CCCAGATGTTAAACTTCATCTGCTTTTGTCGTTTTTGAGTAGTTCTTTTGTAGTCAATTTGGGCTGATTGCGATCGCGTCAACCATCCCACCTAACACTGCTAAAATAATTTTTTACCCCAAATTTTCATTTTTTCGCTTCAAAAGCCATGCAAAAATGGCTGAAATTGAAGTTACCCAAAATAAGCGTAGTGGGTACGGTTATTTTATTCTCTAATCGAAGAATTTTTGCAGACAAAAAATAGTGATTAAGAGCGCTTAGTTGTGGCTTAGTCTAGGCTTAGTCCAAGCATAGTCTAGGAAACAAGTTTCTTGAAAAAACTGATTAAGAGCGCTAAGTTGTGGCTTAGTCTAGGCTTAGTCCAAGCTTAGTCTAGGCATAGTCTGAAGCAAATGTAGTTTGGCATACAATTTTGTTATTTAAAATCCACTAATTACATAAACTTAGTGGTGATTATGTAATTAGTTTGTAAGGGGAAAATAACTTTAATTCCTCCCTGACTTAAAGCCTTCACCACTTAGAAATTCTTCATTTATCAGCAAGAGAATTTTATCTGTGTCCTTGCCCTTGTTGGCATAGCTGGCAGGGTTACTGGGGTCTTTCTCAATACTGCTCGGTTAAGGAGAAATAGAGGGTAAAACAAAGAAAATAGTGTTCGCGGATGATTGACGCGAATAAAAT
>NZ_JACKZS010000514.1 GCF_014222285.1 Nostoc sp. UCD121
CTTTTATTCTGTATATTTGTTTTCCTAGAGTTTCTCTATCTATATAATCATTAAAAACTAAATTTATGGGGTCTTGCAAGTAAGGTTGTATTTTATTGAGAAAATCTTTTGGAACGGGAATTTTTAGGTCTGCTTTGATTTTATCTAAAATATCTGCTTCTACAATTTTTATTTGCTCACCAGCTAAAGTCCCCATTCTAGTTTTAGTTAAAATCTGACTAACTTTATCTAAAACGCTGACTTCAACAACATACCCATTTACCAAAATCCGGCACTGGACTACACCGTATCTTCTTACATATTCCTTGCGTGGCGCTTCCCAAAGGTTAGAATAAGCTTTTCTAGTCCCAAATACATAACCTAATATACCACTATATATTTCTATATCTTGTTCGGCGAACTCTCTTAGCTTTTCCCAATCAAGCACAAGATGAATAATTTGTAGTCCTACTAATTTATTTTTTAACCACCAGTCAGTTTTGATGGCATTTTTATTTATCTGTCTGGGTGGCTCTATACCTAAAACTACTAATAAATCTGGTAATTTGAGTATTGTTTCTCTTAACAGATTTTCAGCAGGTAAAACCTTTCTTTTCTTTACTGGACTGCTATTAAGATGCGGTCTGTACTGTGCTATTAATTTTTTTTCTTCTTCATCTAGGTTGATTTCGCTTAATTT
>NZ_JACKZS010000057.1 GCF_014222285.1 Nostoc sp. UCD121
TTTCGAGAGTGCCTTCAGGTACAAGCAGCGTTTTTAGCTGTTTTTTGTTCTCGTAAACTACACGCGAACAAAATATTCTTTATTCCACCATCTATTTTCTCTTAACCGAGCAGTATTGGATGCCCTCGCTGCAATGCTGAGTTTGACCGGGACTGGTCAGCACGGGTGCATTGGGATTGCCCAAATTCAGAATGCGGCTGGATGGATGACTCGATATAGGGTTTTTCAGCTTTTGGGATGATACAAGAGTGAGGTGCGATTGCCCTATGATGATGGCTTATGACTAAAACTAATTCAGAAATCCTAGACCAGCTAAAACTTGCATCTGACGGCTTGTTATTTATGAGCGAATCCGAGTATCCGTTTGAAGTTTTTCTTTGGGAAGATATCACACCTGTGACACCCCAAAAAGTTGTGCAGCAGACAAATCATCCTCAAGATACACCCATTAAAATTGTGGAGATTGACGATTTTTTTCAAGTGGCAACGACAGAAGAAGATTGGCATGAGGAAGAAGAGAAAGCAACCGTAAAACGATTTCAAGCTCTTGTGCAGACACTCAAAGAAAACCTGACTAATTTGCAGGTATATCGCCTCGGCAACAAAGAGATTGATGTTTATGTAGTTGGTCAAACCCCGGCGCTAAATTTAGCGGGGATTTCCACAAAAGTTGTTGAAACTTGACTTGCTTACAAATTATCTACCTTGCTTTCAATAACTTCTTGGATATTTGGGGAAATATTAGAGAGAAAATCATAGCCTGTCAAATTTTCGAGTTGGTCAACGCTGACTTTATAAGCTCTCCAATCGTTGTTGATTTCTTGCTCGTTGGGTATGTTCACCGCAATGACACGAGTGCTTGCAGTAATACCATTAAGTCCAGAGCCAGGATTATCTAGTACGACAACTATCTTCCAAGTTGATTTGGGAACTGTCACCTTACCTTTAAGGGGTTCGCCAAGACTGCCAAAAGGCCCAGCTACGATATACAGTTCTTTTCCCTGGCTTACCAGTTCTCGGCAATAGTCTTCTAAATTACCCCAAGTGTTCCGGTTGTTGTCCGGTGTCTGCGGCATCATGTTGGTCATGAGGAAAGTTGAGGAATTATCCTCTACTGTTAGAGAGCGGTCTGCTGATGGCACAATATGTCCTCGGTCATATCCTGAACCAGAGTACATAGAAGGAGTTATCCGCACCCAACCCGCAGGCAAAGTATTATCAGGGCGAAAGTTATCTTGACGCTCTGCTTTCCCTAGCCATGACTTATTTAACTGCCAGCTTGCCCAGTTGGGAGTTCCCTTGCTTCGGTTGTAAGAGACTACATATTGTGTTTTAACCAGCAGATAATTATCAGGAGTATCCACCAGGGCGACCGCATTGCTGGGATTTCCCAAAAGCAGGTTAGCGCTGGTTGAGGGTTTAGTAGGTACAATCGGCGTTGCCTGCAATGGTTTTTCTGTTGTTGGGGTTTGGGTTTGCGCTGGCGAACAACCCAGCAGAGCAATTAATACAGTAGCAACAGCCAAAGCCTGAAAACGACTGATGATTAAACGCATAAATTTTAGATACTATCGTAGATTAATTTAATCATCATCATTTTTGGGGCGATTTCCAGATTTTGACTACAAGAGCGTAGCTTGCTGCCGTAGGCATCGCGTTTCCTCTCTACGAGACACTGCGTGAACGCTTGAAAATTCTTGTGGGCGATCGCTCCTTATCGCTTTGGCTCTACAATCAGTTCATTGCTATCAAAATTGATATCAAATGACTCAACAAAAGTTCCCACCAAGCGAAATGATTCGCGTTCCTACTGCCCTAATTCCAGTAGTCAGAGAACTATCGCGGCTGCATCGCCAAGGGCATACAATTGCCTTGCTGAAAGGCTTGGAAGAATTGCTCTCTGGGTTTGATAGCAATATTGATATCGATGTTGCCCCAAGCAGTAAATCGGTTTTGCAGCTGGAGTTGAAGCTAGAAACCAAGCTCGACGCAATGACCAAAAAGCTGGAACTCATCGAACGGGCTATTTCATCAAATAGATACAACAGTCAACCTAAACAAAGAAGACAAGCGCACCCATACCAACAGCCCCAAGTCGAACTGCTTGCATTACCTCCTGAAAATCTAGCACCGCGACTAGGTTTAAGTCCGTCGAGCCTCGCACCGGAACGAGAAAAACTCACTACCAAAGAATTTATCAGTTGGACTCGTAACCGCGACCCCAGAGGCATAGGTTGGGAATGGAATGCAAAAGATGGACTTTACCATCCAGTGAAATAATTTCAAGTGCCTAAATGCTACAGCTTGAACACAAAAAACGGGGTGTTGCTTGACCACAAATAATGGAGCAAGCAGTTAAGCACATCCACGGCGTTGTCGTAGAATATAAAAGCTTCCTGAAACCTCACTTCCAGGAAGTAAAATGTTTATCTGAGCGTAACTCTTATTTCCCAAATGGATGTTACTAATATTGAGGTGGCGCAGGTCGAAATTCTCTCTACTACTCCACAACCAAGTGTAATTAAAAACACTAATCCTCAAGTAACGCCGGAGTTGGTGTCGGAGGTAATTCGGCAATATTATTACCGCACGCCTGCGGTTGCTAATGATGAGGAGTTAATTTTGGCTTGGGCGGGGTCGCAAAACCGCGAACAAACCAAGCGAAAATACTACCGATTTGGTCAAAAATTGCTCGATTGGGTACGTAATGAAGGTATACCTGATTTAAGATTGCTACAGCAACCATTGTTACTAGAATTTATTGCTAGTTGGGGTGAGGTTTCCCCTTATACTAAATCTAACCGAGTGCTGATATTGCGATCGCTGTGGAGCTATGGGAGCGGGGAGAGTATTGGCTATTTTTTGCGGAATATTGCAAGTAGTATAAATTACGACAATTTCAGTAATTTACCGAAGGCAGAGCGATATCTAGAAGATTTCGAGATGAAGAAGCTAGCTGATGCAGCCAAACAGTTAGGGGGGCAGCATTGGTTGGTTTTCTGTCTGCTTTTTTACAGTGGGATGCGGGTTGGCGAGGTTGGTCGCGTGACGGTTCCGGGTAACGAACCGGGTAAACCCAAGGAAGATTATCCGGGTTTATATTGGCACAATTTTAAATGGCAGCCAGACCCGACACCGGATGATAGGCAAAGGGGGTATTACACGATTAAGTTTCGGGGGAAGGGGGGAAAGTACCGGGAGATAGGGTTAGACCACGAGACATCATCGCAGTTTAAGAAGTACCGGGGTATGGCTGGTGACAAAATGCCAGTGTTCCCTAATATGTCACCTGATCCAAAAAAACGGGGTCTGCCATTGAGCGATCGCTCGATTAAAAGTTTGATTCAAGACATATCTGAAGTAGCCAAAGTAAAATTTTCTTGTCACTGGCTCAGGCATTCTCACGCAACGAGAGCGGTGGATTATAAGAATGTTTTTGAGGTGCAAAATCAGTTGGGGCATAGTAAAACCGATACAACCAAGGCTTATGTCCGCACAAAAAAAGATGCAGGCACGGGTACAGTGTTGCCGAGGTTTTGATTGGTTGATAATTCCATAAACGGCTGACTGATAGCAGCGCTTTGTATTTGCCAGATGATGATGAGTGATGTGGTGATTAGTTCTGGAGGGAAATATGAAAGTTTCATTTGAAAAAACTTACCCAAATATTGCTCGTTGGGTAGATGAGCATGAAGGCTGGATTGAAATTGGTTATGACGTAGATAGTCCTCTCAATTCTTTTGTACGCGCACTCGATTGTGGTGGAATGTTTTGGCAGGGAAAAGAAAGTTATGAAAGTATAGATGCAGCACTGCAAGATTTAAATGCGGGGCTAGAAGCTGTATTAAAAGATATTTATGGCTAGTAGCGATGCCTGCGGCGGGCGGAGCCATCGCCTATATGAATGAATTTGGTTAAGCTTTCGTACTGCTAGAAAGCATTACAATTGGTCAAGCTTTAGTTTAATTAGACTGATGACGTTTACCCATTCTCTATATCCAGATAATTGGTCAGAAATTGCCACTTCAGTTAAACAACAAGCCCAGTGGCGTTGTCAAAAATGCGGGTTACAGTGCATCGCCCCTGGTGAAAAAACATCACATCTAACACGCTCAAAACGCAGAGTGTACACCCTACAGGTACATCATTGGGACAGAAATCCGGCAAATAACCACAGAGGCAACCTTATAGCTCTTTGCAGTGGTTGTCACCTTCATTACCATCAAGGTGGTAAATCAAATGTAACACCTGGGCAGTTATCTTTGTGGTAGGTAAGTATGGATGATGATACTCAAGAACTAATCGCTATCCAAGAAGAACTAGAGCGACTGGGCGATCGCTTAAGAAAGATTTTTCCGTCAACTCATCCCCAATTTGATGACGTTTTTGAAGACGTTGGCGCGGCTGGATATTATCTTCGTGAAGCTGGTTATCGTCTGGAATCAGTTCTTAAAACCGTACAAGGTGATAGCGCAGCCTCTTCGAGTCATCGAGCGTCTGAAGAAACTGAAATTGAGTAAAATTTCCTATCCTCAGACAAGCCAGCGCTCAAAGACTAAGGGATATCCGCAGACGGGAGCAACTACGAGTAAGTTTTGAGCGACACCGATAGCGTAGCGTTAGCGACGCAGGAGCGTCACAGCCCGCCGCAGGCATCGCTCCACCATTTTTCTTAAAGGATAATAGAGCGATCTCTCTTAAACCAAAAACCCAGTTACGATGACTGGGCTTTTGATGGGGTTATATTCCCCAAGGGCTATTAATAGAAGTTATTTATAAGTCGCTGTTCTAATAAGGACTACACCGCCTAGATAGCGAATTCCAGAAAACTAGAACCTTTTCATAGACGCGCAACGCTCCTTCACCTATCACCAAGGAGCAATTTACAAGCGAACGCAAGTAGTGTGTGTCTGCACCAGAGGAAAGTTAGCGTAAGCGCAGCCCCCCGCAGGTATCGCCTTATTCTTTTAACTAGTAATGCTGCTGTAGCAAGGGGTAGAGTGCTGCTGCAATTATCTCGAATTGTTCACCATCTGGATAGGGACAAGCAATTTCTTCTCCATCTTCATTGCTCCAAGATTTAGAATTGTAATCAAAAGTTAATATCGCTCTTCGCCACCATGCAGATAGGGAGAGCCGATTGTTTCCATAACCAACTGTGAAATCTATTTTTTTATCACGGTAAAAATCATCAATTGGATTTGATGGGCGGTTGCGTGAACTAACAAATTCCTCTGTATAGTATCCTTGGAATTCGATATCAATAAAATTATTTACAATTTGATAAATTAGCTTGAACCGCCTGTGTGGATAGTACTGTGCGGCAATTTGAGATGCTGCCAGTTCAAGTTCTAGTGGTAGTGTTTGCATCATTTTTAAGTGCTTGCAGTTTTTGTATTCTACCTTTATAAGGTATGTGAATACTCCTTCATTTTCTGAGAGGATAAAAAGCGATGCCTACGGCGGCAAGCAACACCATTAATTCAATTCTGCTCAATATTATTAATATCTTCTTCCCAAACGATAATTTTTATATTTTCCATCTCTTTAAAACACTCATCTTCTAATAAGCAAAAGGTGTCATTTGGTAGAAGTCTCAGCCAAATTTTAATTAGGATTTTCATATTATTGCAGGATTTAGACTGTGGAGCTTGCTGCCGTGGGCATCGCACTAATCATTAACCAAAAAGTGGTTATCTGATTTACAAAAAATTAGCTCACATCCAAACTCAACAACATACACCTTTGTTAATTCAAACTTTTCTGACCTTTCAGTAAATAAACAAGTAACTGTTTTTTCTTCTTCTCTGCCAGAATTACAATATTTAAATGTTCCTGTAATAACTCTAGATTTTGTGGGCTTGTCTTCATCCATCATATTTCTCCATTTATTAGAGGAAATTGTAGGGCGATCGCTTTACAACTTTATTCAGTGTTGGATATGTCGGGCTTATTGTCAAAAGCAGTTATGTAGCTTGCGTTAATACTGTTTAAAGTAAGCGATTGCTCTCCTCACTATACGGTTCACACTTGACAATATCTAAGGGTGCGATCGCTCACTGTACTGTGAAAAGTTCAATTCTAAAAGCCTTGCTGGGACTAAGTTTTAGATGATTAATTTCCTTTTTCCTGGTTTATATCGATTAATTAAACTTGGTACTATAGTTTTGAAAAATAACTTGTGATTAAAGGGGAATATGAATGGCGATTGCTATTCGACAAGCTCGTGACGACGAACTTGAAGCGCTGATTCCGATACTACTGTTGGCAGAACAATCGGAGCGTGCGCTGCGATGGGGACTTGCTAACCTCGTCGATGTTGTATATCGCATGGACGACAGCGAACACTTGGTTGGTGCAGCAACCATGAAATGGCGCAGCGACCCCTGCGAAATTATGGAACTTGGTATAGCCCCTGAGTTTCAAAGGCAAGGTTTAGGTAAAGAGTTCGTTGCTTGGTTGATTCAAGAGGCGAGGCAACGCGGCAAGAGACAGATACTCGTCGGCACGTCTAATTCAAGTATCGCCAACATTGCTTTTTATCAAAAGTGCGGATTTCGGATGGATCATGTGCGCCAGGACTACTTTTGGTATTTACCTGAGCCAAGCTACGAAAACAGCATTCAGATTCAGGACTTGCTCGTATTTCGTTTCGATTTGGTGCCATCCTCAACTAAGAAAAACAAACTGAAAGAGGAAAAGCAAATTAGGTATGAAAACTAAGGGTATAATTAGTTCTTCGGGATGAAGAGGGAGAATGGCAGCAATAATGGTTCCCACTTAAATCTGCCTGCTCACCGAAAAATTTACAGTTAACCGACTTCAAGGCAAAGGCAACAATATCTTAATCATCAAAAAAGTCGATGCCTGTAGCGATGGTATGTCAGATAAAGAGTATCCATACTCGGCAATTTTTATCCTGGGGAATAAGGTTTTAGAAGGTTGTGCTGAGAAAAAATGATGCCCCATCTGCAAATTTAGCCTTTACCGCCAAGGCATTCACGCAGCGTTCGCCCGTCCCCAGAATTGTGCAGTAGACAAACGTATACTACAACTGTATTATTGATACAAGTCCCAATTACAAATACTACAAACCTTCAATGATAAGCAGATTCTCCTCAACCATTAGCAGCGTGATACATTGCCGACCCAACAAGGGTTTAGGCAGAGTATTCGCGCTGTTTGCGTTTGAGGAAATGTATTGTTTTGTCGGCAGTAAATTGCAGCGTGAAAGTATTTTTGAAGCGATTACCGGATGGCTGAATCTAGATCAACTTATCCAAAGCGGGAGGTGCAAATGTCTTACAGCACCGACATAGGGCAAAAAGTATCAACTACCTGACCCCCGCTCCTGATGACCAGAGGCGGGGGTTATTTTTTGAGGAGTGAATCAGTGATGCAAGCTCAACCACACATATTACAAAATTCGGTGGTGGTCTTCTCTAAGAACTACCTACCACTGGCACGTATCAACATTAAACGAGCAATCGTGCTGTTAGTCACAGGTCAGGCAGAATCGTTGGATTTTGGCAGTACAAAGCAGTGGGAAGTACGCTCACCCAGTGTTGTACTACAAGTTCCCGAACATATTCGCTTGACTATGGGTAATCCCGAACGCCACTGGAAAGTACCACCTGTAAATCGGCGTGAAGTACTCAAGCGAGACAACCACACTTGCCAATACTGCGGCAGCAGCAAGTGTCTGACGCTCGACCATGTAATTCCCCGCTCAAAAGGTGGGCAGCACAGTTGGGACAACGTTGTAACAGCGTGTGAGAAGTGTAATTCAATCAAGAGCGATCGCTTACCGCATGAAGCTGGAATGGTACTCAAAAGCAAGCCTAAAGCCCCAATTCACCCAGCAATTGCGTTTGCCGAACAGTTTTGGAACGCACAACGCCTGAGTGAATCTGAGTAATTTACTTCAAACTCAATCAGAGAGGGCAATACCGCGATTACATCACAATGTCCTCTCACTTCTTCTCAAAATTTTGTAGTATGCCCTTGACACCTTGTACTACATTATGTAGTATATATGTAGTGAAGCACTACAGCCTCTCAAAAAGGCATAGCGCAAACACTTCTGAACCATGAAAACTAAATAATTGCCATCCAACGTGGGGGTGTAGCTTAGTCTGGTTTAAAGCAGTCGCCTGTCGAGCGAAAGATCGTGGGTTCAAATCCAATCACCCCCGTGTAGCCTTGTGGACAAATAGACAAGTCGTTCTGATTCTCAGTCAGAGAGAAGCGGGTGCAACTCCCGTCAAGGCTTCTAAATGTGTCCGAGTAGCCAAGTGGGAAGGCGTTGATCTGCAAAATCAATCATCGTGGGTTCAATCCCCACCTCGGACTCCAAACGTTGCAGTGTAACCTAACGGCAAGGTACTCGGCTCATAACCGAGGATATGTGGGTTCAACTCCCACCTCTGCGACCAATGCAGGGATAGTGTAACGGCAGCATAAGGGTCTCCAAAACCTTTGGTCTGGGTTCAAATCCTAGTCTCTGCGTTCTACTGCGTACTCCAACATAAGAAGCTTACAAACTGGTTAATCGGTCTAAAAACCGAAGTAGGTTCGACTCCTACAGTCTCCGCCAAACCAAACCTGGAGGCTGTTAAAAACAGCTTCTCAAACTTGTATGTAGTAGAAATCTCACTCTTGGTGCAGAAGGGAAGTGGCCGAGCGGCACGTCTTTCAAGCGTGTAATTAGCGGGTTCAAGTCCCGTCTGCACTACCAAATTTATGGGTCGGCTCGCCTACTGGTGTGGGCAACGGTCTGTAAAACCGCCGCGTTTGCGTTGCTGGTTCAATTCCAGCCCGGCCCATTATGGAGAGATTGCTATTGGCAGGGCAAGCTGTTTGCTAAACAGTCGTGGATGTAAGTCCACTGTGGGTTCAACTCCCTCTCTCTCCGCCTTTGAGAACGTGGTGTAACTGGATAACATCTCAGATTACGAAACTGAAGATTGAGAGTTCAAGTCTCTCCGTTCTCGCCTTATCCCCCGGTAGCTCAGTTGGTAGTAGCGCCTGTCTGAAGAACAGGAGGTCATCCGTTCAATCCGGATCTGGGGGACTGGCACATTGCCTCATAGCTCAATGGCAGAGCAACGCGCTGTTAACGCGGGGGTTGTAGGTTCAAGTCCTACTGGGGCAGCCATTCATTGCCGAGTGGACGACTGGGAAAGTCGCGCTCGTCTCTGAATCATAGAGATGTTGGTTCAACTCCAACCTCGGCAGCCAATTATTGCCCTGTGGTGTAACTGGCAACATCCCTCGCTTTGAACGAGGAGATTCCAGGTTCAAATCCTGGCAGGGCAGTATTATCCGGGTGTGGTGTAGCTTGGCAGCACTCCTGTTTTGGGAACAGGCGGTCGTAGGTTCAAATCCTACCACTCGGATTCGTGGGTCGTTAGCTCAATGGCTAGAGTTCCCGCCTTTTAAGCGGAGTGATCAGAGTTCGAGTCTCTGGCGACCCACCTTGCCCCTGTGATGCAATTGGAAGACATGATCCGCTTAAAACGGGTTTTCTACAGGTTCAAGCCCTGTCAGGGGTACTATCAAAATGCTGGTGTAGCTCAATTGGCAGAGCAACTGATTTGTAATCAGTAGGTTGCAGGTTCAACTCCTGTCACCAGCTTCAATGCGATTGTGGTGTAATGGCAGCATCAGAGTCTTCCAAACTCACGGTACGAGTTCGAGTCTCGTCAATCGCTCTTTTAGCCCTGTAACTCAGTTGGGAGAGTGCCTCTCTTACAAAGAGGAAGTCGCGGGTTCAATCCCTGCCGGGGCTACCAATTTATGGGAGTGTCGCCTAATGGATAAGGCAACCGTCTTCTAAACGGTTTTATATAGGTTCAAATCCTGTCACTCCTGCCACATGGGGTCATAGCTCAATTGGCTAGAGCGCCTGCCTTGCAAGCAGGAGGTTATGGGTTCAAGTCCCATTGATTCCATTGATGGTGTCTGAAGCCAAAGTGGTCGCGGCGCTGGTTTGTGGAACCAGTCATAACGGGTTCAAGTCCCGCCAGACACCCCTTATATGGAAGATGCTGCTCAAGGGAGGGCAACTAGTCTTGAAAACTAGAGCAGGGTAACACCTGGGGGTTCAATTCCTCCATCTTCCGCTTTCCACCAGAAGCCGAAAAGCGAGGCGCTGTGCTGATAACACAGATATAGGAGGGGCAGTACCTCTCTGGTGGATTCCCTTTTCTATCGGCTCAATACCAACTAGGATTTTCCCTTATAACTACCCAATTCTATAGGTGTAGGAAGTTGGGGTTTGTGTTCTACTGGCATTCCACTCCAAGAGTATAATAACTGGTTAAAAAGGCTGAACACTTCCCACATAGTATGAGTATATCCTCTGCCACACAATGAATTGCGCTCACATTCTGGGATTAACTCAAGCCCTAAAGTTTGATGTTCCATATCTGATTCTTGATGAACCAACCAATAACCTTTAGGGGTCAATCCTACTTCGGCTAGTTTAGGGTTGACAATGGCATAGAAGTCGTAAGCAAGCCCCTCTGCCACCAAATTCAGCGTAATAATCTGATGTGCTATCGATTCACGCATCACAGAGCGGATAAAATAAGACCCTAACGCTAAAGTTTCAAATGTTGGTGGTATTGAAGTTAGTTGTTCATCAGGAGCTAGTAAGCCAGATTCACGCATCCAATCAGCTAGTTCTTCAGGGTGCGTCACTTCTTCAGCAGCGTGTTCGCCAAAAGCATCACGAAAACGTGCATCGTGGCAGCTACCATAACGTAACGCCACTGCTGCTGTAAAGTCGCAGGATAAATAATACAGTTGTCTGATCCATTGAAAGTCTGAAGGTGAAGAAGCCAAATTTACTGTTTTGTAAAACAGATTGCGTTTAGTAATGTTTCGATATTCTTGCACTAGCTCTATTAGCCATTGCATAGGTATCGTGTGAGTCAACATAGCAACTCCTTTTTCTCACCATTTAATTAAGTGAGAAATTATCTTATATTTCTATTAAAGCTATTATTTTAAATTTTAGTAATCAATGTCTTTACAAAAAAATCATAATATGCATAAAGATGTAGTCCGATTGACAGCAGCAGATTGTATTTACGAGATGATAAGTAAGAGTGTGATGCTCCACAGAAACCACTCTTGCGATCGCTATTAATTAAATCATTGTTATGCATCGATTTTTAATATTTGGCAATTCTGGTTCTGGCAAAAGTACTCTTGCCAATAAACTTGGCAAAGACTTCGGCATTCCAGTTCTCGATCTCGATACTATTGCATGGGAAGCAAACCAAATTGCCATACGGCGTAATCACGAACATTCAGTTAGGGATCTACAAGACTTCATAGAAAATAATACTGCTTGGGTAATTGAAGGTTGCTATACTACGCTACTCAAAATTGCTCTTGAATTCTCAACTGAAATTTATTTCCTCAATCCTGGCATTGATAAGTGTCTTGAAAATAACCGCAATCGCCCTTGGGAAGTGCATAAATTCCAATCGCCTGAAGAACAGGCACAAACTTTTGATTTTTTACAGAATTGGATTCAACAATATTATGAACGCGATGATGAATTCGGTTATTCATCCCATCGCTCAATATTTCATCAATTTAACGGCATAAAGCATGAAATTACCAGATGAGCCAATAATGCCATTGCATGAGAAGTTCGCACAATTAACTTCACTGATTTTCACAAAAGCATTTCCACCAATAACGTTATTGGCAAAGGGCCTATCTAATGGGATGCGATGGCTGCGGCGGGCAAAGCCATCGCAGTACTATCAAGTCATCTCAAAAAAAAACTGATACTATTACTGCTAAATAGTGAAAATTAATTGCGACAGATACAAGCGCAATAGTAAATTGAGCAAGACTTTAAAAAAAATTATGATTATTGGGTTAACAAACCAGAAGGGGGGCGCTGGTAAAACTACTGTATCTGGTCATCTGGCGTATTGGTTAAGCCAACGCGGAACAGTGATGATTGTGGATGCAGATGCACAGCAGAGTAGTACTAACTGGATGAAAGACCTGCAACTGCCGTGTAAAACAATGATAGACCCGGATGATTTATTTGATGAACTGCCGACTTTAGCAGAACAATATGATGCTGTAGTTGTAGACGGGCCAGGTAGCCTAAGTGAAACAACCAAGGCAATTTTATCTAGATGTGACCTAGCCCTAGTACCCTGTAAACCAGCAGGTCTAGATATGCACAGTACATCAAAAATGGTAAGAATTTTGCGGCAGGCAAGAGAACTGCGAGGTGGTATGCCCCATGTTGGTTTATTTTTAAATCACGCAAAAAAAGGAACTGTATTACTCAAAGATGCCCAAAGAGCATTATCAGAAAAAAACACAGGGTTTCCTTTACTAAAAACAATGGTGTATGACTTACAGGTAATTGCTGATGCACCAGGGCAAGGCACGACGGTTTGGGAACTACCAGGAGCAACAGCTAAACGCGCCGCCAAAGATTTTGAGGCACTTTTTACCGAAGCCTTGGGAGTAACCAATGGCAAGAGATAGAAGAATGGTAGAAGAGTTTATCTTTAGGGATGATGCTAACCAAACTAAGGCGACTATGCCCCTAAGTTTGATTGTGCTGCCTAAAGCAGAACTGCGGTACTACATCGACCCAGAAGAGGTAGACAAAATTGTTGCTACTGCCAGAAAAAACGGCATTCTAGAACCACTTTTAGTCCGTCCTATCCCTGGCAGTGACAAACATGAGGTAGTAGCAGGGGCAAAACGCTACAGAGCAGGACACATTCTGGAATTGGTAGAAGTCCCTGTAGTCATTCGTCAACTCAATGATGAAGATGCTCTAGAAATTGCCCTCATAGAAAACTTCGCTCGTTCGGGACTCACTGACCTTGAAGAAACTGATGGGATTGTGCGACTTTTGGCTGTCAAATTAAAAATTTCACCCCAAGAAGTACCACCACTGCTACATCACATTCAAAACCAACAGCGTGGTAGAACTGCTGCCAATAACGTTATTGGCAATGATGTCATTAGTGTAGTGGAGGAGGTTTTGACCTCGCTCGGCAATATTAAACTAGACTCTTTTATCAGCAATCGTTTGCCATTGCTCAATTTGCCCAGTGACATTTTAGAGGTATTACGTCAGGGGAAACTGGAGACAAGTAAAGCCAAAGCGATCGCACGAGTTGGTGATGAAAAAACAAGAAAACAATTCTTAGAAGATGCGATCGCTTACAATCTCTCACTGAGCGAAATCAAGCGTAAGATTCAAGAAATTGAGCAGCAGTCTAAATCAGAGTCATCAAAGCAAACAGAATCAGCATCCATAAAAGACCGCGTTGATGATACTTTTCAACGTTTCAAAAAAGCGAAAGTGTGGGATGATCCGAAGAAAAAATCCAAAGTAGAGAAGTTGTTAGCTCAGTTAGATGCACTGATGCAAGGCGACAACCCAAAGTAAACCAATGTGGTAATTCTCGAAACTATTCAATTTGCTCTCTTAAGGATGGCGACATAATCATTAGTCCTCGGACAACCTCTTCAGGTGTGGCTGTGCCATTGATTACCTTTGGTATAATCGCCATCACTTCTAAAGCTAAATTGGTGGGAATTCCCCTTGCTTCTAACCGCTTCAACTCTAAAATGTCAATCCCTGCTGCCAATCCCTCTAAATACTCTTCTACACTCACTCCCAAGTTTTCAATTTCCGACATGGGTATAATTGGTTTTTTGTTTGACTTCTATATTCAAGCATCTATTACATGGCTATCTTACAGATGGATCATGTCAAAGTGCGACGCTGCGAGGTATGCCTGAGCAACAGCTACTGAGCCAAATTTCCTCTAAGAAAAAGGTCTGCATCCCAGTCAAATCCCAATATGGTTTCGTGTTATGCGATCGCTCCCCTCAACCATTCCACCTCTCAAACCCATTGAGTATCAAATGCGTCTTGCCCATTACCATAAATCAAGTTCCCGTATGAGTGCCATTTAGCTACTTCTTCGGCTTCAATTTGGGGCGCTTGCAGAACAGCGAGATTTTCTTCTAATTGCTGCCTAGTTTTGGGGGCGGTGAGCGCCAGACGCACCCCTGGATGATTTAGTGTATAGCGATAACAGTCTGCTGCCGTAGGTAACTTTCCGTGCCAGTTGTGATGCCCTTTGAGTAACGTTCCCCAGCGCGTGCAAGTGAATGCCACCACGGGAATACTAGCTTTTTGAGCAGCAGGTAAAACGTTTTGTTCAGCCTGACGATGTGCCATATTGTAGCGGTGCATCAACACATCACACTGATGACGTTCTATCATTTCTAAAGCAATAGCTCGATTGTGTGTGGTAACTCCCACGTAGCGCACAAGTCCTTTATCTTTCCACGAATAAAGTTCACCAAGCAACGCCTGAACCTGAGCCATGTCGTCACCAGGGGAGACATATTCAATAAAAAATACATTCACCTGCTCGACATCTAGGCGATAGCGCACAGAGTCGAGGTAAAGGCGTAAAGATTGTATATCTCGGTTTTCACTCCCCGTTGCCACCAAGACCTGCTCACGGTTTGTTAGCAAGAGAGATTTTAAGCCACCCAAAAAGTTTTCAGATTCCAAATTGTAAAAGAAAAAGTAATTGATTCCAGCTTCAAATGCCAACAAAACAGTTGCAGCATCTATCGACTGTTGCCCTGCCAAACCGAGAATACTTGCTGGTTGTCCTTGTAGCGTTGATAATTCCACGGTCAACTACCCGACTTCTTACTTTGAGTGTATTACGCCAATAGGGTGCTAGTGAGGACATCATCAATGAATGTTAATTTTGGGGCGTGAGCCTCCAAATTCGGGGTCTTTCTACGGCAGGCGGTCGTCTGGTTGCATGAGCGATTTGGTGAAGCTGGAGCAGAACGAGCAGCGATAGCAAAAAGTCGGTATCCGGCAAGCTTGGCGTGCGAACAGAAAACGGGTTTGAGGTAGTTGATGCTGGGGTTCAAATCTTTGAAAAGAAAGCGAAAGAGCCTAAACCAGATGTAGCGGCGGCTGAAGCTGGCGCAAGTTAATAGATGTGTCTCTTCATTCATGTTCAATGAAAGGAAGAGCGTGGATGCTAAGGCATTTGTTCATCTTTGGGTATAAGCTGCCATTAAAGATACTTAAGGCTTTTGGAGTAGATTGAAAGAAGAATATCTTAGTGAGAGCCGCAGTTTACAATCATAAAAGCAATTCAAAAAATTACACATTTTAACTTTGTCCGCATGACAATTACGAACGATACACAGCAGTTATTAGTTAATAATCACCAGATAAGACCGACAGATCCATTAGAATATCGTGCAATTGGTCGGCTTTGGGAATACTAAATCCAGAAATTATCAAGATTTAGCAGTATGCTTAACACTCTTGTCAGTATTCCTGGGTATCCCATCAGTGAAGAACTTTACAACGGTTCCAGAACCCTAGTTTATCGCGGTTATCGAGATACTGACTCATTACCTGTAGTTATCAAGCTGCTGAAAAATCCCTATCCCAGCTTCAGCGAACTAGTACAGTTTCGCAATCAATATACCATTGCCAAAAATCTCAACTCACCTCTAATCATCGCCACCTACAGTCTGGAAACCTACCAAAATGGCTATGCGTTGGTGATGGAAGACTTTGGTGGAATTTCTTTAAAAGATTATTTCACCCGTGTAGAGACGCGATATATCGTGTCTCTACAGGAGTTTTTAGAGATTGCGATCGCACTCTGCAACACCTTAGATATACTCTACCGCGAGCGAATTATTCATAAAGACATCAAACCCGCCAATATTTTAATTAACCCAGAAACTAAACAAGTCAAATTAATCGACTTTAGTATTGCATCTTTACTACCACGGGAAACCCAAACACTAATCAATCCCAATGTATTAGAAGGGACACTAGCTTATATTTCCCCAGAACAAACAGGAAGGATGAATCGGGGAATTGACTACCGCACAGATTTCTATTCTTTGGGTGTGACATTCTACGAATTACTTACGGGAGAATTGCCATTTCAATCAAATGATCCAATGGAGTTGGTGCATTGTCATATTGCAAAACAACCTCCTTCAGTTATTAGAGATGAGATACCGCAGGTGATTTCAGATATCGTCATGAAATTGATGGCAAAAAATGCGGAAGACAGATATCAGAGTGTATTGGGATTGAAGTTTGATTTGGAAAAATGTTTACATCAGCTACAAGTTGATGGTAAATTAGATAATTTTGAGATTGCACAGAGAGATGTGTGCGATCGCTTCATCATTCCTGATAAACTCTATGGGCGAGAAGCCGAAGTAGAAACCTTACTGCAAACCTTTGAGAGAGTAAGCCTTGGTGCAACAGAAATGATGCTGGTAGCAGGTTTTTCTGGGATTGGAAAAACTGCGATTGTCAACGAGGTTCATAAACCGATTGTTAGACAACGTGGTTATTTTATCAAAGGTAAATATGACCAATTTCAACGGAATATTCCATTTTCTGCCTTTGTGCAAGCCTTCCAGGATTTAATGGGGCAATTGCTAACAGAAAGTGACGTTCAAATTCAGCAATGGAAAAATAAAATATTATCAGCAGTTGGCGAAAATGGACAGGTAATTATTGAAGTCATCCCCGAATTATCAAAAATTATTGGTGAACAAGCACCCGCCATAGAATTATCAGGAACTGCGGCACAAAATAGATTTAATTTATTATTTCAAAAATTCACTCAAGTCTTTACCAGTGCTGAACATCCCTTAGTAATGTTCCTTGATGATTTACAATGGGCAGATTCAGCATCGCTGAAATTAATCCAGTTATTAATGGCTGATACAAATTATCTTTTATTAATTGGTGCATACCGTGATAATGAAGTAGATCCGGGACATCCATTAATATTGACTTTGAGTGAAATTCAAAAAAACCAAGCAACGATTAATACGATTACTTTAGCACCACTGAGTCAAGTAAAAGTGAATCAATTAGTTGCTGACACACTCAAATGTCCAGAAAATTTGGCATTGACTCTTTCTCAACTAGTATCTCAAAAAACTCAAGGCAACCCGTTTTTTGCCACTCAGTTTCTCAAAGCATTGCATCAAGAAAACCTCATTCAATTTGATTTTGATTCAGGCTTTTGGCAATGTGACATAGCACAAGTGATAACTCTTGCAGTTACAGATGATGTTGTGGCTTTCATGGGTTTTCAATTGCGAAAATTACCACCATCAACCCAACAAGCGTTGCAGTTAGCTGCTTGTATTGGCAACCAGTTTGATTTAGCAACTTTGGCAATTGTTTCGGAAAAATCAGAGGTGGATACGGCTGCGGATTTATGGAAGGCATTACAAGAAGGGTTAATTTTACCGATTAGTGATGTTTATAAGTTTTACCTCAGTCAAGAAACCCTTGCACATCCATCAGAAAATCAAGAAACTGTCACCTACAAATTCTTGCACGATCGCGTCCAGCAAGCCGCCTATTCTCTAATTCCTGAAGAGCAAAAAAACGCCACTCATCTCAAAATTGGTCAATTACTACAGCAAAATTCCTCAGAGCTAGAACTTGAAGAAAAATTATTTGATATTGTCAACCATTTGAATATGGGGCAATCCCTGATTACTCCGGTTGTAGAACGTAATGCATTAGCCCAACTCAATCTGGCGGCGGGACGTAAGGCAAAATTAGCCACTGCATATAGTGCCGCGATCGCCTATTTCACAACTGGAATGGAATTGCTCCCCCCAGATGCTTGGCAATCCCACTATGAATTAACCCTTGCGCTCCATGAATCCACAGCAGAGGTTGCCTACTTAATTGGGCAGTTTGAACAAATGGAGGCGATCGCTAACCTTACCCTCCAACACGCCAAAACTCTCTTAGATAAAATCACCACCTACGAGACTCAGATTCAAGCATCGGTATCCCAGAATCGGTCTGTAGAATCGGTGCAGATTGCCTTGCATGTCCTCAAGCAGCTCGGTATCCAGTTGCCCAAAACCCCCACCCTACCTCAAACTTTGCTGGGGTTAGCCAAAACTAAACTGATTTTAGGGCGTAAAAACCCCTCTGACTTGCTGAATCTGCCCACCATGTCCCATCCTGAGAAATTAGCAGCGATGCGGATTCTGACCAGTGCCACAAATGCTGCATTCTTTAGTAGTCCGGCACTATTTCCCCTGTTGATATTCCAGCAAGTAAACTTATCTGTCCAGTATGGTAATACCCCTTTATCTGCCTATGCCTATGCTTGCTATGGCACCCTTTTATGTGGCGCATTGATCGATATTGATGGCGGCTATAAATTTGGGCAGTTGGCATTACAAGTTTTAGAGAAATTCAATGCTAGATATCTCCAAGCCAAAGTTTTATTTATTACGAATATTACTATTCTGTACTGGAAACAACACCTCCGCTCCACTTTACTGGGACTTCAGAAAAGCTACCAAGTTGGTTTGGAAACTGGCGATTTAGAATATGCTGCCAACTCTGCTGCTGTACGGGGAGAAAATCTGTATTGGAGTGGACAAGAACTCTCTGATTTAGCTCAAACTCTCCGTTATTACACCGAAGTGATGAGCCAGTTGAAGCAAGATAACGTTTTGATTTTTATTAATATTTATCATCAAGTAGTGCTTAATTTAACTGGAGAATCTCCTAATCCCAGCTCTCTTGATGGTTCAGTCTATTCAGAAGCTCAGAATAGGAGCCAAGAAGCAATAGATAATCAGACTGGGGTATTTTACTACTATCTCAATCAGACTTGTTTGAGCTATTTATTTGGTGAATTTGCCCAGGCAGTTAAACAAGCCGATATTGTTAAACAATACCTAGTTAGGGGTACATCTCTAGCTAATAATATTCCTTTCCATCTCTACGATTCCCTAGCCAGACTAGCACTATACCCTACGGCAACTAAAGTACAGCAAAAGCAAATCCTGCGCCGCGTCACTCAGAACCAGAAAAAGTTGCAAAAGTGGGCTGGCTTTGCCCCGATGAATTTGGTGCATAAATTGCATCTAATTGAGGCAGAACGGTATCGAGTTCTAGGACAATTGGCGCAAGCTCAGGAAATGTACGATCGAGCGATCGCTGGGGCCAAAGAAAATCAATACCTTAACGAAGAAGCACTGGCAAATGAACTGGCGGCTAAATTCTATCTAGCTTGGGGCAAAGAAAAAATAGCTCAAGTATATATGCATGATGCCTATTACTGTTACGCCCGTTGGGGAGCAAAAGCCAAAGTTGACCACTTAGAAAAATGCTACCCGCAACTACTTACTTCCGTCCTAGACCGAGAAAATACTGAGCTTAGTCGGCGTAGTATGAAAACAAGTATTCAACCCACTGAGACCATTGCTTATACCAGTCGAGGAAATCCCTCACTTCTAGATTTATCCACAATTATGAAAGCGTCTCAAGCTATTGCTGGAGAAATTGAATTAGAGAAATTACTCTCTACTTTAATGCAAGTGGTTCTGGTTAATGCTGGAGCGCAAAAGGGGACATTGATTTTGTCCAAGAATGGAAATTTATTAATTGCCGCCCAAGCTAGTCGTCAGACTGATGCCGAAGAATTAAACTGGAACTCGTTACAATTAATTCCCCTAGAGTCTAGTTCAGAAACTCCCCACAGCCTAATTTATTACGCAGCCCGAACCCAAGAAACTTTGGTATTTGATGATGTGACTGTTGATCCGCAATTTGCCCAGGATAACTACATTAAAACCCAGCAGCCAAAAAGTGTCTTATGTTTGCCTATTATTAACCAAGGAAAACTTATAGGTTTACTCTACTTGGAAAATAATTTAATGAAAGGAGCCTTTACTGGCGATCGCTTAGAAGTTCTCAAGCTCCTCGCTACACAATCTGCTATTTCCCTAGAAAATGCTCAACTTTATCATAGTTTAGAAGAATCTAACCAAACCTTAGAGCAGAAAGTCACCCAAAGAACGCAAGAACTCCATGACAAAAATCAGTCTTTGCGGGAAACGATCCAAGCATTAAAGCAAGCCCAGTTGCGATTAATTCAAACCGAAAAAATGTCTAGTCTAGGACAAATGGTGGCGGGAATTGCCCATGAAATTAATAATCCGATTAGCTTTATTTCAGGTAATTTAGGTCATGCCGATAGTTATACACAAGACCTCATTGATTTGGTAGAAACTTGTCAACAGGAGTTGCCCTCCTTAAATAATAAAGTGCAATCGAAGTTTCAAGAGATAGATATTGATTTTATTAAGCAAGACCTAAAAAAAATATTCGGTTCTATGCAGAATGGCAGCGCTCGCATTCGGAATTTGATCCTTTCGCTTCGCAACTTTGCCCGCCTTGATGAGTCGGAGGTGAAATTAGTAAATATCCATGAGGGAATCGATAATACCTTAGTATTGTTACAGCATCGCCTCAATGCTCGGAGCGATGACCCAGCAATTAAAGTGATTAAAGATTATGGCAATCTACCACTGATAAGCTGCTATGCCAGTCAGTTAAATCAAGTATTTATGAATGTTCTTATTAATGCGATCGACTCTTTGGAGTCACACTACGTGATCGATGCCTTAGAAGAATCATTAGTTACTTCTAATAAATCTGAACAAAGCAAAACTAAGCCTCTCCAAATCCATATTTATACTGAGTTAATTAACAATCAGTGGATATCAATTAGAATTGTTGATAATGGAGTGGGTATGACTGAGAAGGTACAGCAACAAATCTTCAATCCTTTTTTTACTACTAAGCCAGTTGGCAGTGGCACGGGATTGGGATTATCAATTAGTTATCAGATTATTGTAGATATGCACAAAGGAAATTTAATCTGTAATTCTACTCTAGGAAAAGGAACAGAATTTACTATCCAAATTCCTTTAAAAGCTATGTAATTTCAATTACACTTTTTGACCATTTGTTTACTACCAAAGCCCAAAGACAGCTATGGAAGCGGGGGTGCTGTCGGATTGAGAATTTGAAAAAGCTGCCAATGGGAGTAAGCAATGGTTAACGGTGTAAATAGCGATTTTATTGAAAAGTTGTTGTGAAGCGATTTTGAAGAAAAGGTAATCACCGAAGACATCCACCGATAGCTCATTGTAAGATGGGCATATATACAGAAATCCTTATAGCGAACTCTCATTATTCAATTGTGTCCTTTTAGGCACATCAACCACATCAATTGCCCCCAGAAGGGGGTATTTTTATGGCGGTAGTGGATCTTGCGAGGTAACAATCAAATGAGCGTGGCTCACTACCATCTAAGGTAGTGTTAGGCGAACGCTAACCTAATCATCTCAAATTACGGGGACATCACAATGAATCGAGAAGAGTTTGAGGCTCTGATTACACGTAATAGCCCTTATCTGTAGCGCAACTATATATATATTGATATGACGAATGGCGATCGCCGCAGTGAGCCGCGACTTCGCAAGAACAGTGCGAGACAATGGTGACTGTAATCTTTTATAGATAAAGCTTTTAAGTCAGTAAGAACTACCATTGCTTAATTTTTGCTTATTGCTAATTCCATAAAGAAAACCCTCATAATGTTTATGAGGGGATTGATTAATATCTATGTCATTCATTAAGTGCGGAAATGTCTTTTACCCTGCCTGTGCTTGGCAATTTCTTTACGCTTGCGTTTTTCTATAGGTGTTTCAAAGTGACGATGCTTCCTCATATCTGGAAAAATCCCAGCCTTGGAAACTTCTCGTTTAAATCGACGTAAGGCTGACTCAATGTGTTCATTGTCACCCACTATTATTTGGGTCATTATCTCTCCTGCTAAATTGACTTACTTAATGGCTGATAGTGGTAAGCCGCCCAGTTAACTAAAGTGCAAAAAAGGCAGACTCTTTGTCTGAAGAGAAAATTCGCTCTCTCTTCCTTTCAGCTTTCTTCCGCTTAGTAGCGGTTACGTCCACCGCCCCCACCGTACCCTCCCCGGTTCCCACCAGACGAACCTCTGTCTTCTCTGGGTTTAGCCTTATTCACTTTCAGGTCACGACCCATCCACTCAGCACCATCAAGACCCTCAATGGCAGCTGCTTCTTCTGCATCTGTTCCCATTTCTACAAATCCGAAACCGCGTAGTTGTCCTGTTTCGCGGTCAGTAGGTAGTTGAACACGCTTTACAGTACCATATTCAGCAAAAACACCCTTAATATCATCTTCCTTAACTTCGTAAGAGAGGTTGCCTACATAAATTGACATCGATTATCTCCAAAATTATTAATGTGTAGAGATTGAAATTTCGGAGAAAAGTCTGTAAATACCAAAAGGGAAAAGCCTGTCAATACTAAAAACAAAGATACTCACCGAATTAACTCTCCTAGTCTAGGATGACATAGAAGCCAATTCTCTGCATCCAGTAGATGGTTAATTAACCAGTGATGTAAGACTAGGTGCGATTGCCTCAGTTGGCTACTCATCCATCTGGATACCCAGATTTTTGACTTGCTCTAACGCCTCTACTGCGCCAACTTCATCAACTATTCGGATAAATGCATTAGCTAATTCTTGTAACAAGTCACTGCGATCTATCTCTACCCCCTCGTCTGCCAAGTCCATCAGCACTCGATTGATCTGCCTGCTCAATTTTTTCGGAATGCGAAAAGTGGCATGGTGATGCCTACCTCTTCAGGGGTTGCTAAATATGATATTTTTGTTTTTGTCATGATTGTTTGGTGTTCTGAAAATTGACCAAAAGAATGGGATTCAAGCCCCGCCCTTTAGCGTAGCGGAGGGCGGCTTTGATTATTTATATACTCCTTCAATACTTCAATCGGCGCTCCTCCCACAGAACAAGCAAAATACGAAGGACTCCACAAGTGTTCTGCGTGAGGTGAATCGGCAAACTGTTTCCGGTACATCCTTGAAGATACACCCTTGAGGTGGTTCACTAACTGAGATACAGAATATCTTGGTGGGTACTCAACCAATAAGTGAACATGGTCGCCTTCCCCGTTAACCTCAACAATAGTAAAATCCATCTTTTTTGCCACTTCAAAAAATGATTGGATTAGCACCTCTAGCCGTTGGGCATCAAATATTTTTTTACGGTACTTGGTAACGAAGACCAAATGAGATTTAAGAGACGTAACACTGTGTTTGCCACGTCTATATTCTTTATTCATAGTGGTAGACCAAATGATATAATCTTACTATGAAAGCACGTTATCGTTACCGAATCTACCCGACTGATGCCCAGCAACTGCTATTGAGTAAGTTGTTTGGGTGCGTTCGTGTGGTGTGGAATGATGCACTTGCTCAGTGTAAGGTTGAATATCAAACAGGTAGTAAGAAGCCGAGTGGTGCAGACTTGCAAAAGCTGTTCATCACTCAAGCCAAGAAAACGGATGAAAGAGCTTGGTTGTCCGAAGTCTCAAACATCCCCTTACAACAATCTCTAAACGACTTAGAACAGGCATACCAAAACTTTTTTAAATCATGCAAAAAAGAACGCAAAGGTAAGCCTGTTCGACCTCCCAAGTTTAAAAAACGTCGGGCTGCTCAGTCTGCTCGTTTTCGCAAAGGTGGATTTAAAGTTTGTCAAACATCAGTCCACCTGACCAAAATTGGGCATTTAGTTGTTGTTTGGTCAAGAGCATTACCTGCCGAGCCGTCATCTGTAACTGTTCTCAAGGATGCAGCAGGACGGTATTTTGTAAGTTTTGTGGTAGAGATTCAATCGTCACCCCTGCCACAGATAGACAATGCTGTTGGCATAGATTTAGGTATAACAACCTTTGCTACCCTCAGCACTGGCGAGAAAGTAGATGCGCCGAAACCATTAAAAAAACGTATTGGAAGGCTGCGCCGACTTAGTAAAAATCTATCTCGCAAAAAGAGAGGGTCAAGTAGGTACGAAGTAGCTCGTAAGCGCAAGGCTAAACTACAAGCCAAACTCAAGGACACTAGAACAGACTTTTTGCACAAGCTATCAACTAAGTTAATTCGTGAGAATCAAGCGATTATCTTAGAAAATTTAAACGTCTCAGGAATGCTCAAAAACCGTAAACTATCTAGAGCAATTAGCGATTTAGGATGGCGGCAGTTTAGAACATTTCTCGAAGGGAAAGCGGAGAAATACGGACGTACCTTCACTGTTATCAGTAGGTGGGAGCCAACAAGCCAAACCTGCTCATGCTGTGGATTTAGAGGCGGCAAACTCGACCTTTCAATCCGTGAGTGGATTTGCTTAAATTGCGAATCCACTCACGATAGGGACGTGAACGCCGCGACTAACATTAAAGCCGCCGGAGGATATGCGGAGGCTCAAAACGGACGTGGAGGAAAGCGTCAGACTATCGCAAAGGTAGCAGCATCCTGTGAAGCGTCAACCCACCAAGAATTCATACAGTTAAGTCTGTTTGATTAGATTGGAATCACCGTGGCTTTAGCCCGGTGAGGATCTCAATAGGTACACAAACTCTAACCAGTGGCTAGCAATAGTTGATTTAAAGGTATTGAGCATTCTTGCTTGTCGCCCCAGCATTTCCGAGCGATCGCTATTCCCCCTCTAACAGCTTTCAAAACATAGCTTCGGAAGTGGGAACCAAAACCCGTTTCCTTAATTTCAGCTTGTGTAGCGATGGCCTGCTGTGCCAATTCCTCTAAAGACAATTGCTGCTGATATTTTTGATGAAGTTCCCAGAGATGCGAACGCTGGTTTTCTGAAAGTAGCGGCCAAACTTGATCAATCTCGGCTTGGTTCGCCGCAACTTCTCCCCAATTAGAAATTTTTAGTAGTTTCTCAATTACCGCTTCTGTGGACTGCTGATGATTTTCAACTGGTAACTCAGCTATGATTACCTGACTTTCTGAGTCATGAGTGATGACTATTGACTCAACTTCTTCTGTTAGGGTCTGTGTTTTTTGCTCTGCGTACTGTTCTTGTAATGTAGTCAGCGTATTAATTTCGGTTTCTGCAAGTGCTGACAATTGGCAATTGGGAATTGTTGCTTGTACTTGTGCCTCCAGTTTGGCTTTGGCGGCTTTTTCTCTGGCTAGGATATCGCGCTCTACCCATGCCGTGAAAACTTCCTCTCGGCGATCGCTAACGGGAACAGCGCGACCATCGACAAAAACCAGATTCCCCTCATCATCTTTTTGGAAGTCTGGCGCGGGGACACCGTAAATCCAGACTTGGTTGCCTCGTGTTCCCTCTCGCCGCAATCGGGGGAATTTATACCCAGTAAGAGATGCTAGTTTTTGACAGACTTGCATGGGAGTATTTAGCTTTGCAAACATATTACTCTTAGCGCCAAGAATTAAACTCAAATCGGATTGATGAGTTTTTGCTTTCTCAAATACTGCTTGTGCTAATGGGTGATTGTTGCTCAATCCGTCCGTTTCTCGAAGCTCTTTGTACCCAATCCAGTCTAAAGCATCAATTTTTTTCCCAATAAAGCTTTTATTAGTATCGGGAATGAAATAATCTCCACCGCCATTTTTTAAAGCGGTAGACATGACGTTTATTTCTCTATCCGGTAGAAATTCCCTACCCACGCCAAGGTAGTAATCTAGTCGAATTATAGAATACCAGTTTTTATCATCTTTCTCTACTAATTCGGGAGTAACGGTCACGTTATAACGCCTTTCAATCTCACCTTTTCTGTGTTTTAACTGTTCGGACTCAGTTTTGCAATTCTGTTTATCTAGTTTCAAAAACTGTTCATCTGTAATGCTTTCAGATGCAGTTACATTCTCACAGTGTCCCGCATATTCTGATTTGCAGTTTTTGTAAATTTCTTGCTTAGTAGTTTCTACTTCTGCGGGTTCAGGTAACTCATCTGCGCTGACTTCACAGATGATATGTCCCTCAGATTTCAAATCACTAATAATTTGCGATTCATAGCTATTCATCCCATCATTGATGATTGCCCCTAGCTTCGCCCAAGTATTAATGCAAATACTCTCAAAATTGCCTTCTATCGATTCCTCAAATCCCAAATCAACGAGCTTTTTAATATTGGCTTTATTCTTAATGTACTCACCTGCTAGTAATGCCTTGACACTATTGGAGCCATTGCCTACCCTATTGATGCCTACTGGATTAAGCCAGATATAACGCGGGACTGGAAGGCGGTAACGTGATAAATGCTGTCTGACACCATCGGTAGTTTGTACGCCTTGAAAAATCCCAAAAACATAATCAAAATGCTTTTCTTCAATTGATACCCCAGTCTCAATGGTCGAGGTAGTTAGAACGAGGTCATAGTTTTTAATTACCTCATTTAAATCATCTGTACAGCCAAAAGCCGGATGACCAAGAGTAGTTGTACTTTTAGAATCAATTCGTAAAATTCTCAGGTGTGGCAGCAGTTTTTTATAGTACGCCTCCAAATTGCGAGAACCCCATTTAGAACTAGCCCGTTGTCCAGACAAAGCAACAAAACACTTATCCCCATTCTCTAGTTTTTGGGTAAGGATTTTTACTAATTGTGCTGGATTATTACCCTGTACTAAATTTACCTGCCAAGGCTCTACAAACTGAAATGTATTTTCCACGAGAAAAGTGTCAATCTCTTGCCCAATTAGTCCTTTGATAAAGTCAATACCAATATCGTTTAAGTCAGCATCAGCAATGAAGATTTTCCCACCATAATTAACAACATTCAGTAGCAGGCGTTTGAAGTTTTTGATGATGGCTACGCGATCGCTCTGACAAGTCGAACTGCTCAACAAATGCCAGATTAGCTGCATGATTTCATCCAAAATCAACCAGCACCCTTTCCACTCATCAGGGTTAAATTTGGCTTGGCTTTTTGGATGTAAGCTATCAATTACTAACCCCATTCCGAAATGTGAGCCTTGCTCAGTCTGCTTCACTTCGGTAATGAAAGGTAATCCCAGTTTTTTTACAAGCTGGGTTGCCAGTTGCACCCGATGGGTAATTACTAACACTCTCCTCTCACCAGCGCGAATTATCGGGTCAGTTAGCCACTGAAGCAAGTGAGTTTTACCTGTGTTCTTTGGCGATTTCAAGCCTATTAGCTGCTTACCCAAAGGAATAGCCAACTCACCCAAGTAACGCTGATTTAAGTTCAAATCTGGGGTGTATGTGAGCCGCCTTAGTTGCTTGGTGTTCCACTCATCTAATTTCAGAGCATCGCAGTAAATAGTATCAAATTGGTCGCGGCCGTAAGCAGCTAGTACATCATCAATCCCTTTGCCTAATGCCAAATGCCACCCCATTACTCGGACTTCACAGCCACGCAAAGATAAAAGCTTGGCAGTTTTAGCGATCGCACCATTCACGCTTCTAACCGTGGTGCGCTTCACATCGGCATCAAAACAGAAATAAATTCGCCTGCCTGATTGAGCATAAGCGGCTAACTGTGGGATCAGGTATGGTGCGCCGTTATTTTCGCCGTATTCATCCTTTGGTTGGCGACGGCCTCCCCACACCCCTGGTATGCCGATCGCAACGTAACCACAAGATAAGATTGCAGCTGCTTTTTTAGCACCCTCGCAGATGATAATGGGAATTTGGGTATTCTCTCTCACCCATCGCCAAAAATCACCAAAAGGTAAACTTTGGTAATTTTCTGGTAGTGCCACATCGTAGCGGCGGCTAATTAATTCCCAGATCCGGGTGGGAATCCGTAAGGCAAAAATTTCTGTGTCAACTTTGGGGGGATGCTCATACTTAATTGCCTTGCTGTTACCCTCATCTATTCTTGGCGTGTTGGGCTTGAAGCATCCCCAATCGGAATCTTCACCAGTGATAATATTTATTCCGCTACACCACCAACCACCATTAGACAGGTGAGCATATCGCCGCATATCCCCATCGCGTAGCCGCCCATCGTTACGGCGGCTGATTTTATCGGAGTAGAGCAAGTAATCAAAAGCGGCATTCCCTGACAGCGATTTGAAGTTAAGTGCCGCTATCTCACTGTCAATCCCACTCTCACCCCACTCTTGCCAGTGGCTTGCTTCAAAATCTTCTCTGGCTGGCAAAGTATAAGGTGCGGATGGCTCTTTGAATCCTTGATAATTACCCAGTGCTTGAATTTCGCTATCATGGTGATGGCTACGCCCAGAGCAGGCATCGCCTTGCGCCATGTCATTTTGGTTGTCGGCTACAACAACTTGATGGACTTTTCCATCTCTGGACTCAAGTCTTGAGACTTCATGCAAAGCCCAAGGGGTACTTCTGAGCTTACCTCGCTTGTTGAATTTTCTAAAAACCTGCCTTAGTTCTTGATTTAGTGATTTTTGGGGTGAGGCTATCTTGCCGAATCCTTTGTGATTCATACTGCCACCCCTCCAACCTTGGCTTCAATTTGGAGAAGTACGGCGGCCACCTGACCACTAAACCAGCCAAGCTTTACTAATCGCTGTAAGTAAAAGGACTCCTCTAAGTTGAGGTTAGGCGATCGCAGTAACTCATCCGGGTCGGGGCATGGTCTTAGAGCAACGTCACAGCAACCCGCTTTTAAATATTTGGTGCTAGTTCGGCGATCGCTTATATGGTTTGATAATTCCGAAATTCGAGATTCTTGATTGTTGGGGAAAGTTTGCGTTAGAATACTAGGTTTTTCATTCGCAAACCCCTGTCTGTCAGAAGTAAGGGGTTTATTCATTGGGTTGTCCTTTGTTGGTTTGGACAGCCCCTTCACTTTTAAATTTGCAGATTGTAGGGATTAGTCGGTAAGCTTGAAATAGTTATAAATTTAATTAGACTTGCTGGTTGCAGAGTCCGGGGGCTGAAACGTCTAGTAAACGTTTCTTTGTGCGCTGCTTTTGCTTACCGTGGTGGATTGATTGACTAATCCCTGCGATCGCACTCAAAAAGCTGAGGGCTGTGTAGCTAGCATTTTTTTTGCTATTTATTCTGTGAATTCTAGAGAAATTGATAAAAATTTTATATCTTTTGTGTAGTCCTCAAAAATACAAATTATTGATAAGGCGATCGCTTTCCTTAAGGAAATCTCTTCATAATCCACTCCCAGCATTGCGATCGCCTGAGCTAGTTTTGTGGATCAATCCGTGTTAGCTGTAGCAATATTGCGCCAAGCTGATTTAATGCTGCGTTAGTAGTGCGCTGGTGTTCTTCAAAGTTACGCTGATGTTGTTCATGGCTATCACGTAACTCAAGTAACACATCATCCAAAATCGCGCTACGAGCAAGAACTCGGTCAACGTTGCTGGTTAACTCATTTACGTTATCAGTTAAGTTGTCAATCTTTACTGTGAGGTTAGCTATAGCTTCAGTATTTCTGATAGCTAGATTTTCTATACGGTCAAGTCGGCTTGGTTGTTCTGGTGTATCTGTCATTTCCCTACCTCAATCATCTTGGCGATCGCAACTTGGCGTGAATAAATATCTTGAATTTGTGCTTCTATCATGCTGATTTATTTTGTTCTAGTTTCTTTTGTTCGGCGATCGCGCGTTTTACTAGCACCCTAGTCAATTGGGGAACCGTTAAAAACTCTTTATTCGCCCAACTTTGTAGATATTTATATTCATCCTCTTCTATACGGATTGTCATTTGTGGTTTTTTAGAAGGCATACATAACAGTGAGTCACTATGCCTAATTATCATTCCTCTTGAGTTTTATTGACCAGTTTTGAATCATAGTATTGACAGGTGACTCACCTTTAATTACTATATCAACAGAGAAGCAATCGATCAACAACAAGTCACTAGTTAGCGTCCTACGAGTACCCCAAAAACTTACACAGTAAGGGATTTAGCGATTAGGAGCGACATTGTGATGTGTACTTATTCTGATTGCTAGCTAGTTAATATCTGATTCACATTGATTACTGTAGTAAACCCATGAAACCTAGACGGAGCAAGCATTCTACAGATTTAGATTTATTTTTAGATTTTCCATCTACCAAGACATATTTAGCTGAGGTTTTGGGTGTTAGTCGCTCGACCTTAGTCACTTGGGAGAATTTAGCTTTCTGGAGAATCCCCAGTTTCAGAGATGCCTACCCCAAAACCCACGATGGCAGTTACGACCGGGAATCACCCTTATCACCCTACCAAGCATGGATTTTGGGCAGAGTAGGGCGATTAATGGCACAGCTACGACGGTCTGAACGAGTCAAAGGCTATATCGCCAAAAATCCGAATGATTTCTCTAGATACCGCTATCAGCAAGCATTCCAACAAATCCAAAAAATACAGAAGGGAGCGTAAATCATGGCAGCACGAAAGAGAACCACAGCACCAACAGCCGACACAGTAAGCATTCATGATGCTTGCTTAAGATATATGACCACGGAACAGAGCTTTAGACTGGCTTTAAGCCATGTTCGCCCTGATGATTTCGACACTGTAAAGGCAGTTTCAGAGGCAGATTTAGAAGCGATCGCCTCCCATTTCCAGCCAAAATTGCCAGAGGTGGCTAGCAACACCTCAGAGTCACCCGAAAATTTACAAAATTTTACACAGGAAACATCGGAACCAGCCCCAGAACAGCCAAAAAATACCCTTTCTCTGCCCCAGCAAGAGCGACATTTAGCAGCGCCTACCCAATCCCCAAGCAATCATGCCCAACTGACTTTAATTGACCAGCTAGCGAAACAGGCAGGGCAAGAAATTGAATTAGTAGATGCCATCGCCCAAGTTAAAAACCAACTGATTTTAAATAACTTGGCTGTTAGGGATGCCGAACTTGTAGAGGGTATAAATCAGCACTGGCAACATCAAAAGCAAGGATATTTGGGAGCGATTAGAGATTTGGCCAGTTTGGGTAAGGAACCTGTAGCAATTACCCCAGATGAAACTGACCTGACCCAAGAAATTGAAGGCATCATCACCGAACTGGGAAAAAAGCTAATCGTGTGAGAGCGATCAACATCCTGTTATCTCCTCTCGATTTTCTTAACTGGTTATTAGAAAGAGTACTAACGCTATGACTTTTACAATTTCCGGCACTGAACCAGAGGCAAGCATAAGCGCTAATTCCTTGCCTGAGTTAGTTTCTCAAGCACAAGAATTACTTGGACAAATCCGCCAACATCCACAGTTTAAAGGCTTGCGCTTTGATTGTGATGTAGCGATCGGTGACGTAAAACAATATTTCAACTATCTGGAATGGGCTGCTACTGCTGATTTAGAGGTATCTAGATTTGAAGGTTTTACAGAATAATTATCACGCCACCGGACAAAGTAGACGCGAATCAAACGGGTAATACAGCACTTCTGGCAGCTATGAGGTACATCATCCTTAAAGCTAAAAGCTATGGTAGGAGAGGTGCAAGAAGAAAAACTGTATTGCATAATAGCGGGAAGCGCTGTAAAAAGGGATGTTGCCAGCATCCCTCGTTAAAACTTGTAAAATCCCATCCTGGGAATGTGTCTTAATTACCCAGCAATTATGCCATATCCCTACTCATAGAAAAAAGGTTTATGGATGATTTAAATAACCAAATTCAAGATGCAAAGACGGACGAAACAGAGCTAAACCAAGTCCTGAAAAAATATGATCTAGACGAACAATTATCAATTGAGTTTAGCGAAATCGACAAAGCATTTAGGCAACTAGAAATTAAATATCAATCCCTACTGAACACTAGAAAGTTTTTGAGCAATGGCAAGAATTGACACTACAAAAGCAGCCGCGAAAGCTGTAGCTGAGAAGTTAGCAGGGCGTAACCAAAACTCGACATCTAGCACTAATTTCACATCTGCTACCCCTACGACTACTCCCATAGATAGCCGCATCCCTGGCTTACTAACTGTCACCCCTGACTTAGTACCGGGAATGATGCCACCATTCCAACCCAATCAATACCATATTTCAGATCCCCTAAATCCTCCCGAAACTCTCCCACAGGCAACTCAAAGCCAGCTTGATAAAGGGATGAAAATCTATGAAGGTGCAACGCGATCGCTCAAATTGACCGGGGCAGCGCTCGACCTAACACGCGAGAAATTTACTGTAATTGGTAAACACTCAAAGGCTTTTGGCGCTGGCATCCAAGCAGCTACCGAGATTGAAAAAGTCAAGGGTAATTATTTGGATTACCTTAATCAAAAAGAGGTAACTACCCAAAAATCAGTTGCTTTAGATGTTAGTCAAGTTAAGACGAGCGCTGACACGAATATCTCGGTTTATAGCAAAGACGAACTAAATCAAAAGTTGTTACAAGCACAAATTAAAGCTGAAGAATTGCGACTAAAAACTGTTGAATCACAGGGCAATCTAGCAAGCTTCAAAGCCCAATTGGGTGATTATCTGGAGGTAAAATCATGAGATTATCCTACAGCTTAGGGCTAAGTGCTTTTAGCTTGTGCGCTGGCTTGGCAGTAGCTTCTGGAGGGTTCACCAACGATATAGCCAAAGTAATCTCTATGCTTGGTGTGGGAGCATTGCCAGCAAGTTTTATTACTTACTTTATCGCGGATAATAAATCACAGAGATTGCTAAATGATGCTGAAAGTAAAAACGAACAAGCAGGTAAGACACTGCATAAAATAATTAGGGATTTTGACACTTGCAAGTCAAAGTTAACTAACGCTAGCAGCCAGCTAGAATCCTTGAGAGATGAACTCAAAGAAGCAAGAAATACCATCAACTCGTTAGGTCACAGCAAGCTAGAAAACACGGGTTTAATTGCCCAACTGCAAGCTAAGTTGAACCAAGCGTTTACCCAATCACAGCAAGAAAAACAACGTATTGAATATTTAGAATCCGAATGTGAGCAATGGGAATTTAACTTTAAATCTCAAGTAGAAACGGAAGCTAATCAACGTTTTCAACTTGCTAAGTCTCAGGAATTAGAGAAAATTTACTTAGAGCATGACTCGATAACCAGTGAAGCTATGCAGTTATTTAGACGGCTGCAATCCTGGGGTGAGAAGGTAGCGCACGGACATCAAAGCAAAGCAGAAATTATCAAGAGTTTAGCAAGTAGCTACAACGAAAATTTAGATGAGGTTGGGGAGGCAATCGCTAGTGAGCGCCAAAATTATCTTTTGCAAATCGAATTACTAAACGAGCGTATAGGTCAGCTACAGCAACAATTGCTTGGTGATTTAATAGAACCCGTGTATGGTGAATTTGGCTTTGATATCAACGGGAAAATCGCCAACGAAATAGCGCGTACCTTGTTTAGTGATCTCAGGCTAGCTTTGAGCGTTAAAGGCTTTCAGGTGAAGCCTGACGGTGTTGTAGACATTGGCTATGGCTATTCCCGGTCTGTGCATCCCAAAGCCATTGCAGAAGCAATCAGCAAACATTCTGACACGCTGGCTAAAAAGTTAGGACTATTCAAAATAACAAGCGTTCGCAAGCTAGAAATAACCGATTGTATTGTGGTCAGTTACCGTATGGGCCCAGCCATCAAAACAGATGAAATTAAGCTGATGGTTGGGACTCCTGACGAATTTATAAACTACGTCACTTCTCACCCTATCCGCTATCGGCTGATTGCAGATCCGGGCGTTGGTAAAACCCCAACCACTGCGGTAATGATTAGCGAAATCCTCAAAGCTGGTTGTACTCGTGGCAATACTGGCAAGGGCGAGAAAGTGCCTAATACTCTGGTTACAGTGTCTTATCCTGGTGCTGTTGCTTCACTCAAAGATAGCAACTATCCTTTAGAGCATTTCCTTAAGTATGGCGACACAACAGCCGCGATTAAATCCTTTGATGATTGCCTAGACGACGGAAATTTTCGAGCTAAAAACCCCACATTCGCTGCTAACTTCTTTCAAATTTGGGCATGGGATGAATTAGATAACACCCTAAATTCTTGCAGTGAGCCATACAAGGCAGGGGAAAACCTCAAGAAGATTCTGAAGCAGTTTGGTCATAATAACATCGGCTGGATTGTGTCGGGTCAATCAGTGATGACCAAACAAATCCCAGGTTTTACTAATGATGATCGGTCACTCTTTACCGAAATAATCATTGGCATTCCCAAAATCAGACATTACCTGAATACCTACGGCAAGGGGAAAAACAGCGAGTCTAACTTGGCTAAGTTGATTCGTAACTTAGACGCAATTGAAGAATACATCAACCATAAAAATGAGTTAGTTACCGATGATGCGAGATTATTAAGAGTAGCCTTAGTAGTCGATTCTCGCTCACCCAAACTTTATTTTTTACCTAATTTAGATAAAGTCAGTTTTAACTATCAAGAAATAGAGGATACAAAGCGACTGGCAAGGGTTGCCAAGTCCCCTGACACGAATGACACGAGATTGACAAGGGATACTTTAAAGCCAAGCACAGTAAGCACTGACACGGTGATGTCAGTCGCGTCATTTCCGACTATAGGGGGTAGCCGCCAAAGTGACACAAAGCCTTATTGTCCCCACTGTGGTCACGCAAATCTAACCGTGAGAAAGGATAAAAGATATTACTGTTTGAACTGCAAAAAAATAACAGTTTCTAACAAAATAGTTTGGAAATAAATATATGGACTTGGATGATATTACGACACTTATCTATCAGCCTAAAAATGACCATGAGCCGGGATTTATCTATTTAATGGAAGCAGAGGGTTATCACGGGCTAATTCCTGGTTGTTACCTCCGTCGTTGCAAAATTGGGTTATCTCGTAATCCCGAAGCTCGACTTGATAACTTTCATAGGAATCAACCACCTTGTAACGTGAAAATCCTCAAGACTATTTATGTAGAGGATATGGCAGATGTAGAGGGTGAATTACATCAACAATTTAGCCAATGCAATGTTGAGTTAATCAAAAGTCAAGAGTGGTTTGATTTTAATCCAGTGCAATTTATGATGGTTAACTGGGAATTTGAGAAGCGATCGCTACACGTCTTTAGCATTAGCGACTTGCCAATTAAGCTAATCATTTTCAGCATGATCGGGCTATTGTCCGTGGGTGCGATCGCTGGCAGATTGACAAATCAACCAGTTAACTCCGTGATACAGCCACAAGATAAATTGACAAAGTAAGCAAAATTAAGGGAGGTTGTTAGCCTCCCTTTGGGTTTTAGAACGGTGTGTTACCAGTCTCGTTTACCTTGGCGAGATATCCCCGCCAGTAGTCTCCATCCTGGCTTTTGGGTGGTAATCCAATCGCCGCGTCGAATTCTCCGTCAAAGTAGTCGCTAGTAGGTTGGAATTGTTGAGGTTGAGCAATTGTGAGTAACATGAGAATACCTTTTATTTTTAAGCTGCGGGTTAGTAGCCCGCTTTTTCTGTGGTTCTTTCAACCTGTTATTAGCGTAGCTTAACCTGTTATATAATGTCAATAACTTGTTAAAAATATCTCACAGGTTATTGACATTGGCTAACTTGTTAGTTAAGTTAATAACAGCTTAGAAATAAAGGGGAGTCAGTCAGATGTCTAAAGCAGTTCAGGAACAAGTAGATCAACTCTTTGTTGCGGTCAAAGATTTGCAAAGCCTTGAAGAGATCAAGCCACACTGTGAGAAGTTCAACGAGTGGATAAATACCAACACTAACTACAGCATTAAAAGCTTAGGCACTGTGCTGAGTCGGGCTGGCTTCTATAAAAAATTCAAGTCACTGCCATTAGAGCAAGGGAAAAACGCTGATTCTGTACCCAAGCATGATGCCCAAGGCAACGTAACAGGTTATGAGTTAAAGCACTATGTTTTACTGCTGTGTGGTCTGGATAAAAAGGATTGGGAGGAGCGTAACGAGTCAACACGGGTAAGCTTACGCCTCGATAATGGTCAGGAAATCAGCCCAGACGAATATTTAGAAGTAACAGGTAAGCTGTTAGAATCCCAAGACCTCCATGAAGTAGCAGTGGGGTTAATTGCTGCCACTGGCCGCCGCCCTCATGAAATTCTGGCTCGTGCTAAGTTCGCACCTGTGGAGGGTCAAAGCTATCAGGTAATGTTCACTGGTCAAGGTAAAAAACGGGGAGATAAGCCAGTATTCCCCATCGCTACCCTCTACCCTGCTAGTTACGTCATTGAGCGATTGAACTGGTTAAGAAAGGAGCCAACAACTAAAGCACTGTTGGCAGAGGTGGCTAACGAGAATCCTACAGACCTTTCAGCCCAAAACCGTGCTATTGATAGTCGCCGCAACGGTTCACTTAATCGAGTAGTTCGTGGTTATTTTGGAGACAAGGGAGATAAAACCCCAATTCTGAATTTTCGACATGGGGAAGAACAAGACAACTGCAAAGCATTACGAGCCGCATATTTAGCATTGGCTACAGAAAGAGATTGCCAGGGTTCAACGGGTTCTAAGATGCTACACGCCGCTAGGTTAGCTGGTCACTTTGTTAAGGATGCTCCCACCGACCGAGATTTACAAAATCTTGTAACCACTTTGGGGTATGCCGATTACTACCTTACAAAACCTGTAGGTTTTCCCGATGCTCCATCAAAAGAAAAACTTTCAAATGTTCGGGTTAGTTCTTCAGATTTAGAAGCTATTCGCCACTTGCAAGAGGAGTTAAATTTACCCAATCAGCAATCAGTTATTACTTACTTGCTTGAGTCATTTAACAACCGGTTGGACACTGCAAAGCAATTACAGTCAGCACAGCAGAGAGTTGCCCAATTAGAAACAAAGATTAAAGAGTTACAGCAAAGTAATAACCAGTTAGAAGATAGCAATAACCAACTGGATATAACTAACAAACAATTGACAAAGGAGAAAGCAGCAATGGAAACCACAGCACAGCAACCCCAGACAGTTACTCTGAATGTCACCGAGTTAGACTCTTGGCTAGAGAAAAAAGTTATTGAGGTGGTGAACAAGGTAACTCAAGGTGTGGCTACAGCACCGGCTGTTACTGCCACAGATGCCAAGGTAACACCCATCAAAGAAGAGATTGACTGGCAAGCCAAGACTGATGCTGAGATATGGGGAAGCAAAGCGCCGGGGGCAGGTATAGAAAAAATTCGTCGGTCTTATCAGGCAATTTGTTTGTATAACGATACTGTAGCGACTCTTGACTCAGATCGCCTAGCAATTACTAACCAAGCACTCAGAGATTTATCGGGCTGTAACGGGTTGCTGGTACGTGATTGGATTGAAGCCCATAAAGATGAAGTGATTAGCCATAATGCTAAGTTCGGTATGGAGAACAAGAAAGACCCTAGTAACCCTGCCAGCTATGCCAACAAGGGCAAGGACACAGATAAAATTCTTTTGCTGATAAACGATGAGTTCTTGAGTGGGGAAGGCTTTAAGGCAGGGAGAAGCTGAAACGGATCTGGAGTAGGATAATGATTACTTATCAGAACGTGATTTCTTATAAGCAAGATTCTGATAAATGAAGAGCAGCGCGTCGCTATAATCATCTTTCCCCCGAATCTTGATACCCTTGTGCTGCTAGTCTTAAAAAATATACTGCTGTTTTTCTTTATATTACGAGTAGCTAGCGAGGATCAAATTTTAAATATGGCTTTTGAGCAAATCGAAGCATTTTTAAAGAAAATGCAGTCTGAACCTGAACTTAAAAACGAGGTGCTTGCAGCACCAACCGCAGATGATGTTGCGCGAATAGCACTAAAGCTTGGTTTTGAATTTTCAGGTGATGAATTATTGAGAATGTCAGGTAAGAAAGTTGGCAGCATTACTGTTAGAAAAACTGATCTTCCTGGAGAGTACAACTAGGGGTCACGCGAGAATTTTTGAAAAAGGCAGAAGGCAGAGGGATGAATAGCGATCGCTTTTAACTTCCTCCCAAGATGAGAAATAAGCCGCGTAAATGTGGTGAATGGGCAAATAGCCAAGTTAGGAGATTAAAGGGACTATAGGCGATTGTGGGGTGTGTGGTGAGTGCGATCGCCAGAGATAAGCTAATAGTCATTCATTTTTCCAGACTGACTCGCTCGTGGTAAGGGCTTCAACCTTGGATTTATGCAACTTAAATGCTCATTAGCTTAGGCTTTTGGGTTTCTATAGCAGGGGTAGGGGAGAATCGCTTACAGAGGTTATGCCAAGGGAGCGCTCGACAGCTGCCAAACTCCCAACACAGCTTTCTAAACACCTTGGAGTAGGTGCAAAACCTACCCCAACTTTTTAAATGCGATTCACTATAGTTGATAACTTTAATCTTGCCTTTTCAAAAATACTTTATGTCTTTGGTAACGTTATTTTTTGGGCATCACTAAGTATTTTTATCTACTCTGATCAAAGCGATTTTAGGAAATTAAAAATAGCAAAAATAAGCGTAGTAGGTATGTTTATTTAGAGGTGGCTGATTTTCCAATTTTTGGCAATTTTATCGCTTCTCGCTAGCTACCTGTTGAGCTACCAAATAACTACCTGTCTGGAAAATCAAAAATCACAAAAAACCACTACTTTTTCACCCAACAGGTAGCTAGGTGTCACCTGTCTGGTAGCCCGATAACTACCTCTAGGGAATTGTATTATACAATACAGTTTAGCTCGGAATCTACTTTAGTTTTATGTAGATTATCAGGCTTTAAAAAATCTCTACTGCACCCAGTTATTCTTACAATCCCAGCATTGATATCAATGTTTTGGAATCCTGCAACTGGTTGCGCCCAATGAATCTAATATTTTCAAGGCTTGGGTCAGCGTTGAGTTTTTCTGTTGAGCGGTTGGCGTGAGATACACAAAGCGCAATGTTACCCCACTTTATTTTTTTCAGTCGCATGATGGCGTAACCGCTATGAGCCGGTGGCGATCGCAATCAGCCCAAATTGACTACAAAAGAACTACTCAAAAACGACAAAAGCAGATGAAGTTTAACATCTGGG
>NZ_JACKZS010000515.1 GCF_014222285.1 Nostoc sp. UCD121
GTCTTAGAGGAGTTGGTAGTAGAATTGCCAAACGAATTTCTAAAGGTGAATCCAATGGCTCATAAATCGCCAGCAACGTCACTAATGACTGGACTTGCAAGAGAGTGTCAAAGCGAATCTGCGAAGGTTAGTCAAGCGCCTGCTGCGGAAATATGGTTATCCGCCTGAGAAACAGGAGAAGGCGATGGTGACAGTGCTGCAACAGGCAGAATTGTTGTGTAGGGATTGGACTGTAACATCTGCGCCTACTGCTCCGTTCTCTTTCATGTTTGTTGTTATCAACTAAGCCAAAACAATTACTTATATTTAACCTTGATGGAATACTTGGTGTTTCCTTTAGCTCCGATTGTCAACTCAGCTCCTTTAATATTAGCTATGTTAATTCCCATAGCGACATCACGGCTCATCTCTATTTCCATTTCTGCAACATTTTGTTTACGACCTTCTTCAATAATTTTTTTGATGTTCTCCGCATCATCTTCAGAAAGTTTACCTGGAGAGTTTATTGTCTCAAAAATGACTTTAACTAAACTAATAGGTGTAAATACAGAAAAAAGTATTGGAAAGAGTAATTCAAAAAAATCTGGCTCTTCTTGATATTCAAATGTTTTATTTTTTTCGTTGTAAACTAATGCCATAAATTAATCTAATTAAGAGGTTTATATAG
>NZ_JACKZS010000516.1 GCF_014222285.1 Nostoc sp. UCD121
GGCGTAGGGCATAGTTTTGTGCAACTGATTTTCAAGTAGAAATGCTAACCACAGATGTAAATATTGGAAACATTCAGCCGTTATAAATTCCTCGCCTTGGCAAAGGTGCTGAAGTTACTGGATGCTGCTATTGCCCAATCTCAAAAATAAATCGAGTAAATTGGCAGCATTAACCGCCACATCTTTCAATTATTTTTGAATGTGCTTGTTGTGTATATTCTTAGCTTTGGTAAATGATCATTGCTCACATTTAGCCTATTAGTTATCAGACCAAATAATTGGAGCAAAAATTGATTTTTTATGCTGCTGTTTTACCATTTTGTTTGATTTACTAATTAAATCTCTTGAAATCTCTGTTTTGTATGTGATATGCTGCTAATAAACCGACTAAAAATCTCCCTCATTGGTAAAAATTATTTTCAATTTTGGGAATTTTTTTGTTTTTCAGGTATTAAATGAGTATGATTTGTCAGGTTTAGTAAAAAGTTTTATTTGCCAGCCTAGCAGACTTACAAGTAAGATATTTTTGTTATTTACACTCAGGCTGCTAAATTGAACTTGTTTATTCTCTAGTCCAAACCTTTAACTGGAATGAGCGTGATTTACGTTACCACGGAAGGAATTTCTTGATTTTCTATTATCCAAAAAAAATCTAACTTCTGGCT
>NZ_JACKZS010000517.1 GCF_014222285.1 Nostoc sp. UCD121
ATTAAATACTGATACAATACTTACAAATAACATCTTACCCCATCTTATAGAATTAATGTCTGTAAATCAAGATGTAGGTGTTATTGGTACTAAATTACTTTTTCCAGATGGAAGTTTTCAAATTTCTTTTTCACCTGAAATTGGAATTAAAGGAGAGTTTCAAGCACAAAAAATACATAAAAATGCTGAAAATAAAAATGGTTTTAATATTATAGAGCAGGATTTTCAAGATATTAAAGAAGTAGATATTGTCGTTGGAGCAGCCTTTTTTATTAAGGCAAATTTATTTAATTTATTAGGTGGCTTTGATGAAAAATTCTTTATGTATTTTGAAGATTCTGATTTGTGTCAAAGAGTCAGAAATGAAGGGTATAAAATTATTTATACTCCCCAGACATCCCTAATCCATATAAGAGGACATTCTGTAAAAAAAATATCCAATAAAATGTCTGTAGAATATAGACGTAGCCAGATTTACTACTATCATAAGCATCGTCCGATGTGGGAAATATTGACGTTAAGAGTATATTTAATATTTAAGTTTTTATATCAATACCTAAAAACATCCAATCCTTATAGTTGGGAAATTATAAAACTTAGTTTTATGTATAAATAATTATGTCTTTATTAATTAACC